>NZ_JAEUPY010000578.1 GCF_016790065.1 Steroidobacter sp.
GATGGAACATTCGGAACGGGTGCCGTCGAGCACATTGAACATCGCTTGCTGTACGCCGCAACTCGCGAGCCGCGCGGCGTCGATATCGAGCAGCGGCCCCGCCTCGACATATAAAACGTCGCCGTTGCGATCACCCGCGACCAAATGACTGCCGAGCCCCCGGTAACGAATCGCGGCATCACGAAACTCCGACGTCGACTTCGCGCGTGAGACCGCCAACAGCTGGTCGAGGCCCAGAGCATTTCCTTCGCCCGCGTCGGTGACGGCATACCAGCCGGCCGGACGCCCTGGCATGCCCGGCAGTTGATACAAAGCGCCGAGCTCGCTCCAGGCAATCGGAAATTCGCGTTGTACGATCGAGCCATCGGCCTGTTTGATATCGAGCTTGACCGGCGCGATGCGCAGCGACCGGCGTTTGCCATCGACGAAGTAACTCGGCTGCTTCCCGGTCTCCACCTGCATCTTTTGCAGCACGTAGTACGTCACCGTCGAGGGCGCTTCCATGCTCCACGCCACGTGCTCGTTGAACCCCGCGACGGGTAACGGCAAGCCGGCGAAATCGGCGCCGGCAACGTCGAGCTGACCCGGAATGGTCAGATGCAGCTGATGCATGTTGAGCCAGACATCGCGCCAGAATGTATGCGGATTGCCCATCACCATGGCGCTGCCCGTGCCGGTGACATCGCCGCCATAGGCCCAGGCATTGCTGCCGAATGAGGCAGGCGGTTGCAACATGACCGCACCGGCATCGGCCACCTTCGCCGGTGCGGGCTGACCCCACACGGAAGCCGCGGCGGCCGGGATCAAGTGAAATGATTTCCAAAGCACGCCGATCGACATCATGGCCCGCACCACATCGGCGACTTCCATCGCCGGAAGCGGCGCGCCCTGACAAGCCTGCGCCCGCTGTGCTTCGCTGAGTTCGGCAACGTAACGGGAATAGCCGGCAGCGTAACCACTGGCCAGCGCACGCGCGTCTGCTGACAACTTCTTGGTGGCGTCCGTCACATCCTTCGCCCCCAACTGGACGCGATGAAACAAATCGGAGTTCAAGTTGTTGGTGGGCACGAAGCCAGCCACGACTGGCGCCTCGGCACCGAACCAGCGCGAGCGCTCACCTCGCAGCGTCAGTATGCGGCCCGCCAACAGACATAAGCGGTGCGGAGCCACCGCATACCCGTAACCGAAGCCCAAGCTCTCATAGTCGTTGGCCTTGACGTGCGGTACCCCGTAGCTGGTCCAGCGAATCTCGGCGTCCAGCGGCTTCGCGCCACTGTCGGCGCAGAACGAAGCAGTGGCGACAGCCAGCAGCAATGCCAACGACGACGACGAATGGTTGTTCATGGCGCAGTTCGAGCCTGTGAGTCTATTGCACAACTTGTTATCTATATACCAATAGCAGTATTGTCTCAAGTCTGTTCGCCCCCAGACCATGATCATGACCATGAGCATCATTCCTGCCATCGCCGACGCTGCACCGGTGCTGACCCAATGGCGACGCCAGCTGCACACGCACCCAGAGCTCGCGTTCGAAGAGCACAGCACCGCCGCGTTCATCGCTAGCACCTTGGCAACGCTAGGCATCGAAGTTCACCGAGGACTGGGCGGTACGGGGGTCGTCGGTACCGTACGAGGCGCTCGACCGGGGATCTCCATCGGCTTCCGCGCCGACATGGATGCATTACCCATGAACGAAGAGAATGACTTCACCCATCGCTCGCAACATGCCGGCCGCGCACATGCATGCGGCCACGACGGACACGTCGTCGCGCTGCTCGGCTTGGCTCAGTATTTGTCACAGCACCCACCGGCCACGGGCACGGTGCAGCTGATCTTCCAGCCTGCGGAGGAAACCGCGAGCGGTGCTCAACGGATGATCGACGACGGGTTGTTCGAACGTTTCCCCTGCGACGAGATTTACGCGTTTCATAACATGCCCTTGTTCGCGCCGGGCACGGTGGGCATTCGCCCCGGCCCGGTGCTCACCGGCTACGCGATCTGGCAAGTGGACATCGAAGGTGTCGGCGGACATGGCGCCGCGCCTCATAAGGCTGCTGACCCGTTGCAAGCAGCGGCGCGCCTGGCGATCGAGATCTCGGCTATCGTCGGCCGCTTCGTCGACCCGATGCAACCGGCAGTCATCTCGGCCTGCTCGCTACATGCCGGGACCTCATACAACGTCATTCCGTCTCGCGCCGAACTATCCGGCACGCTGCGAGGCTTGTCGCAAGCAACTCAAGACCTGCTATTGCATCGTCTGTGCGAGGCTTGCGCTGCGCTCGAGCTGTCCAGCGGCTGCAAGATCGCCTGTCGCGTCGTGCATCAGTGCCCGCCTTGCGTGAATGCCGATGGGCCGGCGAAGTTGGCACAGCTGGCCTGCGCCGATGTGGTTGGCGCCGCCAATGTGCTCCAGGACCATCCGGCGCTGCCCTTCACCGATGACTTCTCGCACCTGCTGGAGCAGCGCCCGGGCGCCTACCTATTTATCGGCCAGAGCGGCGTGATGTGTCATCATGCGACCTATGACTTCGACGATGCACTGCTGCCGATTGCCGCCAGCATTTTCGCCTGCATCGTACAACGTCGATTGAATCAATCGGCACCCCAGTAGCAACAGGGCCAACGGATCCGATGACCGGCAAGACCAGCAAACTTTCCATGGCGGAACGTCGCGGCGTGCAAG
>NZ_JAEUPY010000425.1 GCF_016790065.1 Steroidobacter sp.
ATCGACTTGTTCGGCGCGCAGGTGCATGAGTTGCCGATGATATGGCGCGAGCTCATCGACGCCGGCTTCGAATCGGGCCATGCCTACGGTAAGGCCGTGCGTACGGTGAAATCGTGCGTCGGCTCGACCTGGTGTCGTTACGGCGTGCAAGACAGTGTCGGCTTCGCCATCGACATCGAGAATCGTTACAAAGGTCTGCGCGCTCCTCACAAGATCAAGTTCGCAGTCTCAGGCTGCACGCGAGAGTGTGCCGAAGCCCAGAGCAAAGATGTCGGCATCATCGCCACCGACAAAGGCTGGAATCTGTACGTGTGCGGCAACGGTGGCATGAAGCCCCGTCACGCCGACCTGCTGGCCGGCGATCTGGATCGCGAAACGCTGGTTCGTTTCATCGACCGGTTTCTGATGTTTTACATCCGCACGGCCGACCGTCTACAACGCACGTCGGTGTGGCTGGACAATCTGGAAGGTGGCCTGGACTACCTCAAGCAAGTCGTGATCGAAGACAAGCTGGGCATCGCAGCCGAACTCGAAGCGGACATGGCGCGCATCGTCCACACCTACGAGTGTGAATGGAAAAAAGCAGTGGAAGATCCGCAAACGCTCAAGCGCTTCCGCCACTTCGTCAACAGCGATCGCAACGATGACAACGTGGTGTTCGTGCAGGAGCGCGGCCAGATTCGTCCCGCGACCAGCGATGAACGCGCACAACAGCGAGAGGCCGTATGACGCGAACTCATCATTGGACCAGCGTGTGCTCGTTCGACGATCTGCTGCCCGACAGTGGCGTGGCCGCGCTGCTCGACGATCGACAGATCGCCATCTTCCGAGTCGGTGACGCGGTGTACGCGCTCGACAACTACGATCCGCACAGCGAAGCCAACGTGCTATCGCGTGGCTTGATAGGCGATCTGAACGGCGAGCCCGTGGTGGCCTCGCCGGTCTATAAACAGCACTTCAATCTAGCCACCGGCCGCTGCGTCGAAGACGCGGATTACTCGGTGCGCGCTTGGCCGGCGCGAGTGACCGACGGCAAGATCTGGATCAAGACGCAGCCGTTGCGCAAGACCACGCGGCGCAAGCTGGTCGTCATCGGCAATGGCATGGCCGGCATGAAAGTGGTCGAAGAGCTGCTCGGCATTCCCGGCCAGCCTTACGACATCACCGTGTTCGGCGCCGAGCCCTACCCCAACTACAATCGGATTCTGTTGTCGCCACTGCTCGCCGGCGAGAAACGTTTCGATGATATCGTGCTGAATCCGGTCGAATGGTATCGGGACAATGGCGTAGCTCTGCATCTCGGCGATCCCGCCGTCGGCATCGATAGAATCCGTCGGCGTGTACGTTCGCAAAGTGGCATCGAGGCACAGTACGACCGGCTGCTGCTCGCCACAGGCTCGAATCCCATCATTCTGCCTGTGCCTGGCAAAGACCTGCCCGGCGTCGTGACATTCCGCGATCTGCAGGACGTCAACGCGATGCTGGCCGCAGCACGCACTCATTCAAAAGCCGTAGTCATCGGCGGTGGCTTGTTGGGCCTCGAAGCGGCCAACGCACTGCTAAAGCAAGGCATGCGTGTCACCGTAGTGCATCTACTCGAAACGCTGATGGAACGGCAGCTCGACCCGGTCGCCGCTCAACTGCTGAAGCAATCCTTAGAACGTCGCGGCCTGCAGTTCCACATGCCCGCGAAGACGACAGCAATACTCGGCACCGACCGTGTTAGCGCCGTGCAATTTGCCGACGGCACTGTCATCGAAGCCGATCTGGTGGTGATGGCCGCAGGCATTCGACCAAACATCGACTTGGCTCGTGCCACCAACCTCCGCTGCGATCGCGGCGTGCTGGTAAACGACACCCTGCAAACCTTCGATCCGTGCGTGTATGCGGTGGGCGAATGCGTCCAGCATCGAAACAACACTTATGGCTTGGTCGCGCCGCTGTACGAACAAGCTCGCGTCTGTGCCACTCATCTTGCCGAGCATGGCGTCGGCCAGTATCGCGGTTCGATGCTGTCCACGCATCTCAAAGTGACCGGCATCGATCTGTTTTCGGCCGGCGATTTCCTCGGCGGGCCGAGCAGTGAAGCTTTGGTACTGCGTGATGCCAAGCGCGGCATCTACAAGCGCATCGTCATCGAGAACAACAAACTGCGCGGCGCAGTTTTGTATGGCGACACTCGCGATGGCGCTTGGTACTGCGAGCTGATGAGCGAAGGTCGCGATGTCGGCCCATTGCGCGACAAGCTGATTTTTGGTGAAGCGGTGGCTACTCGGCAGTGAGTATCAGGACGACGTGCCCGTACTGCGGTGTCGGTTGCGGCGTCCTCGCCCGACCGGACGCGACCACAGGCACGGTGAGCATTGCCGGCGATCCAGCTCATCCCGCCAATCGCGGCCGACTTTGTTCCAAAGGCTCGGCGCTCGGCCAAACGCTGGGCACGGACGGTCGCCTGCTGTATCCACAGATCGACGGCCAACGCGTCAGCATGGAAACAGCGCTGAATCATGTGGCCGCCGGCTTTCGCCGCATCGTCGATCAACACGGCCCCGATTCCGTGGCGCTGTACGTCTCCGGTCAGTTGCTGACCGAGGACTACTACGTCGCCAACAAGCTGATGAAAGGCTTCATCGGCAGCGCCAATATCGACACCAACTCCCGCCTGTGCATGTCGTCCGCGGTCAGCGGCCACAAGCGCGCGTTCGGCGAAGACATCGTGCCGGTGTGTTACGACGATCTGGAGCTGGCGGATTTGATCGTGCTGGTCGGCTCGAACACAGCCTGGTGTCACCCGGTGCTGTTCCAACGCATCAGCCAGGCCAAACAGCAACGCCCGGAATTGAAGATCGTGGTGATTGATCCGCGGCGAACCGTGACTTGCGAGATCGCCGACCTGCATTTACCAGTGCGTGGCGGCAGCGATGTTTGGCTGTTCAATGGCCTGCTTGCCTACTTGCAGCAGCACGGGCATGCCGCCATGGATTTCATAAAGAACCACACGGACGGGCTCGATGAAGCACTCGAAGTCGCACTCGATTCGGCCGGCGACTTGCAGAGCGTGGCTGATGCTTGCGGCATCGACACCGACCTGTTGCTCGAGTTCTATGGTTTGTTTGCCAGCCGCACCCGAGTCATCACCGCGTTCTCGATGGGCGTCAATCAATCCTCGGCCGGCACCGACAAGGTCAATAGCATCGTCAATTGTCATTTGCTCACCGGACGCATCGGCCAGCCCGGCATGGGCCCATTCTCGGTGACCGGCCAGCCCAATGCCATGGGCGGTCGCGAAGTCGGGGGTCTGGCCAACATGCTAGCCGCGCACTTGGAGTTGGAAGACGCCGGCCATCGCAATCTGGTGCAAGGATTTTGGCGTAGTCCTCGAATTGCTGAGCGCGGCGGATTGAAGGCCGTCGAACTGTTCGACGCCATCCATGATGGGACAGTGAAAGCAGTGTGGATCATGGCTACCAATCCGGTCGTCAGCTTGCCCGACGCGGACAAGATCAAAGCGGCGCTGCGCCGCTGCGAGTTGGTGGTGGTGTCCGATTGTTTCCAGGCCACCGACACCAACGCATTCGCGCACGTCCTGCTGCCCGCGGCGGGTTGGGGAGAAAAGGACGGCACGGTGACCAATTCGGAGCGACGCATCTCACGACAACGCGCCTTCCATTCGCTGAGCGGCGAGGCACGCCCGGATTGGTGGTTGATTTGCGAAGTCGCTCGCCGGCTGGGCTTCAACACCGGTTTCAACTACGACAACGCGCACGAAATTTTCGTCGAGCATGCCGCACTCTCAGCCCTCGACAATGACGGCGAGCGCGCCTTCGACATCGGCGGTCTCGCCGAACTCAAAGCGAGCGAGTACGACGCGCTCGACCCTATTCAATGGCCAGTGCCTCATCGAGGCCATCCCGGCACGCCGCGCCTGCTGGAGTCAGGACGCTTTTATCGTAGCAATGGCAAAGCTCGCTTCGTCCCTACTCCGCCCCGTGCACCGGTGCACGCACCTGACGCCACGTTTCCTTATGTATTGAACACCGGTCGCATCCGGGATCAATGGCACACCATGACCCGCACCGGCCGCGCGCCGCAGTTGGCGTCGCATCTGCCTGAACCGTTCATCGACATGCACGCTCAAGATGCGCTGCTCTCAGCAGTGAGCGACGGCCAGCTCGCGCGTGTAGAAACTCGTTGGGGCGTGATGGTGGCTCGAGTAAAGACCAGCGGTGAGGTGGCTCGCGGCAGCGTGTTCGTCCCCATCCATTGGAACGACAGCTGCGCTTCGGATGGCCGGGTCGGCGCCCTGGTGAACCCTATCGTCGATCCCATCTCCGGCGAACCAGAGTTCAAACACACGCCGGCGCGCGTTACGCCGTTCGCGGTGAACTGGCATGGCTTCGTGCTCGCTCGCACGCCACTGGCAAGTTTGGATGCAACTTGGTGGACGGCGATTCGCGGCGCGCGGTTCATGCGCTATGAGTTCGCTGGCCGCGGCCCTTCGCCCAATTCCGAATGGGCGCGTCGCGCGCTACAGGCGACGAACGCCGATGTTGATTGGCTCGAATACTCCGATGGCGCGACTGGCGTATTTCGCGGCGCGTTGCTGATCGACGAACGCATCGCCGGCTGCGTGTTCATTTCATCGCGCACCGACCTGCCTTCCCGCGCGTGGCTTTCCACCCTGTTCGCCAAGAAACGCATTAGCGATGCGGATCGCGCTTCATTGCTCAACGGCGGCCCGACGGCAGCTGCCGAGGATCCCGGGCCATTGGTGTGTTCGTGTTTCGGCGTCGGGCGCAACACGCTGTGCGCGGCCATCGCGCGCGCTGGCTTGAAGACGCCACAAGAGGTGGGCCAAAAATTAAAAGCAGGCACGAACTGTGGTTCGTGCCTGCCGGAGATCAGACAATTGTTGGCAACGACAGTCTGATACTAAACGGTTGTCTTATTGACTGGCCCTACTGGAACAGGCCCTTGGACTTACCCTGGCGCAGCACGCCCACCACGATGCCTTCGATGATCAGCGACTGTTCTTTCAAATCGACCCGAATCGGCTCGAACTCTTCGTTCTCGGGCAACAGCCAGACGATCTTGCCGTCCTGCTTGTAGCGCTTCACGGTCACTTCATTGTCCAGGCGCGCGACCACCACCTGACGATTGCGCACTTCGGGCGTGCGATGCACGGCCACCAGGTCGCCATCCATGATGCCGATATCTTTCATACTCATGCCGCGCACCTTGAGCAGATAGTGCGCGCGCGGCTGGAAGATCTTCGGATCGATCTGATACCGGCTTTCAATGTGCTCCTCGGCGAGCATGGGCCGGCCGGCCGCCACTCGACCGATCAGCGGCAAACCCATTTGCTCGCGAATCGAGTCTTTCAATTGAATGCCGCGCGAGGCGCCTGGAATGATGTCCAGCACTCCTTTTCGCTGTAACGCGCGCAGATGTTCTTCAGCGGCGTTGGCCGACTTGAACCCCATCGCGGTGGCAATCTCGGCGCGGGTCGGCGGCATGCCGTTATCTCGCAGCGATTCCTGGATCAGCTTGACGATCTCGCGTTGCCGAGGCGTGAGTTCCGACACGAGTCACCTGTATGGATAAACACCTTTTGACTATATATACAGGAGTCCCTCGTCGTGCCGCAAGTCCGCAGCGACCGTTCACTACAGCTGAACAGCCCGCCGACGATTTAACCGAATCCGGCGCCGCCCGCCGTTGGTCCGTTGCCGCCGGCCGCTAATCGGCCTACCCGGCAGGCCGCCGCGGCCCTATTTATATTCCCGCCTCATGCAACCTACCCATACCCGCGCCGCCGGCTTCACCATCATCGAACTGATGATCACGGTTGCCGTTGCCAGCATCTTGCTCGCCATCGGCGTGCCGGCGTTCAACGACATCATTCGCAACAGCCGGATCGCCACCCAGACCAATACCCTGGTGGGAGCGCTGAACTACGCCCGCGGAGAATCGGCCGTGCGCGGCATGCCGATCTCGATCTGCGCCGCCAATAACGACCGAACCGGCTGCCAGAGCGGCGCCACGAGCTGGGTGAACGGCTGGGTGATATTCACCGATCGCAGCGGCACCGCCGGCGTGGTTGACGCCCCGGGCGATGAAGTGTTGCAAACCGGTCTGGGGCCAGTGGCCTTCACCATCACCACGACGGCCAACTTCGTACGTTTCGGGGTGGGAACGACCCCATCGACTGCTCGCGTCCTCACGGTGACGCCCATCGATACCAATGCCTGCGCTACGACCGGCCGACGCCTGGTCGATGTCAGCCTGACCGGGCGCATCACCACTTCGAAGGGCACTTGCTAATGCGCAGCCTCTCCACGCGCCCCGCTCAACGCGGCTTCACACTGGTCGAAATCCTGGTCACGGTGGTGTTGATCTCCGTGGGCCTGCTGGGTGTCGCAGCCCTGCAGCTGACGACTCTGCGCGGCAATCAAGAAGCTTACGTGCGCTCGCAGGCAAGCATTCTCGCAGCTGACATCCTGGACCGGATGCGCGCCAACCCGATCGCGTTTCGCAACGGCGCCTACGACGTTGACTTCAACGGCACCGGCACGGGTGCGGGCCAGGCATTCAACGATTTGACCACGTGGCAGCAGACCATCAACACGACGCTGCCTGGCGGAGCCGAAAATGCCGCGGGGCGAATCGTACGCACCCAAGCGCTCAGCGGTCGGCACATCGTGACTGTGACGATTCGTTGGATACAGCGTTCGGAAGGTAAACGCACCACTGACACCGTCACCGACACCGACATTTCCAGCGAATTCAGCACGCGCTCCGAGATCTGACCATGCAGCCACTCCCTCGACACATTCGGATGCGTAGCGCCGCGGGCTTCAGCTTGGTCGAGCTGATGGTTGCCATCGCCATCAGCTTATTGCTGCTCGCAGGCGTGGTGGCGATTTTCGCCAGCTCGCGCGTTTCGTACGAATCCAACGACCAACTGTCGCGCGTCCAGGAAACCGGCCGCTTCGCACTCGAAGCCATTTCACGGCAAGTCCGCTCCGCCGGTTTCGGTGGTTGCTCGCGTCAGCCCAATTACGTGAGCACAGCACTGAACAGTACCGGCACGTTGCAATGGAATTTCCTCGAAGGGCCGGTGCGCGGTTACAACGCATCGGGATCCGCTTGGGTACCGACGCTCGATGCCAGCATCACAGGTGCCGCGGCCGGCAGCGACGTATTGGTACTGCGCGGCCCTCGCCCCGAGGCTCAGCCCGCCATCGTCACAACCAACATGGCAAGCCCGACGGATCCGCTGGTAGTCAGCGGCGGCAGCATCGTAGCGAATGACGTGGTGATGGCCTACAGCTGCGAAGGCCAAGCGTTCTTCCAGGTAACGGCAGTAGGCGGCAGCCTCTTGCACGCCGCCACCGGGGCTTCGCCGGGCAATGCCAATGCCAGCACCAGCTATCAGTTCAAGCGCAACGCTGAAGTCGTGCTGGTGGCAACGACGGTGTACTTCGTCGGACCGAGCGTCGGCGCCACTGCCCCCAACAACACCCGGCCGATCGGCACCCACTCGCTGTATCGCCAAGTCGGCAGCCGCGCCA
>NZ_JAEUPY010000599.1 GCF_016790065.1 Steroidobacter sp.
ACAAGCCGCCGAGCGAATGACCGAACAGCGTCTGCCGATTGCGGTCGATGCGATACTCGGCTTCGACCAGCGGCTTCACTTGCTTCTCGATAAAGTCGAGGAACTCATCCGCGCCGCCGGGTGCTGGCCATTCCCTGCCACCTGGCACTGGTGGCGCTTCCCGCACCGGCGCAGGTGGCGTCATGTCATAGACCCGCCGTTGCATGTTGAGCAAACGTTCGCCCGGATAGCCGATCCCCACCACGACTACCGGCAAGGTGCCGTGATGCTGGGGATTGCGACCGCGCAGCTGAGCTTGCATCGCTGCCGGGAAGAACCAGGCATTGCCGTCGACCACGTAGACCACCGGCCAACCACCCGGTGGCGCTTTTTGCGAAGGCGTGCTGATGAACAGCCGATAGTCCTTGCCGGTGCTGGAACGTAACTCGCGTTCCTCGGTGTTGGGGAATGTGACTGCCGGCGCCAGCGGCCCCTCGTCTGCAGCGCTCGCCACCGAGGCGAGCCCCATGCAAGCGTGGACGAACAGCAGTGACAACCATCCAAGACCATGACGTTGCGGTTTATTCATCGAACACTCACCAGCGCTTGTTAAAGGTCAAAGCGACGACGCGTCCCACCACGGTGGCATTCGCAACGTCGTAAGGATCGGCGATCGCATCGTTGACAGCGGTGCCGCCATTGACGAACGGCGGCGCTTCGTCGGTGACGTTGCTGGCGGCCAGGCCGACACGTAGACCGTTGAACGCGCCGCCGAAGCGATCCAAGTCATAGCTGACATTCAAGTCGAGCGTAGTCCAGGAATCGATCTTCACCGGCGTAGTGGCCAACACCGGCGCGGCGTTGGCACCGCTAGCCACGTAGCAACCGACTTTGCATTGGTAGCTATCGACGTAGTTGACGGTCAACGAGGTACGCAACGCGCCGTAGCTCCACGACAGCCCCTGCTGAGTGCGCAACTTCACCGGATTGCCCAGCGAGCTGTAGCTGCCCAGTTGATCGTCGTAACCGCTGGCGGGCGTGCCCTTGATGTCGTAGGACATCAGCGACGTGCCGCGCACGAAGAAGTCGAACGTGCCGGCACGCTCGGTCGGCAACGAGTAGGAAACGTTGAAGTCGACGCCATCCATCTTCAGTGTCGCGAGGTTGGACTGCGTGGCATAGATGATCATCACCACGTCCTCAGCGGTCTGCAGCGGCCCAACGCCGCTTTGGCCGAGATAGCGCGGATCGTTCATCAGTGCCTGCACTTCGCTGATGTCGGGATTGACGCTCAGGCTGTTAATGTACGGCGTGGTGCCGGTGGCAAACAGCTCAGCGAGAATGCTCGGCAGCGTGCCACCCTGGATACGAACGATGCGATCGTCCACCAACAGATGGAAGTAGCTGGCACCGACTCGCAGGCCCGGCAACGCCGTCGGCGCGAAATCGAAACCCACTGTCCAAGTCTCAGCCTCTTCGGGCTTCAGATCCGGGCCGGCGCCACCGCTCACGACCATCGCGGTGAACGAACACTGACCGGAGCCACCGGGAGTGCCGACGATGCCGTTGAGCGGCACAAGGGTCGTGTTACACGGCGCGGTGCGAAAGCTCGGTTGTGTGGTGATCGCGTTGCCGCCACCAACCGGCTGCATGCCGGTGTACATGAAACGCATCGGCGGCGCATGGAAGGACGTGCCCCAGCTGCCACGCAAGGTGAGCGAGTCGACGGGTTTGAAGTTCACGCCGAACTTGGGGTTGGTGGTCTCGTAGCTGCCGAGTCCGCTGATCCGTTCGTGACGAGCCGCGAGCGACAAGCTCAACTCGCGCACCCACGACATCGCATTGCCGGCACCGACGATGGGCACGGCCGCTTCGACGAACGCCGATGTCACATCACGCTCGGTCGCGCCGTAGGGAACATGCGAGTCCGTGATGCTGCGCCAGTTGAAGTCCAGCTCGCCGCTCATGTGCTCCTTGCGGTAATCCAAGCCAGTGGCCAATTGCAAAGCGCCGCCGGGCAAATCCAACACGCTGCCGTCCACCTTGAAGCTGGCTTGCGCCAGCCAAGATTTGAAGTTCACATCTTCGTAACCGATGATCTGGTCGAGCACTGCCGCGGACACGGGCTCGGTGGAATAAGGATTGAACGGAACGTAGTTCAACGCCGCGCAGTACCGCTGAGCTGCTGTGCCACCGCCCGCGACAGATGCGATGTTGGTGCTGTTGAGGCCGGACAGCGCACAGTCCGTCGAGGTCGGCGCATTGACCAGGCTGGTGCCGCTGGCCACGAAGTCATAGATGTTGCCGTTACGAAGCGCATTGCCGCGACGGTTCTGATCCTCCTGACTCCAGGAAACATTGGCTTCCGCACGCCAATCGCCTGCCAGATCGAACAGAGCACCGAAGTTGGCAGCGTAGCTATCCACTCCAACTTCGCGCTTCAGACCGACATCGTCGAGCACCACGCCGAAGTTGTTAGTAATGCCAGGAATGTAATACGGGTTGGTCGATGGCAACGTGCCGTACAGCACGGCGTAGCCCAAGTTGTAATCGCCTTTACGTTGGGTGAAGCGCGCATCGCCGTACAACTGCACGCTGTCGGTGAGCGAATGCTCGAAGGATGCGAACACGCTATGCCGGCGCATCTCCGGCAGGATGTCGAGGTTGCCCCACGGATTGTAGGTGTTGCCGACACCGCCGCTGGCAGGCACGAGACTGCCAACAGTCAATCCGGTACCGGCGCCACCAGGAACGCTGTAAGCCACGGTGCCATTGCCCGCCGCGCCGCTAGAGAAAAGATTGGCTGCGGTGCCCGCGCGAGCACTGGCTCGCCGCCAGTTCACACCGCCGCGATCGCTGAAGTCACCGCCGTTATAAACATCTCGGTCGGACGAGCGCACGCGCTGCTGATCGTTGAACTCATAGCCGAGCAGCACACCACCACGCTCCCAGCTCGTGCCCCAGGTCTGACTCACTTGGGTTTGCGTGCCGCCGCCTTGGGTCATCGTGCCCAAACGCACGCTGCTGTTGAAGCCGTCGTCACGACGCTTCAGGATCACGTTGACCACGCCACCCACCGCGTCCGAGCCGTACACCGCCGATGCACCATCGAGCAGCACTTCGATGCGCTCGATGGCAGCGAGCGGCACGTTCGACAGGTCAACGAAGTCGCCGAACTGGCCGGCCGATGCGACACGACGACCATTCACCAGCACCAACGTCGACAAGGCACCGAGGCCGCGCAGATTCACGCCCTGGCCGCCAGTCAGATTCGAGCCTGCCGAACTGGCGTCTTGAGAGCCTTGCACGTTGTCCGCTGTGGCCACGCCGCCTGCGAAATTCGCCGGCAACTCGCGCAAGAAATCCGACAGGGTCGCCTTGCCGCTGGCCAGCACCTCCTCCGGCCCGATGACTTGTACGGCGTTGCCGACGAGCTCGACGCCACGAATATTGGTGCCGGTCACGGTGATCTCTTCCACCACCGACAGATCGGTGTTGGTCTCGGCAGCTTGTGCCAGCCCCGCAGCGAGCAAGGTCAGACCGCCAGTCAAAGCCGTAATCGCTGGTAAGCGCAGTTTCATTATGTTCTCCCCAAGCATGCTTCGAACGGCCGCCGCGCGGCCCCTCCCGGCCAGTCCACACGCATGCTATCGTTGAGCGACAACAACACGGCAGGAGCGCCACGACGAGCGTGGGGACTGGGTACATTCGTTCGGCCACGAGTATTTCAGGCCGAAGCCGGGACTACCTTTGAGCGAGCCAATAAAACCTTTACCGGACACAGCATCGCCGCTGGCAGCCGCCGAGCAAGTGTTCGTTCACAAGCACCTGGCGCGAGGCCTGGAGCTGGTGGGCGGCGACTTCCGTTTCAGCCAGGCCATCGGCGACGACGAACCGTTGCTGGCCGGCCGCCTCTACGATATGCGAGCGTTGCAGCCCGGACTCATTCTGCATCGTGCGCAAGGCCGCGATCTGCAATCGCTGCACAGTCAGGTGCTACAACAGCCGGGCATCAAGCTGAGTTTGCTCGCGGCCGGCTCGACTGAAGTCGCCTATGGGCGGCGGCGTTATCACCTCGGTCCACAAGCCAATGCCACGCGCCACAACCAGGCCGCGCTAGTCGCGCTGGCGGAACCGGATACCTTTTCACGTGATTGGCGACGCGGCCGTGAGGAATGCAAGATCTCGATCACGCTGAAACCGCAATGGCTGGAACAAGCGGGCTTCGGGATGCTGAACGAGCACGCGCGCCTCGCAACGTTCGCCAACGAACACATGTCCGAGCGCTCGTGGCTGCCGTCGCCGCAGGCCATGCTGGCCGTACAGCAAGTATTGCAACCACCGCCGTTGCTGCCGGCCTTACAGGAAATATTCATCCAGTCGCGCTGTCTGGACATCATCGTCGAAGCACTGAGCCTGATTGCGCATGCCGATGCCGCTGCGGCGGAACCGAGAGGACTCAATCCGCGCGCGCAGCGACAACTTCGACAGCTTCAGGAATTGCTGGACAGTGGCGCGGCCGATGAATGGTCTTTACAAGCCATCGCTGCGCACGTGGGCAGCAATCCCACCAGCCTGCAACAGCTGTTCCGGCGCGAGAAGGGTTTCACCATCTTCGAATATCAGCGGCAGCGTCGTCTGCAACGAGCGCGCGTCGCCTTGAGCCAGCAAGGAATCAGCGTGGAAGAAGCGGCCGCGATTGCCGGCTATTCGAGCGCGGCGAATTTCGCGACCGCATTCAAAAGACTCTTCGGAATCACACCGCGCGCCGCGCGCGGGTGACCTAACACATCAATTCTTTGCCGCCGTCTTCTGGAATCCATCGCCCTGGCGCGAACGCAGCGCCCGACTGATAGTGGTGGGCACGATGGAACCGTGATCTTCGCCTTCAACCAGGAAGAACTGAGTGGTGACACCAGCCACGCCCTTCATGCCTGTCGCGATCCCGCGGCTGTCCGTCACCATCTTGATCGCCGCGGTTTCTTCCAAGCTACCCGCCGCCACGAACAGATTGATCGGCGCATCGGTAGGCTTGCGAGCAGCAATGAATTTTTTCTGTTCCTGGAACAGCGAGCGATCGTTCCACCACACCGACGGACTCAACGCGATGTAGTTCTGAAACGACTGCGGTTGCTGGAACAGCGTGTACAGCGTGAAGAAGCCGCCGAAGGAATGTCCCAGCAAGGTCTGCCGCTGTTGGTCGATGGCATAACGGCGTGCCACCGCCGGTTTCAACTCATCGTTGATGAAGCTCAGGAAGTCAGGCGCGCCGCCGCCGCTGTCCGGATTGAGCATGCCACCCTCGCCATGCTTCGGCGAACGTGCGCCGGCCGAATGCACGAGGTAATCGAACGTGCGGCGAGCGATGTCGAACGGTTCATCGGTGGGATAACCGATGCCGACCACTAGCGCCGCCGAAATCCCGGTTCGCTCCGGACGTCGGCCTTGCATGCGCAGTGTCTCGGTCACAGTGCCGAAGTTCGAGTTCGCATCCAGCACATAAAGCACCGGATAGCCTTCAGGCGGCGGCGGTGTCGCCGGCTGCGAAATCAGGATCCGATACGGACGTCCCTTGGCCGAAGTCAGCTCCCAACGCACCGACTTGGAAATCTCGACGGCGCCCGCCGGAACGGGCGTACCCGCTGAAACATTCGCAGTGACCCGCGCACACGGATCGAGGCCGAGATAATCGTCGTAACGTTTGGCCTCTTCCGCCAGCGATGCCTGCAACCACTGCGGTAGCGTCGCTAGCTCCTTCGCCAAATCCTGCTCGTAAGCAGCTCGGTCGGCCGGGCTCAAAGCACGCGCTCGCAGACGATAGTGATAGCGCTGATGAGGGACGCGCTTGACGTATTCCCAAGCCGTCAGTTTCGGCGGCAACGGCAGCGGGCCGGTATACGCACCGGTCTTACAGTGCTCCATCGCAACCATTTCGTTGCTCAAAGATTCATACAGCCAGGTGGGCAACTTCTTTACTTCGGCCGACACCGCATCGTTGTGCTTGTCCTGCTGTTCTTTCGGCAGGGCTCGCACACGAACGCGCAGCTCCGAACGCTGCTCCGGCGTCATGCGCACATACTCCCAAGCCTCCGGCGCGGGAATACTTTCAGCGGCCTTGGACTCGGCGCCGAACGCCGACTGCGATGACAAAGCCAAGCACGCGGCAACAAAACAGAACCAGCGCACGTTCGATTTCATCGCAAGCCCCTTATCGTGAACACACCTGGGGCAGCGCTCGCATGAGCGCCATCGTTTTGTCGAATGCTGGAATCGCTTCCGCCGGCAACGCTTCACCGGCCAGGCTGGCGTAAATGCCGAACACCGATTCGCGGCTGGCGTCGTAGAAGATCACCGCGCGAGTCATGCCCTCACGCTGCTTACCGTCTCGCCCCTTGCCACCGGGCAAGGCCACAGCATGAATCGAGGTCACCAGATCCGGCCGGAAATGACTGATCAGGCCGTTCTCTCCGGGCGCTTTCACATCGGTGAACGCGTCTTTGCGCTCGTTGCCCAACAACGGCGGCACCGGGGCCTGGAACTTCATGATCCAGCCCTTCTGATCCAGGATGAAAAAGCCGTAGGGCCACTCGGAGACCGACTGCCACACCGCATTGAAGTGCTGACCGGAAACGCCGGTCGCATGCTCGGCAGACAGACCGGACGACACGATCTCTTCGGGCAGATTCATGTGCCGGCGGGCTACTAACGGAGGCGCACTCGGCAGCGACGCATAGAAAGCCCGCACCTCGGTGCTCTGCTGCGCGGAGGCGCATGTCGCCGCCGGTGCCGAAGCTGCCGACGCCAACCCCAACAGGATCTCTGCCAACATCGTCCGCCCTCCCAACCCACTAAACTTCGAAATTATCGAGCCGACGGGCGCCACTGACCGTCTGGTCGGTATTATTTTCGAAATTAAGTGTATAGGCGGACGGACGACGGGGCAACGATTTTCAGCTGGCGAGCTTGAACACCCCCACCGTTCCGACCAGTCTCTGAGCGCGATCGCTCAACGCTTCGGCAGCAGCAGCGCTCTGCTCCACGATCGACGCGTTCTGGCGCGTACTACGATCCATCTGCGTCACGGCGCTGCCAACCTGCACGATGCCAGTGCTTTGTTCGATGCTCGCCGCACTGATCTCGCCCATGATGTTGTTCACATCGCGGATGGCTTCGAGAATTTCGGCCATGGTGTGACCGGCGCGATCGACCATCTCGGAGCCGCGCTCCACTCGCGTCGTGCTCTCGGCGATCAGCGCTTTGATTTCGTTGGCCGCCGCAGCGCTACGTTTCGCGAGACTGCGCACTTCTCCAGCGACCACTGCGAAGCCCAGGCCATGCTCTCCCGCACGAGCCGCTTCGACGGCACCGTTGAGCGCGAGCATGTTGGTTTGGAATGCGATGCTGTCGATCACGCCGACGATCTCGCCGATCTTGTTCGAACCGGCGTTGATGTCTTGCATGGTCGCCACGACTTCGGTCATCACCGCCGAGCCTTTACTCGCGATGGACGAAGCATTCGAGGCCAACTCGCGAGCCTGCTGCGCGCTCTGACTGTTGCGCTCCACGGTCGTGCCCAGCTGTGACATCGTCGCCGACGTCTGCTGAAGCGCCGAAGCCTGCTGGTCGGTCCGCTCGCTGATCTTCGCGTTGCCCGATGCGATACGCTCGGACTCGACGGCGATAGCGTCAGAGGCGCTGCGCACTTCGCCGACGATGTTCGCCAGGCTGGCCTGCATCGCCGACAACGAAGCCATCAAGCTGCCGTCATTGGCAACTGACCGACCATCGGTCAGCGGGCTCAAATCGCCGCTAGCAACGCGCTCCGCAGCGACGCGCAAATCGTTGGGTTCGGCACCCAAGGCACGCGTCAGTTTGTGAACGATCAGGGTACCGAGCGCAGTCGCGACCAGGAACGCCACGATACAAATCGCCAGCAACTGCTGTTTCTGGCTGGCGTACTCGGCCTGCGAGTCTTTGGTCAACTCGATACCGCGCCGCTTGGTGTAGTCGGCGAACTCATCGGTCGAGCGAATCAACGCCGCCAACAACGGCCGGCACTGCTCATTCATTTTCTGGATGGCCAACGCGCGAGTCGCCGGATCCATCGCCAGCTGCACGATGTTCAGCGCCACCGGACCGTACTGGCTCTCGACCCGCTTGATGTTGCTGATCAGAGTGCGCGTCTCGTCCGTGCCGGACTGGTGAGTTGCCGTCCGCTCGAGTTGTTCGAGCAACGAAGTCACATCCTGATGGGCCTGGACCACGGCCGCATGCTCAGCTTCGATGTCTTGCGGCTTGGTGACCAGCACCAGGTTGCGGGCGGCGAT
>NZ_JAEUPY010000658.1 GCF_016790065.1 Steroidobacter sp.
GCGCGATGTCGACGCGCACCAGGCCGATGGGTGATTTCCAGCGCACGCCGATGCCCGCACCGACGTTGGCGGCGAAGCTGGATTTGAAAGCGTCGCCGGCATCCACGAACACCGCCGCGCCCCAGTTGGGCAGGAAGAAATGTTCGTACTCGGCACTGCCCACCACCAAATACTCGCCGCCGATGACGCCGCCGGTGTCGTTGGTCTCGCCGATCTGTTGATAATCGAAGCCGCGAACGGATCGGTCGCCACCGGCGAAGAAGCGCAGTTCGGGCGGCAGGGCATTGAAGTCATCGACCAGCATGGCGCCGAGCGCGGCGCGTACTAGCACGCGACCATCGTCACCGACTTTCTTGAGCCACTTACCTTCGGCACGCAGCTGAGTGAAGCTGGTATCCGACAACAACGACTCGTACGCAAAGCGCAGGCCGTACAACAGCGAGTAGCCGGACGAGGGAAAGTTACGATCGTTGGCTTGCTTGCGCGTCAGCAAACCTTCGGCATAGAGCAAGCTGGTGGAGCCTTGTTGATCGGCGATCTCGAAATCGCCATTCAAGTACTGCATGCCCAGCGTGCGCGTGAAGCCTTTCCAACGATCCGTGACTTCATTGGCAGCGAGTCGCGCCATGCGTGAGCGGCTGGAGTCGGTCTCTTCGTCGCGATAACCCGCACCGATGGTGTAGTTACGATTGGGCAGGCCGGGCTTGGGAATCTGATACTTGGTACTGATTTCCTGCAGGCGCGAGGAATATTCGATCTCGCCGCCCAGCTTGTGGCCTTGCTGATTCAACCAACGACGCTGCACGCCCAGCTTGGTACCGGGACCGGAGTCGGTGCTGAAATACAGGTTGGCGGTGTATACGGTGCGCTTGGCCGGGATCAACATCACATCGATGGGCACCACCCCGTCGGCTGCCTTTTCCATATCCGGCGCCACCGCCACCGATGTGAAATAGTCTGCATCGACCAGCGCCTGCTGCAGCGACAACAATTTGTCCGCGGAGTAGTACTCGCCGTCCTTCCACGGCTTGTACTTTTGCAGGAATCGGTCGGGGAAC
Organism: Steroidobacter sp.; assembly: GCF_016790065.1. Classification (GTDB taxonomy): domain Bacteria; phylum Pseudomonadota; class Gammaproteobacteria; order Steroidobacterales; family Steroidobacteraceae; genus Steroidobacter. Next base: position 1,059 of record NZ_JAEUPY010000658.1, read on the forward strand.
TGCGATTGGGAGAAGCGCAATTCGCCGAGTCGGTGGCGCGGGCCAGCGTCCCAGGCCAGATCGATATCCGCGGTATTGGCGCTGCGGACCACCGACACTTTATGGCGCACCAGTTGCGCAGTTAAGTAACCATCGTTGGCCAAAGCCGCGGCGATCTGTTGCTTGCTGCGCTCGTAAGCGCCGTGATCCAGACGCTCGCCATTCTTGGGTTCGAAGCGCGACAGTGCCAACTTGACCGGCTCGAGCTCGCGCGCTTCCGGGGTCACTTCGATGCTCGCAGCCTGAACGATGACGGGATCGCCGCGCTTCACGTCGTAAATGGCGTGGAACTTCCCGGGTTCGGGCCGTTCCAGGCGCGCTTCGACGCTCGGGTTGTAGTAGCCGAAAGGCTCCAACGAGCGCGCCAACTGCTCCTTGCCGCGATCGAATAGCCGCCGCGCTTCGGCCGCCGACACATCGCGTTCTTCGTATTGCTTGATCTCGAGATTGGCGCGCGCCGATTCGAGAATGGCTTCGTCCAAGCCGTTGACAGTGACAGTGACGCGGTCAGCGAGTGCAGTCGCGGCGCAGAACAGCGACATCGCCAGTAAGCCGGTAGCGCGAACCCCGAACCTCGGGCCGCCGGACATCCACAAATCAGTCATGCGCCGAACAGCCAGGGGTGGGAATCCGATTTCATCCAGTAGGGACGTTTCAATGCCCCGGTAGTTCCACGAGTGGGCCGCCGGGAGCTTGAAAGCGCGCCGGCCGCGCCCGACAATCCGTCCCCGCGAACTCTAACCGCTTCAGCAGGTAATCCGATGACAATCTCAAAAATTCTTGCGTCCACTGTTCTGCTCGGCGCCCTGAGCGTCTTCGCGCCGCTCACCTACGCCAAGACTTGCGAGCTGAGCATCGAAGGCAACGACGCCATGCAGTTCAACCATCCGACCTTGGCGGTGGCGGCCGATTGCACCGAAGTGAAGCTGACTTTGAAGCACTCCGGCAAGCTGCCGGCGCAGGCCATGGGCCACAATTGGGTGTTGACCGAGACCTCGGTGTTCCAGGCCGTGGCCACTGCCGGCATGTCGGCCGGTCTGCCCAATAACTATGTGCCGAAGGACGATGCACGCGTGATCGCGCACACCAAGGTGATCGGCGGCGGCCAGTCCGACAGCGTGACCTTCCCGGTGTCGAAGCTGAAAAAAGGCGGCGATTACACCTTTTTCTGTTCGTTCCCCGGCCACTGGTCGGTGATGAAGGGCAAGCTGACCTTCGGCTGATGACTCAGCTACGACGGTGCGGAAGCGAGCGGCACTCCCGCTGCTCGCTCCGGTTCACGCACTCGTAGCACGGCGAAGCCAGCCAACAACAGGCTGGCACCGCCCACGGCCAGCGCGTACACCGGCGCGCCGCCCATGAAAGTCCGCAGTAAAAAACCCAATACGCTGGCCGCCAGCAACTGCGGAATCACAATGAAAAAATTAAAAATGCCCATGTACACGCCCATCTTGGCGGCGGGCAAATTATCGGATAGCAACGCATAGGGCAGCGACAGAATCGAGGCCCACGCAAAGCCCACGCCGATCATCGCGACCAGCAACCATTGCGGATCGCGAATCGCTAGAAACGCCAACAAGCCCGCAGCGCCGAGCCAGACATTGATCATGTGGCTCACCCGCAAACCCCAACGGCGCACCATGAACGGAATCACGATGGCAGCCAGCGCCGCGAAACCGTTATAAGCCGCGAACAACACGCCGACCCAGTTCGCGCCTTCGTTGTATGCAGCCGAGCCCACGTCGGTAGTGCCGAAATGCACCTGAGTGACTGCGGCGGTGGTGTAGATCCACATGGCAAACAACGCGAACCAGGAAAAGAATTGCACGACCGCCAGTCGGCGCATGGCTTCGGGCATGTCGTGCACGTCGCTCATGATGGTGGTGAACATGTTGCTGGATCGCGAATTGCTGAGCACCAGCAGCGCCACTCCATACACCGTGAGGCCGCCCGCAAGCAGATACAGCTGCGGCTCCAACTTCAACAGGAAGATGGCTAACAGCCCCACCACGCCGCCGCCGAGCCACACCGCTCCGTCACGCTGCGCTCTGCCCACATCGAGTGGCTTCTGGTGCACGACGCCTGCGTCATCGAAGTTGGCCAGCTGTTCCGGTGGATATTCCCGCGTACTGAAGACTGTCCAACTCACTGCACCGAGCAGCATGGCGCCGCCGAAATAAAACGAATATTTGACGGTGTCCGGAATCTCGCCCGACGGCGCGGTGTTGTCCACGCCCAGCCGCGTCAGTATCCAAGGCAACATGCTGGCAATCACCGAACTCACGCCGATGAAAAAACTCTGCATGGCATAGCCCGCGGGCCGTTGCTTCGGCGGCAGCTGATCGCCCACGTAGGCGCGAAACGGTTCCATGGATACATTGATGGATGCATCCAGCAACCACAGCAGGCCGGCCGCAATCCACAGCGTCGGCGAATTCGGCATGAACAACAGCGCCACGCTGGCCGCGATGGCGCCGAAGAAAAAATACGGCCGCCGGCGGCCGAGCCGCGTCCAGGTACGGTCAGAGAAATAGCCGACGATGGGCTGCACGATCAGCCCGGTCAGCGGTGCCGCCACCCACAGCATCGGGATTTGCTCCAGCTCCGCGCCCAGGGTCTGGAAAATGCGGCTCACATTGGCGTTCTGGAGTGCAAAGCCGAACTGAATGCCCAGAAAACCGAAACACATGTTCCAGATTTGCCAGAACGACAGCGTCGGCTTTTGCGTGCGGCTCATGTCCCATCCTGCGCCGCGCACACCACGTAACTCAAGGGCTCCAGCGTCACGCTATAGCTGCCCGGCACTCTGGGCGTCGGAGCACACGTGCCCTTCAGCGAACGGAAGGCGCGCCAGCGTGAGTCAATCTCCACATTGGCCTGCAACCGCTCGGTGGAAGTATTGAAGGCGATCACGATCTCGCGCTGGGTCTGCGGATCGATACGAGACACGGCGAACAAGCCGGGCTTCTCGTCGTAGTTACGAACGATCTGCTGGCCCCGACGCAGCGCCGGATGTTCCTTGCGAAGTGCCGCCATCTCGGCAATCGCCACATACAGCGGATGGCTACGATTGAAGTTGCTCTCCGCCGTGGTTGCCTTGGTTCCCAACAACACGTTGTCGTTGTAGACGGCGACCTTGCTGGGGAACATATCTTCGCGTGAATCTTGATCGTTGCCGTCGCCCGTAAAGCCTTGCTCGTCGCCCGAATAGATGACTGGCACGCCACGCAAGGTGAACATCATCGCGTGCGCCAACAGCGTCCGTTGCAACAGTTCCGCGTCGCTGGCGCCGGGCAGATTCTTGCGTGCGAAATGCGCGAAGCGGCCAACGTCGTGATTGCTGATGAAGGTCGGCAGTTGCAGCCCAGTCGGTGCGCCGCCTTCGTAAAGAGCATCGCCTTGGAACAAGGTCGTCAGCTTGTCCGGCCCCGCGCCTTTGGTCAGAGTCTCGACCACGCCCGCGCGGAATGCGAAGTCCAAGACTGCGGGCAATCGATCGACCCGCGTATGCACAGCCAACGGCGCCACATCGATGGTCTCGGTGAACACTTCGCCAAAGATATGAAAGTTAGGAATGCCCCGCGCCCGCGCCTTATCCAACATCGCCGGCGAGAATGCCTGCCAGAACTCCGGGTTCACATGCCGAGCCGTGTCGATGCGGAAGCCGTCGACACCGAAGTCCTCGATCCACTTGCCGAAGATCTCGATGAATCCCTGCACCACGCGCGGATGCTCGGTCATGACATCGTCGAGACCCGCGAAGTCTCCCATGATGCTGCTCTCACCACGGAACGTGGTATTGCCGCGGTTGTGATACCAGACCGGGTCGTTCAGCCACGCTGGCACTTTCACCTTGGCTTCGGCGGGCGACACCAACGGTTCGTACGCTTTCTCGGGATAGTCGGCACGTGAGCGATAAGGGCATTCGGTGCCTGGACACTCGCGATACGAAATCACATCCGCTGTGTGGTTGGTGATGATGTCCAGATAAACCTTGATGCCCCGCGCGTGCGCGGCATCGACGAACTCCTTCATTTCCTTTTGGGTGCCGAAGTGATCGTCGACGCGCGTGAAATCGGTGATCCAGTAACCGTGATAGCCGGCGGACTCCTGACCGGGCGCGCCTTGCACCGGCTTGTTCTTGTAAATGGGCCCGAGCCAGATGGCAGTGGCGCCCAACCCTTCAATGTAGTCGAGCCGCGAGATCAGGCCGCGTAGATCGCCACCGTGATAGAACCCTTTGTGGCTGGGATCGAAACCGGTTTTGAACTTGTCGCCCTTGAGGCCGCCGCGATCGTTGCGCGGATCGCCGTTCTCGAACCGATCCGGCAACAAAAAATAGATGACTTCATCTTGCGGCAGCCGAGCGCGGAAGGCGCCGGCATCCTGCGCCTCCACACTCGACCCACCCCACCAACTCAGCATCGCGCATAGGAACGTCAACTGTAATCGCATGTTGTCAGAGCCGATAATTGATGCCGAGCAAATACTGTCTACCGTACTGCTGGTAGTCCTGCTGCCGAGTCTCGGTGACCGAGTAGGCAATGTACGGTTCATTGGTCAGGTTATTGACCTGCAGCAGAATGGACAATCCTTCCAGTGCACCGGCGCCGAACTCGTAACCGAGCTGAGCATCGGTGATCTGATCGCCCTTCACATACTTGAAGGCGCGGTCGTTGGCGAAGTTGGTCACTTCACCGATGTACTCAGAACGTGAGCGAGTCGCGACGCGCGCCGAGAATCCGGCGTTCTCGTAGTACACCGTCGCATTCCACACCGTCTTCGACAGACCCGGCAGCGGAATCGTACCCAGCCCATTGCCGCCGGTGAACTGATTGTTCGGCGGATCCTGAACACTGATACTGCTTTCGGTTCTGGAAATGCTCAGCAGCGTACCGAAGCCACTCAACGCATCGGTGAACAGCTCCCCGGTCAGTGCCACCGACAATTCCACACCTTTCAGGTTGCCGCCCTCGCCGTTCACCGGCTGGGTGAAACGACCCGTGGTCGGAATAGTCACGCCCGGCGGCAGGCCGTCGAAGTAATCGGCTGGCAAGCTCGCCAGGAACTCCGAGAAATCGTAGTCGGCCGTGGTCTGGCTGTAGATGTAGGTCTTCAATTTCTTGTAGAAGCCAGCCAGCGACACATAGGCATTCGGCCCGAAGTAGCGCTCATAGGAAACGTCATAGGCATATGCGCGCCACGGATTGAGTCGTGGATTGCCGCCGGAGCCGCCCGGCAAGCCGGTGGCCGCGTCATAACCGATTTCGCTGGAAGCTTTGAGTTGATCCATGCGAGCACGCGCGATTTCCTTGGCGACGCCAACCCGAATCGCCTGCTCCGCCGGCAGCATGAATGCGACATTGATGGCCGGCAGCACATCGGTGAAGTCCTTGCCATCGCTATAAGGCACGGGCGCGCCGTTCTCCAAACGAAGCGCATCGGAGCTTTGATCGGTCTGCACCACTTGCACCCCGATGTTGCCGCGTAAAGTCAGATTCGAGGACAACTCGTAGTCCAGATCGCCCTTCACGTAGCCGGTGGTGACTTTTTCGTTGACCGACCAATTCTTGCCGACCAAATAAGCGAAGCCCGGTTGATCCGGCGTGCCATACACGATGGGGTTGTAGTAAGCCCCCAGCACACCCAACACATCCCACGCCAACGTGCGATTGGCATTGGCGTAGCCCAGATTGGTCGGCGACAACAAATGCTCACCGCCAACGATGTAGTAAGCATTGTTGCGCGTGGATAGATTGCCTTCCGGCTGCACTTTGTCTTTGGTGCGATCCGAATAGTTGGCACCGACGGCAACCTTGGACAACCAGCCATCCAGCTCGCGCACCACGTCGATACGACCCGACTTCAGCTCATCCTCGATGTGCGGGATCTTGCTGTAGCCGGCGCCATAGATGGTCGGGCCGAGCCGCACGCTATTCGGATCGGCATAGTTCAGATTGAAATTCAGTGTCGGCATGTCATGGCGCGACAAGCGGAAGAATCCCGAATCTGAAATGTTGGACGTGCCACCGGCCACGTATTGGGCGTTGGTTTCGTATTGCTCTTCGTCGCGCTCGGCCTTGGAGTAGCTCAGGTCAGCGCTGAAGGTCCATTGGCCGGCAAAGAATTGGTTGTTCCAACCGGTTGCGAAAATCTCATCCTCGGTCTTAAACAGAAAGTTGCGCGCCAACGGCACTCGGTTCAGCAGATTGCCGCCGATGACGGTGTTGTTCTCGATGATGGCGTTGGCAAAGCCGGTGCCGGCAATCGGATAGTTACCCAAGTTCACTTCCAAGCTGCGCGCATTGTCGGTCTGCTTGCGCTTGGTGTAGTACAGATCCAGCACTGTCTCGTAATGATCGCTCGGCCGCCATTGAATCGCCGCCATGGCACCATCGCGACGGTTCTCGCCCATGTCGGCGCGAATCTTCATGCCGTTGGTGACATACACACCTTCGGGCACTTCGGGGTGATAGTTGAATGCGTCGCTGGCGAGTGTGTTCGGATGCCAAGGCTCGTAGCTGCCGGCACCTTCGATGGCCAACGGCGACTCGAGATGTGCGAACCCGAAAGTCACGCCGAGGGTGTTGTCCAGAAACTGATCGATGTAAGAGAAGCTGGCGCGGTAGCCCTTCTCGTCGGAGTCCGCTCCCATGTCATCCTGCGAATTCATTTCACCGCGCACGTTCATCACGATGGCGCGACGATTCAAGTCGAGCGGGCGCGTGGTACGCAGGTCGATGGTGCCGGCCAGACCCTGCCCGACTAACTGTGCGTCCGGCGTCTTGTACACCAGCACTGAACTCAACAGTTCCGAAGGATATTGATCGAACTCGATGCTGCGATTGTCGCCGGTGCTCACTTGCTCACGACCATTCAGCAGCGCCGTGGTGAAACCCGGATCCGTGCCGCGCAAACTGATTGCAGACGCGCGGCCTTCTGCTCGCTGCGAAGTCAGACCGGGCAAGCGTGATAGCGAATCGGCGATGCTGGTATCGGGTAGCTTGCCGATGTCTTCCGCCGAGATCGCCTCGACGATGCTGTTGGAATCCCGCTTGAGTTCGGCGGCCGCCTCGATGCCGGCGCGAATGCCGGTGACGACCACAGTTTCCAAGTCACTGCTGCTGGATGGACTTTGTTGTTCGGCGGCCTGAGCGGCCGTCGCGCACGCCAGCGTCACAGCTGCGGCGTTCCCTAAAATGCGCGCGATCGTGCGCGCCAGTCGCCGATTACTCATCGCGTTCATCTGACTATCCCCCATGTGTTTGCCGGCGCGCCGGCAACTGTGATCATTTTCGGCCATCGTAGGACCGTGACTGCGGCTGGGACAACGCTATGCATACGTATTCATGAAGGAACCTCGTACGTAGCGAACACCACGGCATGCCCCGGAAGAGTCAGCCGACCATCATGCAGTTCGCCCGACACGACGCCGGCGCTGTCCAGCTGTTGCATTCCTGCCGGCAAGTTCACCACTGCCTGCAGCGTGTCCGGGGACAAGTTGAATATCGCGAAGAGGCGCGAGTCGCCGCTGCAACGAGTGAACGCCAACAGCGGCTCCGGCACGTCGACGAACTTGATATCGCCCCAACGCAGCGCCGGATGTCGCTTGCGCCATTGCAAGAATGCGCGAGTGTTACTGAGCACCGAATGCCGATCCGTCAGCTGACTCTCGACATTCACGGCGCGATGTTCCGCTGCGACTGGCAACCACGGCCGAGCGGTGCTGAAACCCGCATATTCGCTGTTATTCCACGGCATGGGCGTGCGACAACCGTCGCGACCTTTGAAGTTCGGCCAGAACGCGATGCCATAAGGATCGCGTAGCGACTCGAACGGCACAGCGGCTTCGTGCAGGCCCAGCTCTTCGCCCTGATACATACAAACCGAGCCACGCAACGAGCACAGCAAGGCGACCAGCTGATTGGCTAGATGCGGTGAAGCGTTTGAGCCGCCCCAGCGAGTGACTACACGCCGAACGTCATGATTCGAGAACGCCCAGCACGGCCAACCTTCAGAGAGCTTGGCCTCGAACCCTTCGACCACCTTGCGAATGTGCCCGGCCGAATATTCCTCGGACAACAGTTCGAAGCTATACCCCATGTGTAAACGATTGCCGGTGGTGTACTCGGCAGTGGTGGCAATCGAATCTTCTGAAGAAATTTCCGCCAGCGACGCCGTCTGCGGATATTCATCCAGCAAAGCCCGCAGCTCGGTCAGGAATTGCAGATTCTCGGGCTGCGTGTTGTCGTAACGATGATATTGATAAGCGTACGGATTCTCCGGACTGAAGCCGCGAGTGGTGCGTTCCGACATCGGCTTGGGCGGATTGTCACGCAGCGCCTGATCGTGAAAACAAAAGTTGATGGCGTCCAGCCGCAGCCCATCCACGCCTTTGTCGAGCCAGAAGCGCACGTTGTCCAACACCGCGCGCCGCAGCTCGGGCTGATGAAAATTCAGATCGGGCTGGGACGACAGGAAGTTGTGTAAATAGTACTGGCGCCGCCGCGGCTCCCAGCGCCACGCCACGCCGCCGAAAATGGACAACCAATTGTTGGGTGGCGAGCCATCAGGCTTGGGCTCGGCCCACACATACCAATCTGCTTTGGGATTGTCGCGACTCTGGCGACTTTCACGAAACCACTCGTGTTCGATTGAGGTGTGGCTGAGCACCTGATCGATCATGACTTTCAGGCCGAGCTGATGGGCTCGTGCCAGTAGCCGATCGAAGTCCGCCATGCTGCCGAACAACGGATCGACCGCGCGATAGTCGGCGACGTCATAGCCGAAGTCGGCCATGGGTGAGCGAAAGAACGGCGCAATCCAGATCGCATCGACGCCGAGTTCGGCGACGTAGTCCAGCCGCTGCACGATGCCGGGCAAATCGCCCACGCCATCGCCATTGCTGTCGACGAAGCTGCGCGGATAGATCTCATAGATCACACCGCCGCGCCACCAGGGCGGAACTGACATCGACTAGGATCCCCCGATCTCGAGCCGTTTTTATAACGCGCTCAGAGTAACCGCAGCAGCCCGTCACACTCGACAGGCTGCATACGTATTCATCGGCGGGGGTGGCCGAGAATGATTGTCAGCAGTAGAACAGTCGGCGCGGTACGTTGGCCAAGCATTCGACGCCGCTCTCGGTCACCAGCAGCGGCTCGCTGATGACGATGCTGCCGCCATCGGCCCAGATCGCCGGCAGGAAGTGGATGACGGCGCCAGGCTTGAGCACCGTAGTGTCGCCAGCACGCAAGCTCGCGGTGAGTTCGCCGCCGGTAGGAGGAAAGGCAATACCGATGGAATAGCCGCAGCGAGATTCCTTGGCGATGCCATGACGACGCAGGATGCGCTGAGTTTCGTCGCTCACATCGCTGCAGATCATGCCGGGTTTGACGAACGCAAGGATGTTGTCGATGACCTCCAGCGCCACCGACTCCAACCGCAACATGACCGGCGCCGGTTCGCCGATGACCACCGTGCGACCCATCGGCACTTGATAGCGCAAGCGATTGCCCATGAGTTCGAGATTGACGGTGGTTTGCGCCGCCAAGCGTTCGTCCGTCCAAGGTAGATGCGGCGTGTCGGCTCGTGCACCGGACATAACGAGTGACGGGGTGCTGCAATACACGCCGCCGACATCCGGCACGCCGCCGATCTGCGCCTCGCAAATCTTGGCGACAACGTCGCATTCACGCATGCCAGGACGAATCACATCGACCGCGGCAGTCATCGCTGCCTCCAACAACCGAGCGGCCTGCCGCATCACGCCGATCTCTTGCGGCGACTTGATGAAGCGCACCCGATTGACCAGATACGACGCGTCGATGAGTTCCGACCCGGGCAGCTCCTCGACCAGGGTCTCGAAGCTCGCCACTGAGAAATAGTAGCCCTGCTTCTCGATACCGACGCGCTTGGCCTGCCAGCCGCGTTCGGCAATGGTCTGAGCGATGAAGCCGAACGGCGTCTCGACTTCGTTCTGGATCAAGTGTTCGGGATAGCCGACCACGTCCTCCGCCGCCAGGCACGAGGTGAGCCGCACCCCGTGAGCGTCCATGCGCCGTCCGACCCACACGGGCGAACCGGCCACGGGCACCAGCAGGACCTGCGGCATGTAGAACGACCAGCCGTCGTAGCCGCACAGGTAATAGATGTTGCAGGGGTCGGTGAGAATTAGCAGATCGAGTCCACGACTCGACATTACGGCACGGGTTTGCGCCAGGCGCGAGTCGAACTCGGTCTGCTGGAAAATAGGGTGAGGCAACGGACTCTCCGGCCGCGCAGAAATGCGCAGCATGGCATCGATGCTATCGACGTTTTCATACCATTTGCAAGGTATTTTTGTCCGTCGCACTCAGGACTGGTGCAGGGTTGGGCCAGGATGGGGCCAGGATTTCGGGAGTCCAAAATAAAACGAGCGGCCCACCGCAGGGGCCGCTCGTCAGCGCGTCAGTCGAATGGGAAGACTTATTCCCAGTAGCGGGGTGAACGGTAGTACTCGAAGGCCCGGTTCCGATAAGACACGCCGTCGTCCTTGGTCAATTCCGAGATCGAATCGGCCGGTGCCGACTGCAACTGCTCCTTGGTCAGATTGACCACGTAGCCGCTCTCGTCCTTCTCATACTTCAGCAGGTTCCATGGGATGGGATGATATTTCTCATTGATCCCGAGAAAACCGCCAAAGCTGACCGCGGCGAACATGATGTTGTTGGACGTCTTATCCAACACCACATCTTCGATCTCGCCGATCTTGTTACCGGTGGGATCCTTCACCGCCGTGCCGATGACTTTCTTGGCTCGGATGGCCGTGGTGTGGCCGCTTGAAGTAGGCATGCTCGACTCCTCTGATGAATTGCGCCTGTGGCAAATCAATGATCGGAGCCGTTGCGAGTTCCTTCAGAAGTTACTGTCTGCCGGTCGGCGCCAACCGACGCCGAAACTACATGTAGCCAAGCCACCAATCGCGACGCTCACGCTTCACACGCGCGAACCAAGACGCCAGCGGATAGAGCAACAGCAACGTCAGCAGCCAGGTCGCGTACACGATGGGCAGCTCGAAGCCTTCGCCAGTTACAGCACCGCCGAAGCGCGACAAGAAGTTGAAGTAGTACGACGCCTGCACCCCACCCAGCGTGCCGATCACCAAGGCCAGCCCATGCACTAAATAAATGTGCATCACATAGGTGAACAACGACGTACGCCCAAAGGCGAGCAGCACCTTTTGCAACGGGCCTGAAAGCTTGTCCAACGCCACCAACAACAGCATCGACGTGCCGAGCGTCACCAGCACGTACAGCAACGACGGCGGATACTTGGACACGTTGATGAACGACAGCAAGGTCATGATCGGGCTCGACTGCACCGACCAGGGCGCAGGATCGCCGTAGACATTGATGGCTCGTAGCATCACGAACGCCATCAGAAAACTGACACCGAGCCGGAGCACGCTGCGACGCCGCTCTGCCGCTGGCCGACGGAACACGAACCCCAAGCCGTAGCCCAAGCACATCACGCCGAACCACGGAATCACGGGATAAGGAATGAAGCCGCGTAAGAACAACGTCGGCCCCGGCTGCATGGTGAAGAACCAAGCCTGTGTCCAAGCACCGAGCTGCGAGACATCGATCAGCGACGCGACTAATTGATGACCGGCGACGATAGCAACACCCAACGCGCCCACCGCGCTCGCCGGCAATCGCACTACCAGCGACATCAGCACCATGCTGGCACCGATAGCCCAAATCACCTGCATGAACGCCATCGGCGGGCCCCAATTGAAGCCGAAGCCCACCAGCGTGAACTCCAGCACGATCAGCCACAGACCGCGGGTCAGCAGGAACGTGCTGAGTTCGGCCGGCGACTTGCCATTGGCTCGTTGCATGAAGATCGACACGCCGGCCAGAAACACAAATGTCGGCGCGCACAGGTGCGTCACCCAGCGAGTCATGAACAGCAGAGGATTGGTTTGAGTCAGGTCGGTCGGGCTGAAGACAAAGGCCGGCGCGTGCAGGAAATCGCGCACGTGATCCAGCACCATCAGCACGATCACCAGACCGCGCAACAGATCGATAGCATCGAGTCGCAACGCGCCAGCCCGCGTGAGAGCTGTTTGCTGGGTCGTTTGCGAAGTTGTTTGACTACGGCCGCCGACGAATTCGGGTGCAACCGCCGAGGCCTGGGCGCTGTGATCCATGCTGACTCCGAGAGGGATCCCGGACGAGATAGCCGGGGTGCCTATTGGCGCATGTTCCCTGCGCCTCACGCACCCCACTTTGGTCAGCGGCTAGCACCTGCGCAAGCGGTGCCCCGAGGATGAACCTTGGGGCAACGCCGCAGAAAGACTAGTTATTTAAAAACCTTCGCCAGCGCTTCGACGGCGAAGTCCAGCTCGGCACGTTGGATCGGCAACGGCGGCGCGAGGCGCAGCGTGTCGACGTGCGTATCTTTGGCAAGCAATCCCAGATCGCGCAGACGCTCGCAATATTTGTAAGCGCCGCCGGCATGCGGATGCAGCTCGATGGCCACCATCAAACCGCGACCGCGTACTTCGTGAATCAAATCACTGCGAATCGAGCGCAGCTGATTAATGAAATATTCGCCCTGCACTCGCGCGTTCTCGATCATGCCTTCTTCGTGCAGAACTCGTAGCGCCGCGCGAGCAATCGCGCTCGCCAGCGGATTGCCGCCGAACGTGCTGCCATGAGTGCCCGGCTTCAACACGCCCAGCGCATCGTTGTTCGCCAACACCGCGGAGATGGGATAGAAACCGCCGGACAACGCTTTGCCCAACAAGGTCAGATCGGACTTGATGCCTTCGTGCTCTTGCGCGAGCAGCTTGCCGGTCCGACCCAATCCCGTCTGAATTTCGTCCAACACCAGCAAGACGTTCTTTTGAGTGCACAGTTCGCGCACGCGCTGGAAATAACCCGCCGGCGGCAGCAACACGCCCGCCTCGCCCTGAATCGGCTCGACCAGGAAGCCCACCGTATTCTCGTCGACGGCAGCGGCGAAAGCGTCGAAGTCGCCGAACGGCACCGTCTTGAAGCCACCGGCGAACGGACCGTAGTTACCTTGCGCGAGCGGATCGGTGCTGAAGCCGATGATGCCCAGCGTGCGGCCATGGAAATTATTGGAGCAAGTGATGATGTTGGCCTTGTTCGGCGCCACACCCTTCACTTCATAGCCCCACTTACGCGTCACCTTGAGGGCCGACTCGACGGCCTCGGCACCGCTGTTCATCGGCAGAATCATTTTCGCGCCGGTGAGCTTTTCCAGATCCTGATACAGCAGCGGCAGCTGATCATTACGATAAGCACGCGAGGTGAGCGTCAGGCGCTGCGCCTGCTCGACCATCGCGGCCAGAATTTTCGGATGACAATGACCTTGATTCAGCGCCGAGTACGCGGACAAGCAATCGAGATAGCGTTTGCCCTCGGTGTCCCAAACCCAGACACCTTCGCCACGAGTCAACGTGACGTCCAGCGGCTTGTAGTTACGCGCGCCTAGACGCGACTCGATGGCATAAAGATCGTTGGCGGATAAAGTCATGTTTGGCACCAGAATGGATCAGCCGCGGCGAACCGTGGCGGCGGGAATGACACCCTGGGGACGGAATAGCAGAATCAGGATGACTCCGCTTAACACAAAGGCATCACGATAAGGCACAACCGACGGCGGCAACACCGCGTCCAGGCCAATTTCTATCGCGCCCAGTAACAGCCCGCCCGCTACCGCGCCCGGCAAGCTACCCAAGCCCCCGACCACCGTGGCGATGAACGCCTTGATGACCGGCACGCTGCCCATCAACGGATCCACCGAAGCACGCTGAGCCACCCACAACAAAGCGGCAATGCCGGCCAACACGCCGGACAACGCGAACGCCGTGGCGATGACGCGGCCGGCCGCGATACCCATCAAGCGCACGACCGCGAAATCTTCGGCAGCGGCACGCATGGCCGTGCCCGTCACCGTTCGACGCAGGAACAATTCCAGCCCGATCAGCGCCACCACCGAGATCACGATGGAAATGGTCGGCCCGACCCCGATGGCCACATCGCCGATCTGATACGAACCCGTCATCCATTGCGGCATGGCCAGCGGTTGCGGCCGTGCCGACAAGCCATTCTGAAACATCACTTTCAGTAAGGCGCTCACGGCGAAACTGGTCAGCAGCAAGCTGGTAACGCTGGCACCTCGCATCGGACGGAACGCAACTCGCTCCATCACCATCGCTGCCAACGCAGCCGTCGCAATCGCCATCAACACTGCAGCCGGAAACGGGATGCCGAACATCAGCGCGCCCAACATCGCGTAGCCCGCCACCGTCATCAGCTCGCCGTGCGCGAAGTTGATCAGGCCGACGATGGAGAACACGATGGCGAGCCCGAGTGCGAGCAGCGCATAGATGCCGCCGAGGCTGATGGCATTGACCACATGTTGAAGCAGCATGGTCAGTGCACTCCCAAATACGCCTGGCGCACCAGATCGGACGAAGCCAACTCATCGGCATCGCCACTCAGTGCGATGCTGCCACCACGAAGCACACTGGCTCGATCCGCGATCTCTAGCGCGAGCGCCACGTTCTGCTCCACCAACAGGATGGACAGGCCCGCCTTGCGAAGCGCGCCGATCAGATCGAACACCTTGTCGATCATCTGCGGCGCCAGCCCGAGCGACGGCTCATCCAGCAACAACAACTTGGGTCGCGACATCAGCGAGCGCGCGATGGCCAACATTTGCTGCTCGCCACCCGACATGTTGCCCGCCTTCTGGGTCATGCGAGCCCGCAGGATAGGAAACAACTCCAGCAACTCATCTTGACGCTGCATGCGTTCAACGCGACCAGCGTGAGCCGCGCCACCGAGCATCAGATTCTCTGCCACCGTGAGCTGTGCAAACACGCGCCGGCCTTCGGGTGTCAGCGCCATGCCGCTGCGGGAAATCTTGTCCGCCGGCCAGCCAGTGACGTCGTTACCCGCGAAAGTGATCTTGCCCGCGGTGGTCGGCAACAAACCGCTGATGGCACCGAGCGTCGTGCTCTTGCCGGCACCGTTCGCACCGATCAACGCGACCACTTCGCGCTCGCCCACAGTCAAGTCGACGCCATGAATGGCCTCGATCTCGCCGTAACGAACCTTGATACCTTCGGCTTGCAACATGATTACAGCGGAGCAGGAATTTCCGAGGCCGCCGGCGTCAGCGCTTGCACACATTGCGCCTTGCCACCCTCATAGCGCAGCAGCGCCACGGAGCGCACCGGAATCCGTTGGGTGCCGCGATAAGTGATGGAGCCGGTCACGCCCTGGAAGTTGTCCAGATCGGCCAGCGCGTCCCGAATCTTGGTACCGTCCACCTCATCCATGCCCTGCAGAGCGGCGTCGAGAATCAAGCCGATTTCATAGCCGTTCACTTCATACGCGGAGCTGGGCTCGTGGCCCACGGCTTGTTTGAAGCGTTGGTTGAATTCCTCCAGCTTGCTGCCCGGAGTCGAGCAACCCGCGGAGGTGAACACCACGCCATTCGACAACTCGTTCAAGCCGGCGATGGTCGGCGTGCCCAACGCGTCCGCTCCGAACACTGGCGTGCTCACACCGGCGGCGCGCAACTGACGAATGAACGCCGGGAAGTCGGGCTCGTAGGCCGCGGTCATGATCAGATCCGGCGCTTCCTTCAGATTGCGGATGGTGGTCACCGCCACCGAGAAGTCCGGCTGATTCATGGCATAGCTGCCCTTGCCCACCACCGTGCCGCCAAGAGTGGTGAACGCTCTGCCGAAATATTCCGGCAACCCGGACGTATAAGTCGTGTCCGGCGAGACCAACAGATACACCTTCCGCAAACCGCTCTCGTAGGCGTACTTGGCCAGCGCTGCAGCTTGCAGATTGTCGGTGGGATAAGTCGTGAACATCATGTCGCCGACCGCACCAGGCAGGATGGGCGAGGAACCGCAGAACGTCAGCGTCGGCACACCGGCCGGCTGCGTGATCTGACCGGCGACGATGGAAGGATCGGCGTCGCACGGCGTGATCATGATTTTCGCGCCGGCATCGACCAGCTCTTGGGTGGCTGACGCGGTGGTCGCTGTGTCGGAGCGCGTATCGCGTACCAGCAGCTTCACCGGATGTTTGCCACCCAAGCCGCCCCGCGCGTTGATCTCGTCGATGGCCAAGCGAAAGCCGGCCAGCGACGGCTGATCGTAGGACGCGAGCGTTCCAGTTTGCGCCGTGACCACACCGATGACGATGCTGCCATCGTCCTGCTTCGATCCGCAGCCTGCGACAGCCAGCGCTACAGCACCGACTACAGCGGCAACACCAATTCGACGCACTTCAACCATGGGAGAGCCCCTCACTCGTTTGCACCACTGCCCCCGCTGAGCCAAGTGACTTAGCCGCTGCGCGGCTGCCGAGATATGCAGTTATCACAGCCGGATGGCTCTGCACCGCTGCGGGCGTGCCGTCGGCAATCAGCCGCCCTTGATCCAGTACCAGGATGCGCTCGCACAGCTGCATCACAAACATCAGGTCGTGTTCCACCAGCACGATGCCGATGCCGCGCTCTTTACGAACGTCGGCCAGCAACGTCATCAACTCGCGCGTCTCGGCAGGATTCAAACCTGCGGCTGGCTCATCTAATAGAAGG
Source organism: Steroidobacter sp. (assembly GCF_016790065.1). Classification (GTDB taxonomy): domain Bacteria; phylum Pseudomonadota; class Gammaproteobacteria; order Steroidobacterales; family Steroidobacteraceae; genus Steroidobacter. The sequence continues at coordinate 17,739 of NZ_JAEUPY010000658.1, forward strand.
AAGGTCGGCTCACACGCCAGCGCGCGAGCAATCTCCAATCGACGGCGCATGCCGTACGCCAGACTGCCAGCCAGGCTATCTGCGTGCTCGAGCAGACCGACCCGCACCAGTTCGCGCTTGGCTGCTTCTTCAGCGACAGCGACATTGGAGTGCACGCCGCGAGCTGCGGA
>NZ_JAEUPY010000434.1 GCF_016790065.1 Steroidobacter sp.
GACTCCGTGACCGGCACCGACACTGCCACCATGGCCTCAGCGCGCGACACGCTCACCATGCAAGGCGGCGGTTTGTTAGCTTCGCAACTCGGGCGTCGCTTGGGCTTGGAAGAAGTCGGCGTCGAAAGCTCATTGGATAGCGACGGTTCCGCCAACACGGCGCTGGTGTTGGGCAAATTCCTGTCGCCGCGCCTATTCATCAGCTACGGCATCTCGCTGACGGAATCCATCAACACACTCAAACTGCGGTACACCATCAGCGACAAGTGGGTGTTCAAGACCGAAGCCGGCGAAAATCAAAGCGCCGACTTCGAATACACCATCGAGCAATAACGCAAGTCAGTACAGCAGCGCTCGCAACGTCGCCACCAGCGACAACGGCTGATCCAACATCACGTGATGATGCGATTCCGGAATCGCGATGGGACCGCGGCAGTTCGGAATGTGCGCGACGATCTCCGCCGCATGCTGGTGCGTAACAATGGCGCTGTCATCGCCATACACGAACGTCACCGGCGTCGTCAGTCGCGCCAGCATGCTCGACACATTGAAATGAGTGATCAGTCGCGGCCGCGTGTCGTCGAACTTCCAGGTGTAGCCGTCGTCGACGCGCTTGATGGAATGCTCAGCGATGTAGTTGATGATGTAGGGCGCGGCGCGATTCTCCGCCGGGATCAAACGGAAGCGTGCACGCGCCGCTTCATACGTCGGATAGATTTTCTTCGGCCGCAGATCCGAGGAACGAACTCTCGGCTCGCCGTCATGCAAATGCAAATGTGAGTCAACGATGATCGCCCGGCCAACGTGCTCGGGGTGATCGGCACACATGTGTAACACCCGCCCACCGCCGAAGCTGTGCCCGACGACCACGGGCCGTTCAAAATGTGCGGCGTCGATGACGGCGAGCAAGTCGCGCGCATAGTTTTCGTCGGTGTACTCGGCGCGATTGCCGCTATCGCCCATGCCGCCGAAATCGAGCGCAACCACTCGAAAGCGCTCCGTGAAGAACGGCGCGATGAAACTCCACCAGCGCGCGTGCGCTCGAAAGCCATGCGCCAATACCAAGCCCGGCTTGTGAGTGTCGTGCTCGTTCCAACTCAAATAATGAATCGCGGTGCCGCCAGCATCCACGTAACGCGACTCGCACGGTGCGGCGAGCGCATGGGTGAACCATGTAGGCGGAACGAAATCCGGAGCGGCATCGTGAGTCATCGGTCAATCGAACTCGGTGGCCAGTGAGCGATCCAGATGATGCTTGTAGGCACGCTGGATTTGTTCGGCGGTGACGCGGCCGGTCGAGAGCTCGGGCAACTCGGCCAGCGGAAAGAATTTCACCTCGGTGGTTTCGTAGCTGGTGCGAAAGTCGCCGCCGGTGATCTCGCAAATAAAAAACATTTTCCAGACGTGGTACAGAAACTTGGGATGATTGTGCTTGTTACGATCCAGCACCGCCGCCAGCTTGACGGCGCGTGCGGTAAAGCCCGATTCCTGTTCGATCTCTTTTTCCACGGCATGCGACGGCGTGTCGTTCACGTCGGCCCAGCCGCCGGGCAGCGTCCACTTGCCATCCACGCGTTCACGCACCATCAACACTTGATCGCCACGAAACACCGCGCCACGCACATCGACTTTCGGCGTCGCGTAGCCATCTTCGACCAACCACGCTGCGCGTAGCTCATCCGGTTTCTTGTCCGATTCCAACGCCAGCAATTCGCCAGCGATTTCGGCCATTTCGCGATACCGCTCGCGATCGTATTCCTCTGCCGAGAAATGCAGACCGGTTTGTGACAGCGCCAACAGGCGGCGCGAAAGATCCAGCACTGACATGGGGTAGGTGCGACTGAGGACAGAGAACGGAAGCTTCTCGCGCCGGCGCGATGCATGCAACTTCAGAAAGCCGACATGCCCCCGCGGTTCTGCACTATGATTGCCGCCCACCCGACGATTCCGTTTCCATGAACGATGCGACCGCGCAGGGCGTCGACGGCCGCGGCCTCGCTGCCGGCGTTTCTGCCTTCCTGCTCTGGGGGCTGATGCCCCTGTATATGAAGTTGTTGCAATCGGTGCCGGTGTTACAAATCACCGCGCATCGCATGATGTGGGGCTGCCTGTGCGGCTTCGGTTGGTTGGCACTGCGCGGCGAAACGAATCATGTGTGGCGCGCACTCGCCGATCCACAAACGCGCTGGCGACTGTGCGCATCGGCCGCATTCATCGCCATCAACTGGTCGATCTTCATGTGGGGCATCGCCACTCATCACGTGGTGGAAATCAGCCTCGGTTATTTCATCGGCCCGCTGGTGAATGTGGCGCTCGGCGTGGTGCTGTTTCGCGAACGACTGAAACCCTTGCAATGGCTGTCCGTGGCCATCGCCACCGCCGGCGTGTTGTATCTCACCTGGACCATGGGGCGTCCGCCTTGGGTGTCGCTGGCACTGGCACTGAGTTTCAGCAGCTATGGACTGGTGCGCAAAGTCGCCAAGGTTGAAGCGCTGCCCGGCTTCACCGGCGAGACTTTGTTGTTGCTACCGTTCGCGGCTGTGTATTTGTTGTGGGCTGAGCTGTCGGGCGTGGGGACGGTGACGACTGCCGGGCTCGGCATCGACGCACTCTTATTATTCGGCGGCCCGCTGACCGCTGTGCCCCTGGTGTTGTTCGCGGTCGGCGCGCGACGCATTCCTTTGTTCACGCTCGGACTTCTGCAATACATCGCGCCCACTATGCAGCTGGCCTGCGCGGTGCTGCTGTTCGGCGAGCCGTTCGGTGGCTCGAGGGTGATCGGCTTCTTCTTTATCTGGGCCGCCTTGGCCGTGTTCGTCCTGGATGGACTGCTGACACTGCGCCGTCGGGCCTTCTAAAAGCGGTTATTGACAGTTTCTGCATAATTATGCAGGATGCGCGCCTATTTATGCATTGGCGCGGGCACGCCCGTGGCTGGTCGGAATTAGGTAACTCACTGAAGTGGCTGCAGAAATTCATCAATCTGTCGCGCGCCGGGCGGCGATTCTCCGAATCATCGGAGAGTCGACCGTGCGGAATCAGGACGAGTTGGTGAAGGTTTTGCGGACCCAGGGGTTCGATGCCACCCAGTCCAGTGTCAGCCGGGACCTGCGCGAGCTCGGGGTCGCCAAGGCGGGCGACCGGTACATCCTGCCGGCGCAGGATGCGGCCGGTTCGAATAACCCGTTTGCCGCCGTGGCCAAGTTTGTTCTCGAGATCAAGACGGCGGGTTCGTCGCTGACTGTGCTGAAGACCACCACCGGGACGGCCCAGAGTGTTGCCGTCGCTATCGACAGCTCGTCTTGGGACGAAGTGGTCGGGACGATCTCCGGCGACGACACCATCTTCATTGCGACCGATGAGCCGCAGGACCAGAAGAAGTTGCGTGAACGTTTGCGCGGCATCTTCGGGATCTGAGCCACCGTCGAGACGCTGCGGTCGCTGACCGAATGAGTTCTGACCCGAATTTTGCCAACCCGAATTTTTGTTTGAAACGAATTGAGCGCTGAGCACCCAAGCATGAGCACACTCCCTCCCGGCAACGAGCCGATTTTGTTGGCCTTCTCTGGCGGACTGGATACGTCCTTTCTGGTGCCTTGGCTGTCGGAGAACTACAAGCGTCCGATCATCACGGTGACCGTGGATACCGGCGGCATCGATGCGGAAGCGGCGAAGGTGCTCGAGCAGCGTGCCAAAGCGCTCGGTGCGAAAGATCACATCCTGGTCGAAGCGAAGAAGGCTTACTTCGAGCAAGTGATCAAGTACCTGATCATCGGCAACGTGAAGCGCGGCAACATGTATCCGCTGTGCGTCGGCGCTGAGCGCGTGATGCAGGCGCAGATCATTGCTGAATACGCTCGCAAGCTCGGCACCAAAGTGGTCGCGCACGGTTGCACAGCTGCCGGCAACGATCAGGTGCGATTCGAAGTTGCGATCCGCACGCTCGCGCCTGAGCTGACCATTCTCGCGCCGGTGCGCGATCAGGCGTTCAAGCGTCCCGATCAGCTGAAGTATCTGCAGGATCGCAATCTCACCATCCCGCCGTATGGCGCCGCTTACTCGGTGAATCGCGGCCTGTGGGGTGTAACGATCGGTGGCAAGGAAACGCTGACCTCTGACGGCAGCATTCCGGATCACGCGTGGGTGCTGTCGAAGGACGCATTCTCCAAGCCGCAGGCGCCGGAAATTCACACCATCGGTTTCGAGCAAGGCATTCCCGTCAGCCTCGACGGCGCCAAGCTCGATCCGGTCAGCGTGATCGAGAAAGTCGAAGACATCGGCGCCAAGTTCGGCGTGGGCCGTGGCATTCATTTGGGTGACACCATCATCGGCACCAAGGGCCGCGTCGCGTTCGAAGCGCCTGCCGCTGAAGTGTTGATCGCCGCGCATCGCGAGTTGGAAAAGCTGGTGATGACCGGCCGTCAGCAACGCATCAAGGAAACCTTGTCCGGCCCGTACGGCGATCTGGTGCACGAAGGCCAGCATCTGGATCCGGTGTGTCGTGACATGGAAGCGCTGTTCGTGAACTCGCAGGCGCGAGTCACCGGTGAAGTGAAGGTGCAGTACCACCCCGGCAACGCGTTTGTCGCCGGCGTGACATCGCCCTACTCCATCATGGCCGCGTCGAAGGGTGTGTACGGCGAAGCTGCCGGCGAGTGGACCGCGGCCGATGCGCTGGGCTTCTCGAAGATGGTCGGCCTGCCGGGCATGTTTTGGACCCGAGCCGGTGCTGGGCAGGATGCCCGAATGCCGGGAGCGCAGGGAAGCGCAGGACCGGCCCAGGGCAAGTAATCCAATTGTTTCTTTCAACCTCACAGGTGCACTGAACACAGCCATGAAAACCGTAGTCGTCGACAAGATCGCGTCCATCACCCAGGCCTTGGAGCTGGGGCATGAGTTGCGTGTCGCCACGGACAACATTCCTTGCGAGGAAGGTGTGGTGCTGGTGGTTGAGATCCTCAACAACAAGTCGACTTACAACACCCTCGAGCTGACCAGCGGCCGGATGGCCAAGGTCGCCAAGGGCGACGTGATCGTCGGCGCGCTGGGCCATCGCCAGGCGCTGTTCGGCTATTCGGGTCATTTGCCGACCTCAGTGAAGGAAGGCGACATCATCCAAGTGCTGAACATCGGCGGCGTGCTTGGCATCGTCGAATCGGTGAATCCGGAAAAGGGCACACCGTTCAATGCCAAGGTGATCGGCGTGGTGTTGCCGGTCCCGTATCGGGGCGAGCGCATCGGCGTGCCGGCGCGCATCGGCTATCGTCGTCTCGATTACAACGCCACCGTGAATACTCGCAACGTGCCGGTAGTCGCACTCGCAGGCACATGTATGGAAGCGGGCAAGACGGCCGCGGCGTGTGCCATCGTCGCTCGCATGCGGCATCGTGGCTTGAACGTGCATGCGTTCAAGGCCACCGGTGTTTCTTTGCGTCGTGACATTCTGGCGATGGAAGACGCCGGCGCGAGCAAGAGCATGATCTTCACCGACCTCGGCGTGGTCACGACGACTGCGAAGACTGGCCCGGCAATCACGCGGGCGCTGCTGAGTGAAATGTCTCAAGGCGAGCCCGATGTGATCGTATTTGAATTAGGTGACGGCATTCTCGGCGCGTACGGCGTCGAAGCGATCTTGTCGTCGCCTGACATTCGGTCCGCGCTCACGTCGGTGGTGTTGTCGGCGAACGATCCGGTCGCAGCGTGGGGCGGCGTGAAGCTGCTGCGCGAACAGTTCGGCATCGAGCCGGCGGTGGTCACCGGCCCGGCGACGGACAACGCGGTCGGCGTGAACATCATCAAAGACAAGTTCGGCGTGCCCGCCTTCAATGCAATCACTGACGGCGCCGCCCTCGGCGACTGCGTGATCGATTCGTTGAAGCTGACCGCGAAGACCAAGGCGGCGGTGACCGAAGAATGAGCGACGCCAAGATTCCTGTCATCGTGCTCGGCGGCACCGGCTATGTGTCCGGCGAGCTGCTGCGCTTGATTGCCGGTCATCCGCGCCTGCAGCTGAAGGCCATTCTGTCGGACAGTCAGCCGGGCGAGTCGGTGGCCAAGTTCTTTGCACACCTGGCGCCCATCTATCCCGAGCTCAAGTTCTCCAGCTTGGACGCGGTGAAAGAGCTGGTCGGCACGCTGCCGACGTCGGCCGTCATCTCGGCCGCACCGCATGGCGTGGCGGCGAAGTTGATCGACGACATTCTGACGGCGGCCGAAGCGAAGGGCACCAAGCCGCGCGTCATCGATATTTCGGCGGACTATCGCTACCGAACGCCGGCGGCGTATGAAGCTGTTTATAAACATGCGCACGGTGCGCCGAATCGCATCCCGCAGTTCAGCTGTGCTGTGCCGGAACACTTGAGCCAGCTCACGACGCCGCACGTAGCTCATCCGGGTTGCTTCGCGACGGCCGTGTTGTTGTCCAGTGTGCCGCTGTTGTCGCTTGGCCTGTCTGAGCCGCGTTTGTTTGCTGCCGGCATCACGGGCAGCACGGGCTCCGGCCGCACACCGGGCGCGGGCACTCATCATCCGCAGCGACACAGCGATTTGTACGCTTACAACCCGCTGTCGCATCGGCATACGCCGGAAATCGCAGCGTTGGCGCAAGCGGCCTCGCAGGTGCAGGCGGATTTCAACTTCGTCCCGCATTCGGGTCCGTTCGCGCGCGGCATTCATGTGACCGTGCAGGCCAAGGCCCTGAAGCCGATCAAGACGCCGGAGCTGCTGGAAGCACTGAAGGGCTTCTATGCAGGCAAGCCGTTCGTCCGTGTCGTCAACGAAATGCCGCATGTAAAAGATGTGGCCACCAGCAACTACGCGTTCCTGAGTGCCGCCGCCAATGGCGATTCGGTCGCCGTCATGTGCGTCATCGACAATCTGGTGAAGGGCGCGGCCGGCGGAGCGATGCAGTGGCTGAATCGCGTGTTCGAGCTGGATGAAACCACCGGGTTGACGACGCCGGCTTCGGGCTGGACCTAAATAATTATCATGAGTGCCATGAGCAATTCAGTGTCGACTTCCAACGCACCGGCCGATCATCTCGCGCCGGTGTACGCGCAGTTTCCGTTGCAGATCACTGACGCGCGCGGCGTGTTCTTGCACAAGCCCGATGGTGGCAAGGTGTTGGATCTGTACGGCGGTCATGCCGTCGCGGCGCTGGGCTACGGCCATCCGCGCTGGGTGGAAGCGCTCACTGAGCAGGCCAAAGCACTTTGTTTCCAAAGCAATGCTGTCGCGTTGGACGTGCGCCGTCGTGCCGCCACTCGCCTCGCCAAGTTCGCGGGCCTCGGCCTGGACACAGTGTTCTTCGTGAACTCCGGCGCGGAGGCCAACGAGAATGCGTTGAAGCTCGCCTGCAAAATGACGGGCGGCACGCAAGTGATCGCGGTCGAAGGCAGCTTCCATGGCCGCACCGCTGCGGCTGGCGCGGTGACTTGGGGTGCCGACAAGAAGTGGTACGGCTTCCCGAGCACACCGTTCGAAGTGAAGTTCATCAAGCCGACCACGACGGCGGCCGAGCTGAGCACGCTGATCAACGATCAAACTGCCGCTGTCATCGTCGAACCAGTGCAAGGCGTCGCAGGCGCTGTCGATTTGCCGAAGGAATTCCTGCAGGCACTGCGCTTCCGTTGCAGCGAGAACGGCTCGGTACTGATCTTCGACGAAGTTCAATGCGGCTTCGGACGCGTCGGCCATCCGTTCGCGGCCAACTTGTATGAAGTGACGCCGGACATCATCACTACCGCGAAAGCGTTGGGCGGCGGTTTCCCCGTCTCTGCGATGTTGGTCGCCGATCATGTCGCGCCGTATTTGAAGATGGACTCGCTCGGCACCACGTTCGGCGGCGGCCCGATGGCCTGCGCCATCGTCGAAGCCGTCATCGACATCATCGAATCCGAAGGGCTGTTACAGAACGTGCAGCAGCGCTCGGCCGAAATTCGCGAGACCTGCATGGTCGGTCCGGTGATCGGTTCGCAAGGCGCCGGCTTGTTGCTGGGCCTGCGCACGTCGCGCCCGGCCAAGGACGTGCAAGCCGAGCTGTTGAAGTTGGATATTTTGACGGGCACCAGCGCCGATCCCAATGTGTTGCGGATCCTGGCGCCGTTTGTGTTGGAAAGTGAGCACGTCGAGTTGTTGCGCAAAGCGCTGGCTCGGCTGCCTCGGTAAATCTTGTAGAGCAATAATCATGAATCGTTTTCTTGAACTAGCCGATTTCCCGCGCGAGCAAATCAAAGACCTGCTGGGTCTGGCCGCTCGCCTGCAACAGACACCGCAACCGCAAGCCCTGACCGGCAAAGTGCTCGGCCTGCTGTTCCTGAATCCTTCGCTGCGTACGTTGGCGTCATTTCAGAGCGCCATGATGCGTCTCGGCGGCACGGCCGTCGTCATCACTCCGGGCCAAGGCACGTGGCAGATGGAAACGCGCGTGGGCGCAATCATGAATGGCGGCGCTGCCGAACACGTGCGTGAAGCAGTGCCGGTGCTCGCGTCGTACTGCGACGCTATCGGCATTCGTATGTTTGCTGAAGGCCGCAATCTCGCCGCCGATCTGGCCGAGACCGGCTTCCGCATGATGGCGGATCTTTGTGACAAGCCGCTGGTGAACATGGAATCGGCAGTCGCGCATCCCTGCCAGGCGCTGGCCGACTGGCACACGATGGATGAATTGCGCGTGCCGGAGCGTGGCAAGTTCGTGTTGAGCTGGGCCAATCATCCGCGTGCTCTGCCGCTCGCTGTGCCGTCGTCGACGGTGCATATGGCTGCGATGCGCGGCATGGACGTCGTCGTGTTGCGTCCGGAAGGTTTCGCGCTGCCCGATCCCATCATGGAGAAGGCTCGCCAGGCCGCTAAGGCGTCGGGCGGTTCAGTACGCGAGACCGACAATCGCGCCGAAGCACTCGATGGCGCGCATGTCATCTACGCTAAGGAATGGGGTTCGCCGCAGCACTATGGCGATGACGAAGCCGACAAGCGCTTGCGCGAATATTTGAGCGACTGGTGTGTGAAGGAAAGCTGGTTCAAGGCCGCGGACCCTGGCTGTCATTTCATGCATTGCCTGCCGGTAAGGCGTAATGTCGCGGTTGCCGACGAAGTGCTGGACGGCCCGCGCAGCGTCGTGATTCGCGAGGCGTTCAATCGCATGGTCGTGCAGATGGCCGTGTTGTATCGCATGCTCCGGGGCTGATCTTTTTCGACCAGCGATCCGTCCTTTGTCACTAATTACTTCTAAGGAATACTGCCGTGGTGCTTCGCTCTGATCCCTCCGTTGCCGTTCGCGCTCTGCGCAGCGCTGCACCGTACATTCGCATGTACAAGGGCAAGGTGTTCGTCATCAAGGCCAGCGGTGGCGTGTTTGCCGACATCGAATCGACCCGCACCCTGATCGAACAAGTCGCGATCCTGCATCAGGTGGGCATTCGTGTCGTGCTGGTACACGGCGGCGGTCCGCAGCTGTCGCAGATCCAGGAATCGTTGGGCATCAAGCCGCAGATGATCGCGGGCCGTCGCGTCACCGACGAGAAGTCGATGGAAGTCACCAGCATGGTGCTCAACGGCTTGGTGAACACTCAGATTCTCGGCATCTGTCGCGAGCTGGACATCGCTGCCGTCGGCGTCAGTGGTGTCGACGCTGGCCTGGTGCGCGCTCACAAGCGTCCGCCGGTGCTGGTCGAAGGCCAGACCGTCGATTACGGCTTGGTCGGCGACATCGATCTGATCGACGCCAAGGTTCTGCAGCAGTTGCTCGACGACGGCCTGATGCCAGTGGTGAGCCCGGTCTCGGCCGACGACAAAGGCACGCTGCTGAACATCAATGCAGACACCGTTGCTGCTGGCATCGGCGCTGCTTTGAAGGCCGAGAAGTTGATGCTGGTCACCGGCGCGCCCGGCATTCTGGAGTCGGTGGAAGATCCGCGCTCCATCATTTCGTACACCGATCTGGCCGGCTTGAAGAAGCTCAAGGATCAGGGCAGTTTGAAAGACGGCATGTTGCCCAAGGCCCGCGCCATCGAAGAAGCCATTCGTGGCGGCGTGCGTCGCGTGCACGTGATTTCGTACAAGAGCCCGGACAGCATTCTGGCCGAAGCATTCACCAACGAAGGCACCGGCACGTTGGTGGTTGAGAACGTTAGTGTGCTGAGCGCCGCTGAGCAGCACGGATAACACGGTAACGCCATGAGTCGTCTCTGGGACAAAGGCGCGCCGCTCGATGAGCGGGTGTTGCGCTATACGGCTGGTGAAGATCACGCGCTCGACAATCGGCTCGTTGAGTACGACGTGCGCGCTTCGATCGCGCACGCCGAAATGCTCACCGCGCAAGGCTTGTTGCCGTCTGCCGATCTCGAAGCAATTCGTAGCGGCTTGACCGAGATCGCGGCCGAACACGCGGCCGGCAAGTGGCAAGTGCTGCTCGAATACGAAGACGGCCAGACTGCGCTGGAAACTCTGCTGACTCAGCGCATCGGTGAGGCCGGCAAGCGCGTGCATCTTGGTCGTTCTCGTAACGATCAAGTGCTGACAGCCCTGCGTCTGTACCTGCGCGACGCTGTCGATGAGTTGAAACATCGCGTCGAAGGCGCGGCGCAAGCGCTCGACGATCTGGCCGCACGCGAAGGCGACGTCCAGTTGCCTGGCTACACTCACATGCAACAGGCCATGCCGAGTTCTGTGACCTTGTGGGCCGGCGGTTTCGCTGCCGAGCTGCGCGATGACGCCGAAGGCTTACAGCAAGTGCACCGTCGCTTGCAGCGCAGCCCGCTCGGCTCGGCCGCCGGTTATGGTTCGCCCAATCTGCCCATCGATCGTGAGGCTACCGCGAAGAAGCTGGGATTCGCGTCGGTGCAGACTCCGGTCACATCGGTGCAATTGTCTCGTGGCAAGGCCGAAGCCGAGCTGTTGTTCGAAATCTCGCTGGTAATGCAGGACGTGGCGCGGCTGGCGTCCGACCTGATGCTGTTCTACACGCAGGAGTTTTCGTTCGTGGCCTTGCCGGACGCGTTCACCACCGGCTCGTCCATCATGCCGCAGAAACGTAATCCTGACGTGTTCGAGCTGATCCGCGGCCGCAGCGCCACCGCTCAAGCTTGTTTGTTGGAAGTCATGGGCATCGTCGCCAAGCTGCCTTCGGGCTATCAGCGCGACTTGCAGCTGATCAAGGTGCCGCTGTTCCGTTCCATCGACCTGTGTCTGGATACGCTGGCCATTCTGCCGTCGGCGTTGGCCGGCGTGACGTTCCGCCAGGAGCGCATTCGGCTCGATCCATCGATCCATGCCGCCTCGGAAGCCAACGAGCTGGTGGTCAAGGAAGGAATCTCTTTCCGCGAAGCCTATAGACGCATCGGCGACCAACTGCGTAAAAAGTAGGCTGCGAATTTCTCAGCGAAGGCGCCATGTCCATCTGGTTCAAACCCTACAAGCTCGCCGACCTGACCGTACGCGTCGGCATGGCCCACCACCTCGGCATCGAGTTCACCGAGGTCGGCCCGGATTTTCTGCGCGGCCGGATGCCGGTGGAAGACAAGACCCATCAACCCGATGGCATCCTGCACGGCGGCGCTTCGGTGGCACTCGCCGAAACGCTCGGCAGCTACGCAGCCATGCTGGTCGTGGATCCGAGCAAATATCGGGTGCTGGGCCAGGAGATCAACGCCAATCACCTGCGCGGCGTGGCCAGTGGGTTTGTCATCGGCACGGCGCGGCCGGTCCATCTCGGCCGTCGTAGTCATGTCTGGGAAATTCGTATCGTCGACGAACGCGACAAATTGGTGTGTATTTCCCGCCTCACCATGGCGGTGATCGAGACCAACGCGTCGAGCTGAGCCTGCCTTATACTGCGCGGATGAAATCATCCGCGCGCAAACTCGTCTTGTGGGTGCCGGCGCTGTTGTTCAGCCTGGCGGGGTGTGGCCTGAAAGGTCCGCTGTATTTGCCCGACGAGCAACCGCAGTCGGTGCCAGCCACTGAAGCTGGCAAACCGGTGTTGGAAGGCAAGAAAGTTCGTACGATTCCGCCAGCGCCGCAAGCGCAGAAGAAGGATCGCGAGCGCGCCAACCAGACGACACCGGAACCGACTCAATCGCAACCGACGCCGGTATCGCCGCCCGATCCGGATCGTCCTGCCACCACACCACCGGGTCCGTAATGGCTGCACAACGCAAGCTCGTCCTGGTGGACGGCTCAGGCTATCTGTATCGCGCATTCCACGCGCTGCCGCCGTTGACCAACTCGCGTGGTGAGCCGTCGGGGGCGGTGCTCGGCGTGCTCAACATGCTGCAGAAACTGCGCAAGGAAGAAGCGCCTGATTTGATTGCCGTGGTGTTCGACGCGCCGGGCAAGACATTTCGCGATGAGCTGTTCGAAGAGTACAAAGCGACGCGCACGCCCATGCCGGACGATTTGCGCTCGCAGCTACAGCCACTGCTCGACAGCGTGCGCGCCATGGGCCTGCCGTTGTTGCGAGTCGAAGGCGTGGAAGCCGACGACGTCATCGGCACGCTGGCGTTGCAAGCAGCGGCACAAGGCGTCGACGTGCTCATCTCCACCGGCGACAAAGACATGTCGCAGCTGGTGAACG
>NZ_JAEUPY010000735.1 GCF_016790065.1 Steroidobacter sp.
AATGCTTTATCGATCTTGATTCGGTCCGGCGGGAACCGAGTGATATAGGACAACGACGAATAGCCGGTACCGAAATCGTCCAACGCGATTCGGCAACCAAGCTGTCGAATGCGCGCCAGTGCGCCCTGCACCGTCGCCGAGTCCTTAATCAGCAGCGACTCGGTCAACTCCACCTCGATCAACGATGTCGGCACATTGGCCGCCGCCGCTTCCGCTTCCAGAACGCGCGCCGGATCGCCGTGCAAAAGCTCTTTAGCCGAACAATTGATCGCCACCGGCACAGCAATGCCGCGGTCCAACCACTTGCGCAACTGACGGCACACGGCGCGCACTACCCAGGCGCTCATGTCCAAAATCAAGCCGCTGTCTTCGGCGATTTCAACAAACCGATTCGGTGAGATATCGCCGTGCTCGGCATCGCGCCAACGCAACAACGCTTCCACACCGACCAGCCGGTTGTCGCTGATTCGGAACTTGGGCTGGAACACCAGATTCAGCAAGTCATTGTGAACCGCGCGACGCAAGCGCCCTTCCAGCTCCAACCAGTCCCGCATCCTCGCACTCATCGCCGGCGTATACGAAGCGATGGCGCCTGAAGTGGCCTTGGCGTGATACATCGCGGTGTCGGCGTGTTTGAACACCGTCGCCATGTCCGCACCGTCATCGGGATAGACCGCCACGCCGATGTTGGGCGACGAGTAAAACTCCAGCGCATCGTGAGTGATGGCGAGTTTGAAAACTTCAGCGCACTTCTGCGCAATGATCATGGCCACTTCACGGGCCGATGCCTGGCGCAACACGACCACGAACTCGTCGCCACCCAAGCGCGAAATCAACACGCGACTCGGATCGATGCCGAAACCGTCCACGGCCTTCACCAAGCGATCGGCGAAGGCGCGCAGCACTGCGTCGCCCATGGCGTGGCCGAACGAATCGTTGACGCGCTTCAGACTGTTCAAATCGATGTAGACGACGGCGACCGCCTCGTTGGCGCTGGCTGCAGCCGCCTGCATGTTCCCGGCGGTTTCCATGCAGCGTTGGCGATTGGGCAGATTGGTGAGCGGATCGAAATACGCCAAGCGCTCGATGCGCTCGGCATTGTCGACTCGCTCAGTCACGTCCTGCCGAACCACCAGCACGTCGCCACCTTCGCGGCGACTGAAGCGCATCTCATACGCTGAGCGCAGGCCCGGCGATTGCTCGGATCGATAGCCGAGCGTTCTTCTCATACCGTCGCCGGCCGTCGCACTCGCAACCTGGCGTGCGACCGGAATCATGTCCGGCGGCAACCTGGACTGTTGCCGCACCTCGGCATTCGGGCTCCACAACACATCGCCTTCCGAAGACACCACCCACAATGTATCGGGCAGCGCTTCGACCAGCGTCTTCACCTCGGCCATGCGTTCGTTCAAGGAACGAGCCGCCGCGGCATTGCGCAGAATGTATTCGAGACGTCGCGGCAGCAACGCCCAGTTCACCGGCTTGGCGACGAAGTCGGTGGCGCCCGCTTCGAAGGCCAGCGTGATCGCCTCCGAATCTTCATGACCGGTGACCATGACGATGGGCGTCATGGCGAAACGCGCGTCGGCGCGGAGCCGACGACACACCTCGAAGCCGTTCAGGCCCGGCATATCGACGTCCAGCAGCACGATGGCAACTTGATGGCCCGATTGCGAGTCGAGTGCGGCCGCCAGCGCAGCGGTGCCGTTATCGAAACACAGCGCCTGCAGTCCAGTCTGTGCCACGGACTCTTCCATCAGCACCAGGCCGGTGGGCTCGTCGTCGGCAATGATGGCGATGCCCGGTGGGACAGTCACAGTACTCATGCGCTCGCTCTCATCGTCAAGCCCAGCAGTGCATCGAGCAGCGGCGCGTGCGCCCCCTTGATCGATTCATGCACTGCCACGGCCTGCTCATACTCACCCGCTACACAAAGCTGTTCCAGGCGGCGTAACTCCTTACCGTACGCCAAGGCCCCGACGTTGGACGCGCTCGACGCCAACTTGTGACAAATGCTGGCCGCGGCGGCCAGATCCTTCGCTGTCATCGCCTCGCACAGCTGTGCCAGCGACTCGACCGAGCCGGTGCGGAACAAATCGACCAGCTTGGAATACAAATCGGTGTGACCGCCGGCGCGCAGCTTGCGCAGCGACGCGACCGCAGCTGCATCGACGCTCGCCAACAAGCCGTGCTTGGCTGGCGTCGCGACGGGCTTGGCAACCGGTGCCGCAACTTCGGCTTCCTGCGCCAGCCATTTACGCAGCAGACGGCTGCATTCGTCCATGGTGTAAGGCTTGGTCAGGATGTCGTCCATGTCGGCGTTGAGGCATTTGTCGCGATAGGTCGCCGCATCGTGCGCGGTGAGCGCGACGATGGGCGTGCGCTTGCCCTGCCCGGCGCGCTGACGGATCAGCTTGGTGGCCGCGAAGCCATCCATGTCGGGCATGTTCAAATCCATCAGGATCAAATCGAAGTGCTCGCCGGCACTGCGCGCGACCGCTTCGGTGCCACTCTTCACCCACACACTCGTACAACCCAAGGTCGCGAGATAACCTTCGGCGACCGCCGCGTTCACCGGCTCGTCCTCGACCAGCAGCACGTGGCCCTTGAGCGTCGGCGTGTCGGTCGCGAGCGAGTTGGATTCGCTGCCCACTGCCAGGCCTGTAACGACCGCCAGAGCTTCTCGCAACGAGATTCGGTGCACAGGTTTGAGAACGATGGTCTTCTCGTTCAACAACGCACGCAGGTTGTACGTCTCGACCTCGGCATTGGTAGCGATGACGATGAGCCCTGGCCAGGCCGTCTGCGCCGCCAGCACATGCTTCAGATCGTCCGGATACGTGCTGGCGTCGAGCATCACGATTTCGCCCGCCGCTGGCTGTGTCGCCGACGAACCATCGACCGGCGTCAAACCGAGCGCCAACGCATGACGCGACAAGGACTCGCGCAACGAAGACCGGCGCGTGAGGATGCGCAACGTGCGACCGGGGAACTTCGCTTCCTCAGTCATCGGCGTCGTGGCAATCGATAACGGCAACGACAAATGGAACGTCGAGCCGATCTGCGGCGTGCTCTCCACCGTGATCTGGCCACCCATGATGTCGGAAAGCTCGCGGCAGATTGCGAGACCCAAGCCGGTGCCGCCGAACTTACGCGTCGTGGTCTCGTCGGCTTGCGAGAACGGTTCGAAGATGCGTTTGACAGCGGCGGCATCCATACCGATGCCGGTGTCCGTGACTGAGATCCTGGCAGTCGCACGACCGTCGGCGACAGCCACGTCCGCACGCACGACAACTTCACCTTGTGAGGTGAACTTCACCGCGTTACCGACCAGATTCATCACGATCTGCCGGACTCGCAACGGATCGCCCAACAGCACTTGTTCGCTATAGGTGGGCGGACAAACGATCAGCTCGATGCCTTTGCTTTCGGCCGCACCGGCGAACAGGCTGGTGCACTCTTCCAGCACCTGGCCCAGATCGATGGGCAACGATTCCAACGCCACTTTGCCGGCGCGAATCTTGGACAGATCCAACAGGTCGTTGACGATTTGCAGCAGGATCTGCGCCGAGGAACGAATGGTCTTGGTCAGATGCGACTGGGTCGCCGACAGTTGGGTGCGCGTCAGCAGTTCAGTCATGCCGACCACACCGTTCATCGGTGTGCGCAACTCGTGGCTCATGCGATCCAGGAAGTTGCTCTTGGCTTGCGCGGCTTCGGCAAGCTGTCGATTGCTCTCGACCAACTCACGCGTACGCAGCTGCACTTCGGTCTCGAGCTGCGCGCGCTGCTCGACCACCGCTTGGAACTTTCGTCGCTGTTCGCGAGCGCGATACAAAATCACGCCGAGAATCAACGCTGCATAGGCTGCGTAGGCCCAACGAGACTGCCACGGTGCCGGAGCGCGATCGATGGTGATCCGCATCGGCTCCTTGCTCCACACCGAATCGGAACTCGCGGCCCGCACTTCCAACAGATGTTCGCCGGCCGGCAAGGTCGTCAACGTGATGCGACGCTGACTGCCCAAGTCGATCCAATCCTCGCTCAGGCCTGGCATGCGATACGCCAGCCGATTGTGTTGGGTAGAACCGAAATCCAGCACACCGAAATCCAGCGACACGATGCTGTCCCGATAGCTCAACGGCACCGTATGTAATAGCCAGAACGGTGTCTTGCTGACCATGCGCACGCCGAGCACATCGATGTTGGTCAACGCCAACCGCGGCGGCTGACGATTCTCGGTGAGCTTGGTGGGATCGAAAATATTGAAGCCGCCCGGGCCGCCGAAACACACGCGACCATCGCGCAGACGGAAATAGGCGCCGAACGCGAACTCCTCGCCTTGCAAGCCGTGTTCGCGGTGATAAGCCTTGATCGCGCCGCTGGCCGGATCGAAGCGCATCAAGCCGGCGTTACCACTCAACCACAGCGAACCGGCGTCGTCAGGCACGATGCCGTAGAGCGTATCGCCCGACAGCCCCTGCTCACGCGTGAATGTTTTGAAACGAATCTTTTCCGGCGCGTTCACCGCGCCATCGATCTGCGACAAGCCGCCTTCAGTCGCCACCCAAACCCGATCCTGAGCATCGACCAACACCGCGTACACCGAGTTAGCCGGCAACGACGTCGGATCCTTGGGCTCGTTCTGAAACACACGCAGCACGTAACCGTCAGCGCGCGCGAGATTCAGCCCGTTCATGGTGCCGATCCAGAAATTACCGCGCGAATCTTCGGCAATCGCAGTGACTTCCGCCGAACTGGTAGCACCGGGCTGAGTGCCGCCAAACGGCAACTGCCGAATTGCACCGGTGGCAGGATCGAGCACGTTGGCGCCGCCGCCAAAGGTACCGATCCAAATTTGACCGCTGCGACTCTCGACCACAGTCATGATGCCTGCAGCGCTGGTTGCTCGCGGATCGCCAGGCTTCACCGCAATCGAATCGATGCGACCCTCGGCGGTGAGTTTTTTGAGGCCGCCGTTCATGGTGCCGATCCACAGCGTGCCCAGATGATCCTGACGCAACGACATCACTTTATCGTCACGCAGTGCCTGATGATCTTTGACCAACGCGTCGAGCGGCGTCATTTCGTTGGTATGCGGATCGAACTGACGCAGCCCGCCATCCAATGACGCGATCCAGACCCGGCCGTCCGGAGCATCGGCGAATGCATTGACCGGCCCGCTGCCCAACCATTTCGGGCGCTGACCCCCGAATTCCCAACTGCGCGGATTCCAGCGACTCACGCCGCCGGTGCGCGTACCGATCCAGACCAGCCCTTCCTGATCTTCGTACAACGACATCACGAACGAGTCGCGCAACGAATCGGGATTGCGATCGTCATGACGGAAATGAGTGAAGTGGCCGCTGGCACGGTCGAGCAGTTCCAAGCCGTCGCCTGTTCCCACCCACAAACGTCCGCTGCGATCTTCGAGCACGGCACGCACATCGTCGCTGCCGAGCGAGTTGGCATCGCGGCGATGACGAAACACTTCCAGCAAGCGACCGTCGCGGTCCAACCGTGTGAGTCCGACTTCGAAGCTGCCGACCCACACCGCGCCGCTCTTGTCTTCGAGGATATGGGAGATTTGCTTGCCTAACAGCGAACCTTCGGTGCCGGCGGCGGGACCGAAACTGGCAATGGAATCGTCGGCCAGACTCCAGCGATCCAAGCCGGACTCGGTGCCGATCCAAACATCGCCCGAGCGTGCCAGCGACAACGCGAAGATGCGGTCGCTGCTCAACGAACCTGCCGCGCCGGTGTGACGCAGCTGTCGAATGCGGCCCGACGCCGGATCCAGGATGGCGACGCCGGCATCGCTGGTGCCGATCCAAAGCTGACCCCGCGAATCGAGCAGGATGGCGCGAACGTTATCGCTCGCCAACGAGGCCGGGTTGTTCGGGTCGTGCCGGTACTGAGTAAACGTATCGGTCTTGCGATGCCAGCGCGCGACGCCTCGGTCGCGGACAGCAATCCACAGATCGCCGCCGGCATCCTCGGCGATGTCCCAAATGTAGTTGCCGGACAGCGTGCCCTGCTCGCCTCGAGCGGCGGCATAGCGATGCAAGCGATGGCCGTCGTAACGAACCAGGCCATCTTCAGTGCCGAGCCAGACAAACCCCTGCGAATCTTGCAGGGTGGTCATGACGGTGGCCTGCGGCAGACCCTCAGCGGTGGACAGATGTTCGAGAATGAGCGGCGGAGCGTCGGCCGCCGTAGCGATCGCTGCTCCGAACATCCAACCGATGATGATTAGCGACGCACGCCAGGCACGCGTCAGGAATTTCGCGCTCACGAGCCCAGCATGCCCGACGTTTGACAGAACAACCGTTGACTGGTTTGAGGATTCGACGCGCGCCTGCATCGGGGTGTAGGACGCGCGTCACATTCCAGAGAAGTCGGCGCCGATTACTCGTTCGGCACCCACGAAGCGATGGAGGCCGAGCGTGCGCCATGAGCGTAGTTGTTCATGGTCGCTTCCCACCAGGACAGGCTGCGGCTCCAGGTGTAACCCTTGCTCCAAGTGAACCCCTTGGACCAGGTGAAGCCCTTGCTCCAGGTGTAACCCTTGGACCAGGTAAAGCCTTTGCTCCAGGTATAGCCTTCACTCCACGCGTAGCCTTTACTCCAGGTGTAACCCTTGGACCAGGTGTAACCGTCGGCATCGACGGTGTCGCCCCAGGTGCTGCCTTCCATTTCCATGATGACGTAGTTGCCCGAGTCATCGATGTTGGCCGGACCGCCGAAGTGCTGGCTGCCATCGAGGTCGGCCTGCAGGTTCAGACCGCGGTTGGCACAGCCGGTGGCCGCGCTGTTCACCGCCGCGACCGCATTGATCAAGCCGGCGCCCTGCTGGAATACGCTGTAAGCGAGCTTGCCCTGCGCATTGATGGCCGGACGAGTCGACGACAGCAGGCGGCACTTCACCGTATCCGGCGTCAGCGACGGATCGGCTTGTAACATCAGCGCGATCACACCAGTCGTCACCGCCGCGGCCTGCGACGTGCCGGACATGGTGAACAAGTTGCTGGCCACGTTCACCGAGTCTTTGTCGAGCGTCGCCAGATAGCTGTTGGTCGGCATCGACGCAGTGATATGACCGCCCGGCGCCACCATCTCCGGCTTCACGAAGCCTTCGAACGTCGGACCGGTGGAAGAGAACGAAGCCAGACGATCGTCGGTCGCATCGTACGGCGTGTTGTTGTCAGTCAGCGCACCGACCGTAATCACATACGGCACGTTACCCGGCACCGAGATGGTCATTGGGCTCGGACCTTCGTTACCCGCCGAAACCACCACGACGATGCCCGCACGCCACGCCGCCATCACGGCCTGGTTCAGCGGATCGTCCCAGTAATACGACTGCGGCGGAGCGCCGAAAGACAGATTGAGCACGCGAATCTTGTACTTGTCGCGGTTGGCGACGATCCAATTCACGCCGGCGATCACGTCGGTGTAACGACCCGCGCCTTCGCCGTTGAATGCACGCACCAGCACCAGGTTCGCACTCGGAGCGATGCCGTAGTAACTGCCGCTGACGTTCTGCGCACCGCTCGCAGCGATGGCAGCGACATGGGTGCCGTGGCCGTACGGATCGCCCTTGATCGGCTTGTTGCCATCGGTCACATCGACCGTGGCCAGCACGCGATTGCCGTAGTTCTGACTCGCGTCCTGCCAGAAGCCGGTGTCGAGCACGGCAATGGTGACGCCCTTGCCAGTGATGCCCGCGGACTGCAACGAATCTGCGCCGATCAAGCCCGGATAGTTGGTTTCATAGAGCAGGCCGAGCGTGTTCACGCTCTTGCCATCCTGCAGTTTCTGCTGTGAGCTCAGGCTCTGCACCAGCGGCGAAGTCAGCGAGCTTGTCAGTTGAGCCTGTAACAGCGGCGACACCAACGGCGTGGTCACGACCTGAGTCAACTTGATGAGCGCGCTGCTGCCGAGCCCGCCGGACAATGAGTCGTACAACGCGCCGCGCGGGCTGACCTGCCGATCCTCGAACACTCGCACGTTGGAGTCGGCTTGCAACGCCGCCAACTGCTCGGTCGTGAGATAGGCACTCACTGCATTGATGACGCCCAGTTCGCGGTCGGCTTGGACGCCGGCGGAACGCAGACGCTGAGTAGCGGCCTCGGCCGACTTCCCCTGCACGATGTACAGCGAGCGGGCCGGAGCCTCGGCAAACGAGGTACCGGTGGCAAGCAACGCAGTCAACAACAACGCAGTCGAACGGATTCGCATGGACGCCTCTGGTCGGAACGGCTGTGTTCCGTGAGTGTTATTTCACTCGAATGCAGCGTCGGGCGCGTTGTAGTAGTTACTTGAAACCGGCCAGTACCTGCGACGTGGGTCGCATAATCTGGTGTCAAATCGACTTTTAGTGACGGTCTTTTTCGGCGTGCGCGAACAGGTCGCCGGTACCGTACCGGCAGCCCATCTCGAGCAGGGCTTCGCGGATCTGCTGGTTGTCCACGCCGGCCGCCATCGGTGCCAGCTGCAACGCTCGGGCGATGCCGAAGGTGGCGCGACAGACCTTATTGGCTGTCTCATCGTGCAACAACGCCGTGGTGAAGGAGCGATCCAGCTGCAAGCCGGAGATCGGCGCACTGGCCAGCGACGACAATGAAGCAACAGCGCGTGCCGCTTCGTCCACGACCAACTGCACTCCCCGTCTCTCCAAAGCACGCAATGCATGCGTCTCGCGAGCGACGAAGGCTTTCTCGGCGATGCGCAGTTCCAAACGTTCCGGCGGCAACACATTCATGGCCAGCACGCGTTCTACGTCGCCGACGAAATCTTCGTGAAAAATATGATCCCGGAGCGGACCGAAGGAAATTCTCATGTCCGGTGCCCAGTGCTGGGACTGCGCGGCGAAGTCGTCGGCCATCGACTCCAACGCCATTCTCGACAAATCCACGGCCAGCCCGGTTGCAACGGCGATGCGCAGGAATTCAGACGGCGGAATCTCACCGCGCAACGGGTGATGCCAGCACAGATAGGCCACCGATGCGACCTGCCGGCCAGTCTGTAAATCGTGGCGCCCGACGTAACGGAACCGAATGTCGCGATTGGCGATGGCGTCGCGCAACTCACGGCCCAGGTCGAGCCGGGACAGCGAACGAACCTGCATCGCTTCGCTATAAAACGTGGGCTGCGTGGAAGCGACTCGACGCGCTTCGTTCGCTGCCGTTCTCGCATGTTCGAGCAGCGCTTCGGCAGACGATGCATCTACCGCCGAAAGCGCGACACCGATGTGAGGAGTCAGCGTGAAGTCCACA
>NZ_JAEUPY010000787.1 GCF_016790065.1 Steroidobacter sp.
AGCCTTGCGCTTACAATCGGTCTGGAGTCGAAGCGGGTCGTTGTGCTCGACACCCTGCGGCGTCAGCGCAACGTAGCTGAGTGGCGAGCCTCGAAACGATCTGATGTCGCGCGCCGGAGCAGAAAGTAACCACTGTTCGAATTATCAGAAGAGCAGCAGCGGATTCACTGAATCAGCGGCGCTAGTGAGCTGACGCGACTGCTGGCGCCTGCGCATCCGATCGGGCAAGCTTCCGCCCGCCAGCGGATATAACGATACAAGGAAGCTCTCGGCATGATCTCCTGCGACATAATCAACCACCCAGGCACGGCTTTCCGTGCATCGGTTCGGCACTTGCTCCTCGGACTCGCGGTCACGCTGCTGTTTGCCGGCAACGTCGCGAATGCAACGCCGGATCAGGATCTGTTGGCGGCAATCGACGCAGGTGAACTCTCAAAAGCCGAACGGGCTCTGAAGAAAAAAGCCAACCCCGAAGCCAAAGGAACGAAAGGCGCTACGGCGCTGATGCTTGCTGCGGAGCTCGGCCGCGTGGACATCGCCAAGCTGCTACTGAACTCGGGCGCGAGCATCTCGACGACTCGCGACGGTGGCATCGCCGCCATTCATCACGCCGCCGGCGGCGGTCAGGTGGAAACGCTGAAGTTGTTGTTGGCGTCTGGCGCGAACGTTAGCACTCGCACGGATTCTGGATTGACGCCGCTGATTGCCGCCGGACGTGCTGGAAACATCGAGGTGATCAAGACGCTGTTCGATGCAGGGGCGGCGCCGGCGGAGAAAGACAACAACGGGATGACGGCCTTCATGATCGCCGCTCAGTCGAAGTGCGTGGAGTGCCTTCAACTGCTGCGCGTCCCGGGTGACGACATCAATATGCAAACGACCAAAGGCTGGTCGGTCCTGGACTACGGCGTCGCTTCGCGCTCCGTGGCGGTGATGACTTACTTGTTCGATCAGGGTGCGACCTTCGAGGCTGCAAAGACGGCGAAGGATCAGGTGCTGTTCTCGTTCATCGCCGAACACGCGGACGTCTTGCTCAAAAAGCCGACGGCAAGCATCGAGACGTTTCAGATGCTGATCGCTCGGGGCGCCAACATCGAAGCGCGGACCATCCCCAAGGGCCTAACGCCCCTGCTGCATGCGGCGCAGATGGGGGATACCGCGGCGGTGCAAGCGCTCATTGAGGCCAAAGCGGACATCAATGCTCGCGACAAGGAGCAAGCTACGGCGTTGATGCTCGCGGTGAGCCGCAATGTCCTCGAGACCGCGAAGATGTTCATGTCAATTCGCGAGGGCGCACCGATGAAACAACTGTTCACGCCGCCCGAGAAGAGCGATAAATCCCCTGCCACTGCGAACCGTCTTGCCGTCACTCGACTCCTGCTTCAAGGCGGCGCGGACGTCAACGCTGTGGATCAAGATGGTGACACGGTTCTAAACAAGGCAGCGCGTCTCGGCGATGTGGAATTGGTCAGCCTGCTGCTCACCTCCGGCGCCGAAGCCAACGTTCTTAATAAGACGGGACGTACTCCGTTGATGTCGGCCGCTTCCTTGAACTTCCCCGAGTGCGTAACCGCACTGTTAGCCGCCGGCGCCGATCGGCGGATCGCTGCCGCCGACGGGAAGACCGCCCTCGATATCGCGAAAGCCGGTAAGCACAAGGAAGTGGTGAAGTTGCTCGAAGCGGAGTGACTCCGCGTCGAAGTTCCGCCCGGGTGGGTAAGTGAGCTCGATGTGATGGAAAAAGTTTTTGGCGGTCGGCGACTGGGGTGCCGAAACTTAGGCTCGACTACCCTCCATCAATCCCTGCATGAACGCTGCTACTTGCAGTCGAAATTGCTCTGCGTCGCGCGCTCCGGATTGCCCGATGAGCGCGCGTCTCCCTTCCGGGGCTACTTCGGCCCTGAGGACGTTATTCAGTTGCTTGCGTACGCGCTGTGAAGAGTCACCATGGCGCTCCAGGAGTCTAGAGGCGTCTCTTCCCGCAACTCTTGCGCTCGCTAGGGAATAATCAAAGTCCGCATCGACTAAATCGAGATGATGCTCATATAGGCGCTGAAGATTGCCGGCGTCGAGATAGTGCGTGAGCATCATGCGCAGGTCATAGGCGTCCTTACCGGGTGCGTTCCGGTGACGTTCCGACCAGGCGATGAATTTGAGAACGATCAGCCCCGCAATCGAAGGGGTGAGTGCTTGCTGGCCACGTGGTAGTTGAAGCGCGATCGATCCAGCGAAGGCCTCGCGGTAGCCAAGGACGCTCATCGTCACGGCCCCTGACGGTGGCCAGGCGATCGATCGATTGCGATCTTCTATATCACCGAATGGCACGACATCGAGTGCTCGTCCGCTGTGGTGAAGGAGTTTGTGCTCCGCTCGTCGATCGGCGACGAACCTCCCGCTCGCAATCAG
The DNA here is from genome assembly GCF_016790065.1 of Steroidobacter sp. Taxonomy (GTDB): domain Bacteria; phylum Pseudomonadota; class Gammaproteobacteria; order Steroidobacterales; family Steroidobacteraceae; genus Steroidobacter. Next base: position 2,407 of record NZ_JAEUPY010000787.1, read on the forward strand.
AGCTTGCCGGACCTGTGCGAACTCCGTCCAGGTCGCAATCGTCAACGCCAGATCTGTATCGGTCGTAACGCGATCAACGCGAATGCCATGTGCATGGCTCAGATGTAGATCGCGGGCGAGGGCGCCGACCACCAGCCAGCTCACGGACGGCGCGGCTCGATTGGCGTCACTGATCAGCTCGGCGAGCCAGTCAAGGTCAGCTCTTGCGCTCAAATCCAGCGATGAATCGGTCATGCAGTATCTGTGCTGCTTCGAGGCAGCGCGCATCGTTCGTCTGGATCAAGTCGGCATAGATGAGAGGAATCGGTGCCAGTTCTTTCTCTTCGTCGAAATGCCAGAATCGTTTCAGAATCTCGACTTGGCCATCGGCATCCTTACTCAGCTTTTGATCTAACAGAAAGCGCGGTTCCACTTTTGCGCCGTAGACGGTGATCGCGCCGGGCCGGAGGTGTTTCGTCAGTCTGCCGGCAGCTGCTTCGCCTCCCAGCATGTATTCATACTTCCTTGGATTGATGGCGCTCCACCATTCCAATGTAGGCGCTTGGTAGCGACCCAGCACGAGCTTTGGCCGCAACGTTTGGATGTAACCCTCCGCCCATTGTCGTAGCAAGCGATCGACATTCATGAGTCGGCGCTGCTCACCCACCTGTGCAATGAATCTAAGCTCCTGCAATTCAGGAATGATCCAGCCGACCGTTCCATGTGCCACGCCAGCCAGCCGAGCAATTTCTCGGTACGAAAGATTCGTCGCCTCGGGCTTGCAGAGTAAGGCGAACACAACCTGAAGACCGGTCGCTGCAAAAGCACGGCCTCGGTCTCGCGGCGGGGCGAGCCTCTCGGCTGGTTTCTCGCCCTTGACCCAAATCAGTATCGGGGGGGCGTTGAGGAACGCATTCCCGGCTGTGTCGATGAACTGCACGCCTCGAGCTCGCAGTTGGTCTGCCAATGGCGGCGTAACGTGGTCGCTGACCAGCAGTGCATTGTCGCCGTGGACTGCGACCTGATGAATGACTGCACCTAGAGTTGCCGGTCGTAGCCGGCGCTTGACTTCAGCGGTGTATTTCAGCGTCCTGCCCGCATGGCGCAGTTCCAAGAACGCATCCGCCGGATTCGCTTGTC
>NZ_JAEUPY010000798.1 GCF_016790065.1 Steroidobacter sp.
TGGGTGCCACTCAGTCGGCTCTAACCGCCGCCGCCGGTCTGGCCGTCGCTGTGTTCAACGACGGCACTGTGCATACCCTGGCCGCCATCATGGCCACCGGCGCGTTGTTGGCGTTGGCTTGTTTTCTGTGGGTCAGGTCCAGCCTTCCAGCTTCGCTTCCATCGTAATCTCGGCCTTGAGCAGCCGAGAGATCGGGCAGTTCGCCTTGGCGGCTTCGGCAGCTTTCAAGAAATCAGGCGGTGTCGAGCCCGGCACCTTGGCGCGCACTTTCAAATGCACGGCGGTGACGGTGAAGCCGGCGTCGGTTTTCAGCAGCGTCACGGCAGCTTCGGTCTGAATGCTTTCCGCAGTCTTGTTGTCCGTGCCGAGCTGAGCCGATAGCGCCATGCTGAAGCAGCCCGCGTGAGCGGCGGCGATCAGCTCTTCGGGATTGGTGCCTTTACCTTCTTCGAAGCGGGTCGAAAAAGAATATTGGGTGTCGCTGAGCACGCCGCTCTCTGTCGAAATCGAACCCTTGCCGTCTTTCAGGCCGCCTTTCCAGACGGCGGATGCAGTGCGTTTCATGCCGTTGCTCCAGTGGCAGTAGGTTGGGACTCGTTGGCTTGAACAATCGTGATCGTGTGCACCAGCTCGGCGGTCTTGCCCATCATGATGCTGGCCGAGCAGTACTTCTCCGCCGACAAGTGCACGGCGCGCTCGACTTTTTTGGCATCCAGATGGTGGCCGGTGACGATGTAGTTCAGCTGGATCTTGGTGAACACCTTGGGATCGGTGGTAGCACGTTCGCCATCGATTTCGACGACGCAGTCGGTCACCGCTTCACGGCCGCGCTTCAGGATCAGCATCACATCGAATGCCGAACAGCCGCCCAGGCCGAGCAACAGCATTTCCATGGGCCGGAAGCCGAGATTGCGGCCGCCGGCATCGGGTGCGCCATCCATGACGACTGAATGTCCCGAGCCGGATTCGCCCAGGAACATCACGTCCTGCACCCACTTGATGCGTGCCTTCATCAGCTCACTCCACCGATGCACAGGTACTTGATCTCGAGATAGTCATCAAGACCGTACTTGGAGCCTTCGCGACCGATGCCGCTTTCTTTCACGCCGCCGAATGGTGCGACTTCGGTGGAAATGATGCCTTCGTTGATGCCGACGATGCCGGTCTCAAGCGCTTCGGCTACGCGCCACACGCGCGCGTTATCGCGGCTGTAGAAATACGCTGCCAGGCCGAACTCAGTCGAGTTCGCGAGCTTGATGACTTCCGCTTCAGTCTCGAACTTCATCAGCGGTGCCACCGGGCCGAAGGTTTCTTCGCGCATGGCCAACATGTCGACGGTGATGCCGGTCAACACGGTGGGCACATAGAACAAGCCCTTGTCTGTAACGCGCTTGCCGCCGACCAATACCTTCGCGCCTTTGCTAACGGCATCACGCACGTGCTCTTCGACTTTGGCCACGGCCTTTTCTTCGATCAGTGGGCCAATCACCGTGCCCTGGTCCAGACCGTTGCCGATCTGCATTGCCGAGACTTTCTCCGCCAGGCGCGCGGCGAAGCGATCATAGATACCGCTCTGAACATAGATGCGGTTGGCGCACACGCAGGTCTGGCCGGCGTTGCGATATTTCGAGGCGATGGCGCCGTTCACCGCAGCTTCCAGATCCGCATCGTCGAACACGATGAACGGTGCGTTGCCGCCCAGCTCCAAAGAAACTTTCTTCACCGTGCCGGCGCACTGAGACATCAGCAGCTTGCCCACTGCAGTCGAGCCGGTGAAGCTCAGCTTGCGCACCAGCGGATTGCTGGTGAACTCGCCGCCAATGGCCTTGGCTTCGCCAGTGACCACCGAAATGATTCCAGCCGGCAGCCCGGCGCGTTCGGCCAGCACACACAACGCGAGCGCCGAGTAAGGTGTGAGCTCGGACGGCTTGATGACCATCGTGCAACCCGCCGCCAGCGCTGGGCCGACTTTGCGAGTGATCATCGCGGTCGGAAAATTCCACGGAGTGATCGCAGCGGTCACACCGATCGGCTGTTTCAAAACGACGATGCGCTTGTCGGTGCCGTGAGAAGGAATCACGTCGCCATAAGCGCGCTTGCCTTCCTCTGCAAACCATTCGATGAATGACGCGGCATACGCGATTTCACCGCGGCTCTCCACCAGCGGCTTGCCTTGTTCGACGGTCATCAGCACGGCCAGATCTTCCTGATTCGCCATGATCAGGTCGAACCACTTGCGCAACAGTTGCGCGCGCGCTTTGGCCGTCCGCGAGCGCCAATCGGCGAGAGCCTTGTCAGCGGCCTCGATGGCAGTGCGCGCTTCTTTAGCGCCGCAGTGTGGAATGGTGCCGATGACCTGACCGTTGGCAGGATTGACGACTTGATGCACTTCGCCGCTGGCTGCATCCACCCACTGCCCGCCGACGAAGGCTTGCTGGCGAAACAGACTGGGATCGCGAAGAGACAGCGAACTTTGCGGGGCAGCGGCCATGAAACGCTCCAAACGAAAAAGAAAAAGTCACAACGGCGGACTAGTCGTCGACCAGTTGCTGACCGGGAAACAAGGCTTCGTTGAAACCGAAAGTGCGCAGATCGCGGATGCGCATGGGATACAGGATGCCGAGCAAATGATCGACCTCGTGTTGCACGACTCGCGCATGGAAGCCGTCCACGGTGCGATCGATGGGCCGGCCCTGCGGATCGAAGCCGCGATAGCGCAGCTTGGTGTAACGAGGCACCACGCCGCGCATGCCGGGCACCGACAAACAGCCTTCCCAGCCGTCTTCCATCGCGTCGCTCTGCGGCTCCAGCACCGGATTGATCAGCTCGGTGTAGGGGACTTCTTCGGCTTGCGGATAACGCGGATTCTTGCCGACGCCGAAGATCACCACTTGCAGCGACACGCCGATCTGCGGAGCAGCGATGCCGGCGCCGTTCAGCGCCGCCATGGTGTCCTTCATATCCTGCAACAGGGCCTGCAATTCGGGCGTATCGAACTGCTCCACAGGCTTTGCAACCTGCAGCAGCACCGGATCACCCATTCTTAATACTGGACGGACAGCCATGATCGGCAAGTATAGTATCGGGCCCCATATGTCCGCTGCTCCTCATGTCCTGGTGCTCGCAGCCGGTGCTTCCAAGCGCCTCGGCCAGCCCAAGCAATTGGTGAAGCTGGCCGGCCGGCCGGCGTTACACATCGTGGTGTCGAATGCGGTTGCCGTCGCCGGCCATGCCGTGACGGTGGTGGTCGGCGCGCACGCCAGTGAGCTCACCCATTTGCTGGCGCATTCGCCGGCGTCGGTGATCGTCAATCGTCATTGGGAAGAGGGCATGGCGTCGTCGCTGCGCTTCGGGGTCGCGTCGTTACCGCCCGGCTGTCAGGCAGCGATGGTGCTACTGGGCGATCAAGTCGCGGTCACCGCCGACGATTTGAAGCGGCTGATCAGCGCCTGGAAGGGCGAGGAAAGCATGATCGCGGCCAGCGTCTATGAACAACGCGTCGGCGTGCCGGCGATTTTTCCACGCTTGAGTTTCAGCGAGCTGGCCGAGCTGCGCGGCGATCAAGGCGCACGCAGGGTGCTCGAACGTAACAACTACCGTCTGGTTCGCGTGCCCATGGCGAATGCCGCTATCGACCTGGACACCCCGGAAGATCTGGCGTCGCTCACCGAGCGGTTTCAACGGCCGGAATCGACCTACAGCATTGCCCCGGAGAATTAGGTTTGCGCGTCGTTGCCATCCTGCTGCTCATCGTGTTCGTGATCGTGGTCATTTGGATGCGCAACAAGCGCAACCGCTGAGCGTCGCGCCGGGGAAACATCGGCGCCGGCTCAGCCGTTACCTATTGAGATCGCTCAAGAGGTAAATGTCATGCCGGAGTTTTTCCAACAGCATCTGGTCGCTGTGGTGGTGCTGATCGCACTGGCCGTGGCGCTGACCTTTCTGGTGTTTCGTAAACGGCTGTTCGAGCGCGGCTATCGCAAAGGCGAGGCGGCCAATCCAGGCAAGGTCAAGGCACAGAATCGGCCCGACGAATGGAGCCGGAGCCACTAGCTGAAGCTGAGTCTCAGGGCTGCGGCGACGGTGCCGGCACGCCCAGCGAGGACAGGGCGCCGATCAGCATGGCGGAGGTGTACGGCTTGACCAGCACCCCGATGCGCGCATCGGCGGCGAACTTGTCCTTGAGTTCCCTCTCACTGCGGCCGCTGGCAATCAGGATGGGCAGGTTCGGTGACTTGCTCCTCAGCTCTGCCGCCAGCTGATCGCCGGGCCGATCCGGCAAGCCCATGTCCACGATCACGGCCGCCACATCGGCTACGCCAGCCAGGGCCGCGAGCGCTTCCGCCGCGTCTCCTGCCTGCAACACATGGAAGCCTGAGTCCTCCAGGGCATCCACCGCGAACATGCGTACCAGCATCTCGTCTTCGACGATGAGGACGCGAGCCGATCCAGATTGCTGCTCTGTCATGGGTTGTTGATTGTTACCGAAGGCGCCGTCTTGGCGCCTGTTAGCGCTGAGCGGGGCAGTGTACTTCAGTCGTAGGTCGATGCGTATAACGCGCGGTAATGCCTAAGAAAAGTGTGGGATCACCCACTTACTTGTACGCCTTTCAATGACAAAACTACAGGGTCGGTGCGCAGCTGCGGAACTTTGTACAGCAGCGGCGCATTGGGTGATCTGCGCCGCGACTGGACTCGAAACAACGACATATTCGCCAGGTGCCGCGAGTCAGGGTGCAGTAGCAAGCGGCCAAGTCGACCGAGGTAGGTCGACCGAGGATGGGCCGGCTTCGTTTTAGAGCAACACTTTCCGGCAGGAGCGGCGCGGTGGACGTGCTCATCGCATGCAAATGAATTCCGATTCTTCCGGCACGGCTGCTGTCACGCGAGTACTGCGCGTATTGATTGTCGAGGACGAGTCGCTGGTTAGCCTGTTCCTGCAAGGAGTACTGCGGGACTTGGGCCATGACGTCAGTGGTATCGCACCCTCTTTAAGGACCGCCCTGGCCTTTGCCGCCGGTACGCCGACGGATCTGGCCATCGTGGACGTCGGCTTGGCCGGCGACGGCGGTGACGGCATCGACGCCGCCATCGCACTCCGCGCCCGCCACGGCATCCCGGCATTGTTGATGACCGGAGCGCCGTTGGCTTCGCTGGGCGATCGAGTCAAGGACGCTCAACCTCTCGGCTTCCTCGCGAAGCCTTATACCGAAGCGGATGTGGAGCGAGCGTTGATCGCGGCGGTGGCCCAGCTACGACTCTAAAGGTGCGCGACCGCGCAGCTGGAGGAGTCCCTCGGGACCGTGATTGATTGAAACCCGCCTGCACGCCGCGACTGGACCGTCGACGGGTGATTAATGGCTCAAGCTGCAATTGACACCACGGCCGCGTTGGAACGTGGCGACATCCTCAAGGCATTGCGCTTGCTGAAGCGCGGCGACTTTTCGGTGCGCTTGCCGATGGATCTGGCCGGCATCGATGGCGAAATCGCCACGGCCTTCAACGACGTAGTCGAATTGAACGACGCCATGACCGGGGAGTTCGCCCGGCTGCGCGAAATGATCGGCCGTGAAGGCCGCATCTCCGAACGTGCGCGTCTCAACACCGCCAGCGGCAGCTGGTCCCAATGTATCGATTCGGTGAACGGCCTGGTCGGCGAAATGGCCTACCCCGTGTCCGAAGTGGCCCGTGTGATCGGTGCTGTCGCCAACGGCAACCTGTCCCAATCCATGAATCTCGAAGTCGACAATCGACCGATGCGAGGCGAATACCTGCGCATCAGCACCGTCGTGAACACGATGGTGGATCAGCTCGGTTCGTTCGCGTCCGAAGTGACCCGCGTGGCGCGCGAGGTCGGCACCGAAGGCAAACTCGGCGGTCAGGCACACGTGAAAGGCGTGGCCGGTACTTGGAAAGATCTCACCGACTCGGTGAATCACATGGCCGCCAATCTCACCGGCCAGGTGCGCAACATCGCCGAAGTCACCACTGCGGTGGCCAGCGGCAATCTGTCCAAAAAAATCACGGTGGACGTCAAAGGCGAAATTCTGGAGCTGAAAAACACCGTCAACACGATGGTGGACCAGCTCAACTCGTTCGCATCCGAAGTGACGCGCGTGGCGCGTGAAGTGGGTACCGAAGGCAAACTCGGCGGCCAGGCCAAGGTGGAAGGCGTTTCCGGTACCTGGAAAGACCTGACCGACAACGTCAATCACATGGCCGCGAATCTCACTGGCCAGGTGCGCAACATTGCCGAAGTCACGACTGCGGTGGCCAGCGGCAATCTCTCCAAGAAAATCACCGTGGACGTGCGCGGCGAAATCTTGGAGCTGAAGAACACCGTCAACACGATGGTTGACCAGCTCAACTCGTTCGCGTCCGAAGTGACGCGCGTGGCGCGCGAAGTGGGTACCGAAGGCAAGCTCGGCGGCCAAGCGAAAGTGGAAGGCGTCGCCGGCACTTGGAAAGATCTCACCGACAACGTGAACCACATGGCCGCGAATCTGACCGGCCAGGTTAGAAACATCGCCGAGGTTGTGACCTCGGTGGCGCAAGGCGACCTACAGCGCAAACTGGTAGTGGAAGCCAAAGGCGAAATCGCCGCGCTGGCCAGCACCATCAACGGCATGATCGACACGCTCGCAACGTTCGCCGACCAGGTGACCAACGTGGCGCGCGAAGTGGGTACGGAAGGTAATCTCGGTGGTCAGGCCAGCGTGCCCGGCGCCGCCGGTTTGTGGCGCGACCTGACCGACAACGTGAATCAGCTCGCCGCGAATCTTACGACTCAGGTGCGCGCCATCGCCGAAGTTGCGACGGCTGTGACCAAAGGCGACCTCACCCGCTTCATCACGGTGGAAGCCTCGGGCGAAGTGGCCTCGCTCAAGGACAACATCAACGAGATGATTCGTAACCTCAAGGATACGACTCAAAAGAACAACGAGCAGGACTGGCTCAAGACCAACATCGCGCGCTTCAACCGGCTGCTGCAAGGTCAGCGCGACATCCGGCACGTGTCGAATCTGATCCTGTCGCAGCTGGTGCCGCTGGTGAACGCACACCAGGCGTTGTTCTATCTGACCAAGCAGGAAGGCGGCGAAAACGTGCTGGAACTGGTCGCCAGCTACGCCGCGCCCAATCGTCGCCGTCCGCCGCAGAAACTGAAACTGGGCGACGGTCTGATCGGTCAGTGCGCCGTCGAGAAACGCTCGATGCTGCTCTCCGACGCGCCTCACGATTACATGCGCATCACTTCCGGGCTGGGCGAATCCAAGCCCTCGACCGTGATCGTGTTGCCGGCGCTGTTCGAAGGCGAAGTGAAAGCCGTGCTGGAGCTGGGTTCGTTCGAGCGCTTCAGCACCATTCATACGCTGTTCCTCGATCAGCTGATGGAAAGTATCGGCATCGTGCTCAATACGCTGGCTGCCAACATGCAGACCGAGTCGCTGCTGACCCAATCGCAGCTGCTCACCGGCGAGCTGCAGAGTCAGCAGGAAGAGCTGAAAAAGACCAACGATCGTCTGGAGCAACAAGCCACCACGCTACAGCGCTCGGAAGATCTGCTGCGCTCCCAACAGGAAGAGCTGCGCGCCAAGAACGAAGAGTTGGTGGAAAAAGCCAACTTGCTGTCCTGGCAGAACAAGCAGGTGGAGGCCAAGAATCAGGAAGTGGAACGCGCCAAGGAAATGCTCGAGGAGAAAGCCGAGCAGCTGGCGCTGACTTCCAAGTACAAATCCGAGTTCTTGGCCAACATGTCGCACGAGCTGCGCACGCCGCTCAACAGCTTGCTGATCCTGTCCAAGCTGCTGGCCGACAACGCCGACGCCAATCTCACCGGCAAGCAAATCGAGTTCGCGCAGACCATCAATCGCGCCGGTACCGAATTGCTGGCGCTGATCAATGACATTCTCGACTTGTCCAAGATCGAGTCGGGCACGGTCACGCTGGACGTGAGCACGGTGCACTTCGGCGAAGTGGTCGACAACTTGCAACGCAGCTTCGAGCAGGTGGCCAGCGACCGCAAACTGCAGCTCAAGATCGAAGTCGATCCGTCGCTGCCGCGGACCATGATTACCGACGAAAAACGCTTACAACAGATTCTGAAGAATCTGTTGTCCAATGCGTTCAAGTTCACCCACGACGGTGGCGTCGAGCTGTCGATCTATCGCGCCAGCAACGGCTGGAATCCGGGCAATCAATCGCTCAATGCCGCGTCGTCGGTGGTGGCGTACTCAGTGCACGACACCGGCATCGGGATCGCGGCCGACAAGTTGCGGGTGATCTTCGAAGCCTTTCAACAAGCCGACGGCACCACCAGCCGTAAATACGGCGGCACCGGTCTCGGTCTGTCGATCAGTCGCGAAATCTGTCGCTTGCTGGGCGGTGAGATCACTGTCGAGAGCAAGCCCAGCGAAGGCAGCACCTTCACGCTGTACTTGCCCATGACTCACGACTTTTCCAAGTCGGCCGTGGCACTGTCGCCGGCGTCCGCACCCAGCTCGCACGCTCATACGCATGTGTCTGCGCCACCCCAGATCGTCATCAGTCGCGAGTCGACGCCGCTGCTGGTGGCGTCCGAGCTCACCGACGATCGGCAAAACATTCAGCCGGGCGATCGCGTCCTGTTGATCATTGAAGACGACGCGAAGTTCGGCCGCATTCTGTTGGACCTCGCCCACGATCGCGGCTTCAAGGCCGTGGTGTCGGCCACCGGCAGCGGTGCGTTGCCGTTGGTCCGGCGCTTCAATCCGTCCGTGATTACGTTGGACATCAATTTGCCGGACATGGATGGCTGGCGGCTGCTGGATATTCTGAAGCGCAGTGCTGAGACACGCCACATTCCGATCCACATCATTTCGGTGGACGACCCACGCGAGCGTGGCTTGCAGATGGGGGCGTTCTCAGTGTTGGAGAAGCCGGTCGATCACGCGACACTGCAGAACGCTCTAGCGCGCACCGAAGAGTTCATCGCCCGCAAGGTGAAAGAGCTGTTGTTGGTCGAGGACGATGACTTGCAGAGTAGTGAGATTCAGAAGCTGATCGGCAATGGCGACGTGCACGTCACGCGCGTCATCAATGGCCGCGAAGCCTTGCAGGCATTGCAGACCAAGGCGTTCGACTGCGTGGTGCTGGATCTGGTGTTGCCGGACATGGACGGCGTAAAGCTGATCGAGACCATTCGCCGCGATCAATCGCGCCGCTTGCCGGTGATCATTCATACTGCCAAGGATCTGAATCCCGCGGATGAAGCCAAGCTGCGCAACCTGGTAGAGAGCTTCATTCTCAAGAGCCCCGATTCGCCCCAGCAGTTGTTCGACGAGACCGCGCTGTTCCTGCATCGCTTCGTCGAAGACATGCCTGAAGACCAACGCCAGATCATCGATCGGGCACGGCGGCGCGAACCGGGTCTCGCCGGCCGCAAAGTGCTGATCGTCGACGACGACATTCGTAACATTTTCTCTTTGACCGGGGTTCTCGAACAGCACGACATCGAAGTGCTGCACGCCGAGAGCGGGCGCGAGGGCATTACCATGCTGAACGACACACCCAATGTCGACATGGTGTTGATGGACGTCATGATGCCGGACATGGATGGCTACGAAACCATGCGCCAGATCCGCCGCAACGACCGTTTCCGCAAGCTGCCGATGATTGCCATCACCGCCAAGGCGATGAAAGGCGACCGCGAGAAATGTATCGAAGCCGGCGCTTCGGAATACATTTCCAAGCCGGTCGATGTCGATCAGCTGGTTTCGATGATGCGCGTGTGGCTGCGGCGCGTTTGAACAAGGGCCCACAGAGTCACGGCTCGAAGCAAGCTGGCGCACTCGAGGCGCCGGCTACGGATGCCACTGGCAATTTGCCGGCGCTGCCGGTGCGGGCCACCATCCTCATCGTCGATGACGAGGCCAATAATCGCTTTGCCTTGTCTCAAGTGCTGGCGGAGTTGGAAGAAACCGTCGTCGAAGCGGCATCCGGCGAAGACGCGCTACGTTTTTTGTTGAGAGAAGAGTGCGCGCTCATTCTGCTCGACGCCAACATGCCGGGCATCGACGGCTACACCACGGCAGAGTTGATCCGTCGTCGCGAGCGCTCTCGACACATCCCCATCATTTTTGTCAGCGCCATCGACCGCGACGACGAACACATCGCACGCGCGTATGCGATGGGTGCCGTCGACTATGTGTTCAAACCGGTCGATCCGGTGATCCTGCGTTCCAAGGTCGCGGTGCTGGTGGATCTGTATCGCAAGAGCGCCGAGGTCGAACGCAAGGTCGCGCTCGAACACTTCCTGCAAGAAGAGAATCTGCGCATCCGCCAGGAAAAGCTCGAAGCCGAACGGCAGCTGCGTCAGATCGAAGAGCGGCAGAACTCCATCGTGCGTTCGCTGCCGATTGCTCTCTACAGCGCCGGCATCGATCAGAGTTTCGCCGGCCCGCGCTTCATCAGCGACGTCATCGCCGAATTGATCGGCTTCGCTCCCGAGCAATTCCTCGACGATCCGCACTTGTGGGTGAATCGAATTCATCCGGAGGATCGCGATCAAGTGCTCGCCGAAGTTGCGGCCATTCCAACGCTGGGCGGCATGTCCACCGAGTACCGTTGGCTATGCGCCGACGGCTCACATCGCTGGTTCCTGGACCGCGCCGTGCTGATTCGTCACGAAGGCCGGCCGTTCGAAATCTTCGGCAGCAGTTTGGACGTCACCGACCGGCGCCGGGTGGAGCAACAACTGGTCCAGTCGCAAAAGATGGAAGCAGTGGGGCAGCTCACCGGTGGCATTGCGCACGACTTCAACAACATGCTCACCGTCGTGATCGGCAATCTCGACTCTCTGGCTCGCCAACTCAAAGGCACCGGCCGCAACTTCGACCGCGCGCAGATGGCGCTCACCGGCGCATTGAGCTGCGCCGAACTCACGCGTCGCATGTTGGCTTTCGCTCGTCGCCAGCCGTTGCAGCCCTCTCCTGTGAATCTCGGCGAGGTGAGTCGCAACATCACCAAGCTGCTCGGCCGCACCTTGGGCGAACGTATCCAAATCGACGTACGCGTGCCGGATGAGCTGTGGAACGTGCTCGCCGATCCCGCTCAGGTCGAGTCCTCACTCATCAACCTGGCCGTGAATGCCCGCGATGCCATGACCGAAGGCGGCACTCTCACCATCGAAGCCCGCAACATCGGCCGCCATGCTCGCGAGGCGGATGTTCCTGAAGATGAGTTCGTGTTGCTGTCCGTGACGGATACCGGCGCCGGCATGACTCCTGAAGTGCTCGAACGCGCACTCGAACCGTTCTTCACCACCAAGCGCATGGGGCATGGCACTGGCTTGGGCCTCAGCATGGTGTATGGCTTCGTCAAACAATCCGGTGGCCACGTGAAGATCATTAGCACGCCTGGGCGTGGGACCAGCGTGAGGATTTACCTGCCGCGCACTGAAGCTATGCCGACGATTAGTGTTGGCACTGGTGAGGACCTTTCTTTGTCGGGGCGTGATCGGACCATTCTTCTGGTCGAAGACGATGCGGGTGTTCGAGCGGTGACTGCGGCCATGTTGAAGGAGCTGCAGTTCAATGTGATCGAAGCCGATAACGGCGCGAGAGCGCTGGATATTGTGGATCGAGAGTCGGATATCGATTTGTTGTTCACCGATATCGTTATGCCTGGCGGCATGAATGGCTTCGAGCTCGGGCGGCTCGCTCGCGAGCGCCGACCGCAGTTGCCAGTGTTGTATGCGACGGGCTACTCGGCGTCGTACGCCGCGCCGGAGAAAGGTGCGGATATGTTGGCAAAGCCGTACCGCGAGGCTGACTTGCGTAGCAAGCTAAGAGGGTTGTTGCCGGCGCGAGCCAGCTTGAATTAGCCGCTGCGCCTGAATACAAGATCGGAATGGTTTGGCATGGAAAGAAAACCGAACCCGCCTCTCCACTCCGCAAATACATACAAACGTCGATGCGCTCGAACATTGAGGCATCGCTCGAACGCCGATGCAGCCCCAAACCTTGAGGCGGCGCCGGGAGTGACCTACCTCCTCCCGGCAGCTTCGACGTACAGGGACGTGCTAGTCGCAGCAGCGCTCACCATGGATGTGCGGCAAGCAGCGCAAGGCGCTGCGGCCGTGCGCGGTGCCGGGAGGAGGTAGGTCACTCCCGGCGCCGCAGACCACCGCGCCTCTTAGATCGATCGGACAGCCGGGAGAACATAGCCACCCCCGGCGATGCCAGACCACCGCGCCTCTTCTGAAGCGCGCTCAGTTCCCCGACAGGGCCAAGCTGCGAAGCTCGGCATCCGCCGTGATCTCCGCTTCCGTGAAGGGCAACTTCAACCACTGACTCTTCGAATACAACCGCGTCTGATCCGCATAGAACGGTGAGTCCGGCTCTTCCGACTGCGAGTACGACAATATGCCTCGGGCATCGACTTCACCCGCGTCCGTCCAAGTAACCACTTGCATCCAGCTATTGCCACTAACGATCGGTGCATAGCCCTTGCCAGCCTGCAGCTTCGCGCCCATCACGCTGAACATGCCGCCGGCATGTGAGCCACCGGGAATACCGATCTTCTCGCCGTTACGTTCCGCGTACTGCACTTCGCCCCACGGCGCATCTAACGGAATCTGTGCATCGTTCAACTTCTTGGTGGCCGTCGCCAAACCCAGCATCACCGCCTTGCGCACCTTCGCATCTGCCACCTTGATCTGTCTCGGCGTGCCGATCGGATCTTTCACATCGAACGGCACCACCCAAAGATCAGGCGTCGCCGCGATCAGCGGCCAAGCTTCCGTCCAAATCTGCGCGCCTCGGCTGCCAACGTCCTGTTTGCGATCCCAAGCAGCCAACACATCGCAGGTCTTACCCACATCGATCGTGTCCTTCTCAACCTTGACCGACTTCGGTTCGCGCTTACAAACCGCCAGCAGATCGTTCAACAACAACTCTGCGCCATAGTTACGATGATTGAACAGCAAGTCCTGCAGACGCTGCGCGTCGAAGCGGTTCGACTCCTTCGCCTCCAACACTTCCTTCACCATCACCACGCCAGCCCGCGTGCGTAGCGAGCGCTCGGTCTTCTCCACACCGATGACGGGCGAGAACCCTTCCAGCGGCTGAGCCGGATTCGTGACCCAGTAACTGTCGTTGGAATTGGTGACATAGTCGTCTCGCACGATGTGCGGCAACTGTTGTGGCGGCAGGATGCCCGGCTGCTGAGCGCGCTCATCATTGCGCCACTCACAATCCGGCGTGCCTCGCAGCACCACCACACGTGCGCCACCCCAGCGCTGCACTTTGTCGCTGGCGCAGCTCTTGATCAGCGCCTCATCGACGTTCGGCACCACTGAATAGTCAGCGTAGAGCGCCTTGCCGTCGCGATCCGCCGCGATGGTATTCACCCAAGCCGTGCCTTGCGTGGACTGCAACGCTGCGACGATGTCGTCGACCGTCTTGGCGAGCGAGAACTTCAAGTACTGCTCGGACGAACGGTTGTTATCCAGATTGGCATCGCGAACGACATAAGCGACTTGACTGGTCCACGGCAGGTCCTTGTCTTCGACCACCGGACCGAAGTGGCTGAAATACGTGGTGCGCTCTTCAGTCTTCACCGTGCCGTCGGGCTGACGCACGTCGACGCTGACGACTCGCGTTGTGAGCTTCCGAGTTTCCTCGCCATAGCGATACGACAACGGATCGTTCGGATCCAGCGTCAATTCATACAACGTGGAGCGTAGACCGGTGGAGACGGTGTGCGACCAGGCGATGTCGTGATTGAAGCCGATGCTGATGAACGGCGTAGAAATCAAACCCACGCCCATGACATCGAGCTGACCTGGAATGGTCAGATGCGCCATATGAAAGCGGCTCGAGCCCGACCAAGGATAGTGCGGATTTCCCAGCACCATCCCTTTGCCGTTGACGGTCGCTGCCTTGCCGAGCGCGATGGCATTCGAGCCCATCATCGTCACATCTTCCGGAACGGGCGGCAGCGTTCGTGAGATTTTCTCGTCTTTGCTCGGCGGAGTGGCATTGGCCAGTGCAGCGGGCGAACGTCCGACGCCATAGCGAATACCGACGCCGATGCCGATGCGCGCCATGTCGGTGCCATCGATAGGTCGCACCCAAGGTTGATCGCGGCAGCTCGCGGGCAGTTGTTCCTTCGCGGCTGCGCCGGTGTGATCTGCGATGTAACGGTTGTAACCCGCGATATAGCCCGCGGTCAGCGCCTGCATTTCTTTGGGAATGCGCGCGCCGGCATGGGCCAGTGCTTGATCGGTGATGACCGACTTATGAAACACGTCGGCTTCCACGCGGCCTTCCTCCGGCCCGAAGAATTTGGCTTGTTCGCCTCGCACGTTCACGAATTCGCGTGCCAGCGTGCATACCGCGTCAGTCGCGACAGCGTAAGCAAACCCATAGCCGAGGCCACCCCAATCATCAGCCTTGATGTGCGGCACGCCGTGCGCGGTCCAGCGCACTGTGGCGTTGTAGCGTTGTTTGCTAGCGGCGTCGTTCGACGCAGGCTTGCTACAGCCCACCAGGCCGGCGGTGGCGGCGGCACAGGCCAGTACGAGTGCCACGCTGCGAGTTCGATTAGAGATGCCAGCAGTCATGAACCATTCTTCCTTCTTCATCGGCGGTGGTTGGTTAGCGCGAAATTACAACTTTGAGCGTCGTTGCGCCTTCGCGTTTAGGACCAAGCATCGTCGCAATTCGGCCCACAATGCCGCTTGTAGTCGGACAATCCGACCCAATTGTGTGATGTAAGGCGCTGCCCTGCGGAATTGCACTCGTCAAACGGGGTCGATCCAGGTACAGTGCGCCCTCATCGCAGCCGCCGTCCGGTCGGCTCGTTCACCCCTCGCGGTCTGTCGGCTCCTGGTTTTTCTTTGGGCCCGCCTCGATTTGTCTCCCGCCTCACTGGACCAGAAACGCAAGTTTCCGCAGGCTGGTTGAGGAAATGTTTCCATGCCTTTTACTGCTCTCGGGTTGATTCCCGAACTTACGCGCGCGCTCGCCGATCGTGGCTATGACGCGCCCACTCCCGTTCAAGCGCGAGTAATTCCTGAAATTCTGGCCGGTCGCGACGTGCTCGCCGGCTCGCAAACCGGTACGGGTAAAACCGCCGGCTTCACTTTGCCCTTGCTGCAACGTCTGCAGTCCGGCACGCCATCGAGATCGCCTCGCGTGCTGGTGCTCGTGCCGACGCGCGAACTCGCGGCGCAAGTGAATGAAAGCGTTGCCAGCTATGGCAAATATCTGCGCCATCGCAGCCTCACCATTTTCGGTGGTGTCAGCATCAATCCGCAGATCGAAGCGCTGCGTCGTGGTGCGGATATTTTGGTAGCGACACCGGGTCGCTTGCTGGATCACGCTCAACAACGCACCGTCGATTTGTCGCGCGTTGAAATCTTCGTGTTGGATGAAGCCGATCGCATGCTCGACATGGGCTTCATCGCCGACATCCGTCGCGTCATCAAGCTGCTGCCGCGTCAGCGGCAGAATCTGATGTTCTCGGCCACTTACTCGGATGACATCCGCAAGTTGGCGCAGGGTCTGTTACATGATCCCGTCGAGATCGAAGTCGCGCGGCGCAATGCTGCTGTCGATACGGTTGAGCAGCGCTCTTATTTCGTCGGCAAGGATCAGAAGCGAGCGTTGTTGTCGCACTTGATCCAGGACGGCGATTGGCAGCAGGTGTTGGTGTTCACGCGCACCAAGCACGGTGCCAACCGGCTCTGCAAACAATTGGAACAGGATGGCATCGAGGCGGCCGCCATTCATGGCAACAAGAGCCAGAATGCGCGCACGGCGGCGCTGTCTGACTTCAAGAACTTTCGTATTCGAGCCCTGGTGGCGACGGAAGTGGCTTCGCGCGGCTTGGATATCAAAGAGCTGCCGTATGTCGTGAACTATGAATTGCCCAATGTTCCCGAGGACTATGTGCACCGAATCGGTCGCACTGGCCGTGCGGGGGCGACCGGTATTGCCGTTTCTTTGGTGTCGTCGGATGAGAGCGGCTTGTTGAAGGACATCGAGAAGCTGCTGCGTAAGTCGATTCCTCGCGGTGAAGTACCTGTGTTCAAGGCGGCTCCGCCGCCGGCCCGTGATGATCGTCGCGAAGATTCGCGTGACCGCTCGTCACAACCGCGTCAGTCGCGAAGTGAGCTTCGCCCGGATCGAGGCAATGATCGCGGCCAGGGGCGTTCGCAGTCCGGTGATGGTCGTTCGCAAAGCCAACCCGGTTGGCCGTCTCAGCAAAACCAAGCTGGCGCTTCCGGCCAAGGCCGTAGCCGCCCTCGCAAACGCCGCGGTGGCGGTGGTGGTGGCCAGCCTGGTCAGCACTCGTCGTCTCAAGGTCAGGGCCAGGGTCATGGCCATGGCCAGCAAGGTCAGCAGCCTCGTCAGGCTCAGGGTCAACGTTCCTCGCGCCCTCAGGGTCAAGGGTACGGACAAGGCCAAGGCCAGGGACAAGGTCGTCCGCAGGGGCAGCGTGGGCCTTCGCGTGGCAATCGCGGGCCGTCTTCGTCGGATAGGAATCGGACGGTTTGATCGCGTAGATCGGCGGTAGCGGCTGGCGGTGCCGGGGAGACCTAGAGTGACCTCACTCCGCCAGCCACAAACCGAAACGACGCAGCCTCTTCTCCGACGCCCGTCATCCGAGAATCGCCTCTCTCTGATACAGCCGCACAGCCAAACCCACGAGCAGCGCACCGAGAGCCAGAGTCGTCCCAGCGCAAATCAAAATGTGCAACGGCGGGATAGCATCACCACGCATCAGACTGGTGGCGAGAAGATGCTGGCTCAAGCTGGGAACAGCCATCAAACCCGCGCTGGGTTTGGTCCCGCTGACAACAGCAAACATGATCGGCGCAATCGGCAACATCATCACCACCGACAACCACGACTGCGCCTCTCGATTGCTCCGGGTGAAGGAAGCGACGACAGTCATCAACCCCGCCCCCAGGGGCACAAAAGTAATCATCACCGCGAAGATCGCCAAGATAACGCGAGGGCCGAAGTTCGCAGACATCCCCAACGCTTCGAGTGGAATATAAAGAAGCACCACGCCAAACGTCGCCAACGTCAGCAACAACGACACTGACATAAACGCCGACGTCGCCAGCATCTTGCCGATGATCAACTGCGACCTCCGCACCGGCAAACCCAACAAAGGTTCGAGCGAGCCGCGCTCGCGTTCGCCGGCGGTGGTGTCGATGGCGAGATAGAAGCCACCCACCAACATGGACATGAAACAAAAGTAAGTCATCATGCCCAGGATCAACAGCGATCGCCCCGCGGGCGTGGCGACGTCCAAGGTGTTTACGCCGACCGGATCGATCACCTTCGGGTTGATCCCTCGCACCATCAAGCGGAGCGCCGCCAACTGATGACCGTACGCTCCCAACAGCACCCGCGCTCGATCCGCACTCGGTGACGTTCGGCTATTCGACGTATCGACCACCAAAGACAACGGCGCCGACTCGCCAGTCTGCAGAGCCTTGCCGTAGTCCTCGCCGATGAGCAGCACCAAATCCTGCTGGCCCGAGCGCACGGCATCCATGGCCTCATCGCTGGTGAGCTGCACGTCTTCGACCTTCACACCGTTCTCGCGGAGGAACTGCACCAGGTTCGGCGCGTGGTTCGCGCCGGCGATCGGCAGGTTGAGTGGCTTGTCCTGATTCTCCACCGCGCGCTTGGACACCATCGTGGTGGTGAGTCCGAAGATCACCGGGGCCAGCAGCACGCCAAAAAAGAACGCCGACATGATGACGCGGCGGTCGCGCAGGTTCTCGAGCACTTCCTTGCGGAACACGGTCCAGATGGCGCCCATCACGCCACCTCGCCTTGATCGGCGGCACGCACGAAGGCTTCTTCCAAGTCCGGAGCGCCGGTGGCTTGGAGAATCTCCGCAGGGGTACCGCGAACGATTACTCGGCCGTGCGAAATGATCACGATGTCGTCACACAATGCAGCGACTTCCTGCATCACGTGACTGGAGAACAGCACGCACCGCCCCGACTCGCGCAAGCCTCGAATCAACTCGCGCAACATGCGGACGGCGTTGACGTCGAGTCCGTTGGTCGGCTCGTCGAGGATGATGGTTTGTGGCTTGTGAATCAGCGCGCGCGCCAGACCGACTTTCAACCGCTCACCTTGTGAGTAACCTTTCGCGCGTCGTTCGGCGACGGCGCCGAGGGCGAGGCGTTCGATCAGCTCATCGATGGATCGATTGAGCTCGGCACCGCGCAGGCCATGCAGTTCGCCGTAGTAACGGATGTTCTCGCGACCGCTGAGATGCGCATACAGCCCGCTGGCATGAGGTAGCACACCGAGCGAGCGACGCACTTGCAGAGGATCGAGTGCGCAGTCGTGGCCGTCGATGAGGGCGCGACCTTCGTTCGCTCGAATCACCGTACTCAACACACGCAGCGTGGTCGACTTGCCGGCGCCGTTGTGGCCGAGCAGACCGGTGATGCGGCCATCGCCGGCCGAAAAAGAAACATCCTGCAACGCCTGCACTTTGCCGAAGCGCTTTTTCAACCCTTCGACTTGAATCATGGTGCCGGTGCCGAGCGGGACAGTAAGAAGGGCGCGGGGCCGACGGTTTTCAAACACTCGGCGTTGAGCGAGCTTACGTCGCCGGCTGCGATGAACTCAGCGACCACGCGAGGCATGCAGCCGACGGCGATCTGGCCATGTCCCTGGCCGTCGAGGACGAGATGCTTGGATTTAGCCAAGCCCGGCAGGATCTGCTCGCCATAGCGAGAAGGAGTGACTGGATCGTTGCCGCCCGAGAGCACCAGCGTCGGGATGGCGCTGGTCAAAGGCTTGCTGAAATCCTCATCCACTGGGCCGCGCGGCCACTGCGAACAAATGGTCCGCATCGCTGCCATGAAGGTCTCGCCGATATAGGTTTGGGCGAGTGCAGACTCCGAAATCGGTTTCTCATCCCAACGCGGCGCGTCTTCGCTACACACGACGGCGAAGTGCATGCCGTTGGCGATTTGAGTGTCCAGACTGCGCTTGATCATCAAGTATTGCGCGGCCAGTGCTTGCGGCTGGCCACTCTGGGCTTCGTGGATGAGCAGCGGCAGGGTCGAGACCGTCTCGTCGGAGTAACTCAGCAAGCGAACAGCGGCACTGAGTTCTTGCGCACCGAGTTGAGTTTGCGTCGGTTCGGCGCTCAGCGGATCGGGAACGGACAGCGCCACCGGTTTCGCTTGCACGCTGGCGCGCAACGTTGCGAACGTGCTGGCGATGTTCGGGAAAGCGCGTTGGCAATCCGAGTTGGACTCGCAGCGAGCGAAGGCGCTGTCGATGGCAGCTTGAGCATCGAGTGCGACGTCGGGTCCCAACGCCAACTGCGGCGGCACCACGCCGTCGAGAATCGCGACGCGAACTCGCTGCGGATAGCGGCGCATGTAGTGCTGTGCCACTCGCGTTCCATACGACACGCCGTATAGATCGAGCTTCTGAAAGCCGAGCGCCGCGCGCACATCATCGAGATCGCGGACGGCCACGCTCGTCGTGTAGTAGCGAGGATCGCCCGATAACTTGTCCAGACACGACTTGGTCAGCTCGCGCAGCTGCTGCGGATCGCTGAAGGTGATGTCGCTCTCGTCGGGGAAGGCGCAGTCGAGCCGGTTCGAGCGCCCCGTGCCGCGTTGATCGACGACCACGATGTTGCGATCCCGGCGAATGCGCGCCAACGCCGGCGAGATGGAAATATAGAAATCGCTGGCCGCCTGTCCGGGGCCGCCGCTCAACACGAACAGCGGATCGCCGGCCGGTTCGAGCCGCAATGATGGAATCACCGCGACGTGCAGTCGAACCTGCTTGCCGGAAGGTTGTTCACGATTCTCCGGCACTGCCAGCCAACCGCAACGTGCGGCCACACCGCCGCCGGCAATCTCGCTCTGCAGCCGGCAGTCTTGCAACGGTAGCGTGGCGCCTAAGGTGGCGGGGCTGCCGAATGCGCTGCAACAGGCCAGCGCGCCGACCACACTGCTGAGCACGGACCTCTGATGAATGGCCGACATCGGGTTCCTGACGGTCAAGATGCAAGCCGGCAATGGTAGTCGTCGGCGCCTCGGGCGGGAACCTGTGTGCGTGCGGGAGGGTCTGTTACATTCGCACGCCTCGATAACCAATCAAACCCGTGGAGTCACGTCATGCGTTCATCGTCGTTGCTCACCGCCGTCGCTGCCGCAGCCTGCATGCTGCCGCTGGCGAGCGCCTTCGCTAAGGACGAAGCCCTGGCCAAGGCCATTGCGTCCGAGCATCGTTCGCCGAATTTTGTCGAGCGCGATGCGGCCCGCAAGCCGCAGGCAGTGCTCGAGTTCATCGGCGTGAAGCCCAATCAGACGGTGGTCGAAATCGCTCCGGGTGGCGGCTACTGGACCGAAATCCTCGGCCCCTACTTGCATGACAAGGGCACTTATTACACGGCCATCACACCGCGTGCTGCCAGTGAGCGAGCGGCAACCGCTGCGGATACGTGGCAGAAAAAGCTCGATAGCGACAAGGCGCGCTACGGCAAGGTCAAGATCGGCGATTTCGGCGGCGGTAAATTCGAACCTGCGCCGGCGGGTTCGGCCGATGTGGTCGTGACCTTCCGCAACGTGCACAACTGGATGGGTCAGGGCACGGCCGAGCAAGCGTTCGCGTCGTTCTACAAGGCGCTCAAGCCGGGCGGCATCCTGGGTGTCGAAGAGCATCGTGCATCGAACGATCAGCCGCAGGATCCGAAAGCAGCCAGCGGTTATGTGCGTGAGGACTACACCATCGCGTTGGCCGAGAAGGCCGGCTTCAAGTTGCTGGCCAGCTCGCCGCTGCTCAACAATCCCAAGGACACCAAGG
The DNA here is from genome assembly GCF_016790065.1 of Steroidobacter sp. GTDB lineage: Bacteria > Pseudomonadota > Gammaproteobacteria > Steroidobacterales > Steroidobacteraceae > Steroidobacter. Next base: position 20,853 of record NZ_JAEUPY010000798.1, read on the forward strand.
ATTATCCGAAGGGCGTGTGGACCTTGCCGCCGACCTTGGCGTTGGGCGACCAGGATCGCGCCAAGTACACGGCCATCGGTGAGTCCGACAACTTTCTGCTGAAGTTCCAGAAGCCGCAATGAGCGTCGCTGCGAACTGAAGGAGACATGATGGAAGAAGACACCAAGAAATGGCTGTATTACGCGATCCCTGTGGTGGTCGCGGTTGGTATCGGCGCGGCGTTGTACTACGGCCGTTCGCAGCGGAAGGTGGAGCAACCGGTGCAAGCGCCGGTTGCGGTCACGCAGCCTGAAGTCACCACGCCGGTGACCGAGCCGCCGATTCGCAATCCCGTGGCCGAGACGCCGCCGACCAAGCCGTTACCGGGCTTGAACGACAGCGATCCGTCGCTGCAGGAATCGTTGAGCGGCTTGTTCGGAAGCGCGCTCGAGCCGTACTTGGTGCCGAAGAACATCATTCGTCATACCGTCGTCACCATCGACAATCTGCCGCGCAAGAAGACGGCCGTGCAGATGTGGCCGGTGAAACCCATCGGTGGCGAATTGCTCGCCACCGGCAATGGCGAAGAGCTCACGCTCGGTGCGGACAACTACGCGCGCTACGATCGCTTGATCAAGATCCTGCAGAGCGCCGATGCAGCGCAGATCGCTACGCTCTACAAGCAGTACTATCCGTTGTTCCAAGAAGCGTACGTGTCGCTGGGCTATCCGGACGGTTACTTCAACGACCGGCTGGTCGAGGTGATCGATCATCTGCTGGCGACGCCGGAGGTGAGCGGTCCGATCCTGCTGCGCCGGCCTAGCGTCAACTTCGAGTTCGCCGATGCGGAACTGGAAGCGCGTTCGACGGGCCAGAAATTATTGATCCGCATGGGCAGCGCCAACGCCGCCGTGGTGAAGGACAAGTTGCGCCAGCTGCGCAAAGCCGTCGCCAAGCAGGAGCCTGCGGCAGGTTGAGCGGATCCAGTAAGATGCGCATAGCTCTCGAACAAAAAAGACTTCTATGCGCCATCCTCTCGCTGCCTCGTTGACACTAGTAGCTGTGTTGACCACTGCGGGCTGCGGCAAGCAGCAGCCGCCCGCTCCGCCACCGCCTCCGTCACAGCCTGTGGCAACGGAGCTGGGGGCGACGACATCGGGCACTGAGGAGTTGGGGCAACCGGCCGATCCGCGCTTCATCGGCAAGATCTGGGTGTCCACCACGCCGGGTCACTCGCGCGGCTCGCTGCTGATCTTCTTGCCGGATCGTTCGCTGCTGATGGACTCGTGCTTCGAGACCTATCGCATCTCCAAGTGGGGCGCGGACGGCGAGCGCATCCGCTGGATCGAAGACGCCATTCCCATCGAGGCCACGCTGTCCATGCTCAGCGACGATGAGCTGACCTTGCAGCTGGTGGGGCAGGACAAGGTGCAGTCGTATGTGACTGCGACCGTGCCGTACGTCTGCCCCGACATGCCGCGTTAGTCCACCTACTGAGTGAATGTGGGGCGCGTGATCACGCGCTTCGGCGGATTGGCCAGGTATTGCGTCACGCGCAGCTCCACGTTCTTGCGCAAGTTCATTGCGAACAGGTGGTAATCGTAGATGTGGTAGTTGTCGCGGCCCATGGGGCGCGATGCGTAGTGCGCTGAGTTGATCTGCCGCACCAACAACATGCCGTTCACGCACTGTGCGTCGGCCACGCCGGGCTCGACGATGGGCTTGGCATCGATGAAGGCCTGCGGGAGCTCTTTCAGATCGGCCAGCGAACCGGCGAAATTGCCCGGATAACTGACGCCGCCCAAATTCAACGCGGCCTCGGCCGGAGCGCCGTCGGTCTTCCACGTCAGCGGATTCACGCAAATATTTTTGCTGGTGTCGGCGTATTGCTTGACCTCGGGACCCACTGCGTTCCACGACACCATGCAGCCGGTCTGCTCGGCCGACTCACACACCGGCACATCGGGCACCGCTTGCGCCAGTTCCTCGGCATCCAGATTGAAGCCGATGGGGTACGCGGCCACCAGGCGATTGCGCAAATGGCTACCAGTGATGCGTCGCTCGAGCAACCTTCGTAGATGTACTGAGCCCTGGCTGTGCGAGGCCAGCACGAAGGGTCGATCGCGGCTGTAGTTCTGTAAGAAGTAGTCGAACGCGCGCTCCACGTCGTTGTACGCGAGCTGTAGCGCAGAGGTGCCGCTGCCGGATTTGTCGACGAACGAGTAGATCGTCGCTTGTCGATAGCGCGGCGCGTAGATGCGGCAGCAGCCGTTGAACGCTGATGCCTGGCCACGCATAACAAATAGGTCAGTAAGTTGGTTGACGCGCGCATCGTCGATGCGCTGATTCCAGTTGTCGGTGCCGAAATACGTGGTCGGATGTACGAAGAACACGTCGACTGCAGCGTTGGCCTGTTCGTCCAGAACACCAATTGCGGGTAAGGCATCGGCTGAGTCCTCGCGCTCGGGCAGTGCGGCCCAGCTCGCGAGCTGCGAGTAATCGGGCGACGCGGGCGCGCTCGCGTTTCTGAAAGGCGCTGCAGGTTTTAGCTTATTGAAAGCCACCAGCATGCCGATTTCGTCGCGATACACGAACGCCGCCGCAGCAGCGAGCAGCGCGACGAGCAGCACGCTGACCAGTACTTTTTTCACGATTTGACTCCGCTGATTTTCTTTTCGGCTGCGACTGAGCGCATTCGCCGACAGTGTCTGAAGGTTACGACATTTTGCACAAGTCGAATTCTTTTCGTTAACTGCGCCCGCCCACAAACGACACTCCGTCACATCGTCAAGCTGCATGCAGACGATGACCGACCAGGACGAGTCAGGCCGAACGGTAGATCGTGAGGAGTGGGTGAGCGCTGTATCGCGTGCGTAGCGGTACAGCTCCCGTGTCATACCCGCGAGGATTGTCCATGCGCACTTCAACTCAGCGCACGCCCATGGTGGGCGTGTCCGCACTCTTTTTCGCACTCGTTTGCGCGCTCTCACTGTTGAGTAGTGTCGTTCATGCCGCGCCCACGATTACGGGCTCGCCGAAAACCACGTTCGGTACCAACTCGTGGTACAGCTTCTTACCGACCGCCAACGATCCTGCTGTGGCGAAGTCGACCTTGCGTTACTCCATCGTCAACAAGCCCAGCTGGGCGCTGTTCTCGGTGTATAGCGGTCGCCTCGAAGGCGCGACGCCCGCGACGCCGGGCACGTACTCGAACATTCGAATCACGGTGCGCAGCTCCACCGGCACGGCGACCTTGCCGGCCTTCTCGATTCAAGTGGTGCCGAAGACCACCACCAGCAGCGGTGGCAGCACCACCAATCGTGCGCCGACGGTGAGCGGCACGCCGGCGACGTCGGTCACTGCCGGCAGCGCTTACTCGTTCCGTCCCACGGGCACGGATCCCGAAGGCACCACGCTCACCTGGTCGATCACCAATCGTCCGACCTGGGCCACGTTCAGCACCACGACGGGTGCGCTCACGGGCACGCCGACGGCAGCGCAGGTGGGCTCTTACTCGGGCATCGTGATCACCGCGAGCGACGGCACCAATCGCACCTCGCTGGCTTCCTTCAACATCGCCGTCAATGCTGCCGGTAGCAGCACCGGTGCGGCCACGTTGAGCTGGACGCCGCCGACGCGTAACACCGATGGCAGCACGCTGACCAATCTCTCCGGGTATCGCATCTACTACGGCACCAGTGCGAGTAGCCTCACGCGCACGATTACGGTGAGCAATGCTGGCGTGACCAACTACGTCGTCAGCGACCTGACTGCTGCGACCTGGTACTTCTCGGTGCGCGCCTACACGTCCTCAGGCTCCGAGAGCCTGGCTTCGAACACCATCTCGAAGGTGGTGCGCTAATCGGTCAAGGTTTGCGGCGGGCCAGCCAGTCAACCATCGTGTTGCTGACTGTGTCCGCCGCGTCTTGTTGGACGAAGTGGCTGGCACCAGGGATGGTCATGATGGTCAGATCCTTCTCCACCCACTGCCAGGTGCCGTTGAGCGCCCCCGGTAGCAACGCCTGATCCTCCAGACCGTGGAACATCAACACCGGCGCCTGCACCTTGGGAAAGGTGAAGTCGGCCGGCGGTGGCGCATCCGGCTTGGGATAGTTGGCCTTGTAATAGTTGAGCATGGCTTCGACGTCGGACTGCTCGAACGCCTTTAGGTAGCGCTGGCGCGCCGCTGGGTCGGTCACCCATTGCGTCAGTCGTTCCAACGAGATCGCCTTGTGTGCGTCCGGCTTCTGAAAACCGAAGGCGTACTCGCTGTTCTGCTTCTGTAGCGGGTTGGTGGCAATCTCGCGCGCGATGCCGGCGGGATGCGGCAGATTGCAAATGATCAGCAGCTCGGTGACGTCAGGACGTCGCATGGCGACGTTCCACGCCACCGAACCGCCCCAGTCGTGGCCGACGATGACGGCACGCTCGAGCTTTTCCGCTTTGACCACCGCGGCGATATCGCCGACCAGCAGCGGCATGGCGTAGTTCTCCACGCCCTTGGGTTTCTCCGATAGGTTGTAGCCGCGCAGATCGACGGCGACCGCACGATACCCATTGTCCGCTAGCGCACGCATCTGCTTGCGCCACGAGTACCAGAAGTCCGGAAAGCCGTGGATCATCACGACCAGCGGTCCCTGACCTAGTGCCGCATAGTGGATCTTGACGCCCGTGGAGTCGGCATAGCGATGCTCGACCTGATCCCACACGTCCGTGCTGTCCTCGGCCATTGCGATTCCCCCTTCGCGTCCCGGTGTCGTCGGCCGACTATATAAGGCCTATGATGGCGCGTCGTCCAACCTGGAGGTCCGTATGTCTCTTCGCGGCAAGACTCTATTCATCTCGGGGGCCTCGCGAGGCATTGGACTGGCGATTGCGGTGCGGGCCGCCCAGGACGGCGCCAACATTGCGATTGCGGCCAAGAGCGATCAGCCCAACCCGAAATTACCCGGCACCATTCACACCGCGGCTGAAGCCATCGAAGCCGCCGGCGGCAAAGCGCTGCCCATGCAGGTCGACATTCGCGACGAGAACGCCGTCGCGGCGGCCGTGAAAAAAACCGCCGAGCACTTTGGCAGCGTCGACATTCTGGTGAACAACGCCAGCGCCATTTCGCTGGCCGGTACGCTCGAGACGCCGATGAAGCGCTTCGATCTGATGTTCGGCGTCAACGTGCGTGGCACCTACGTATGCTCGCAAGCTTGTCTGCCGTACTTGCAGGAGTCGGCCAAGGCCGGCCGCCATCCGCACATCCTGAATCTGTCGCCGCCGCTGAGCATGAAGCCGAAATGGTTCGCGCCGCACGTGGCGTACACCATGGCCAAGTACGGCATGAGCATGTGCGTGCTGGGCATGGCCGAAGAATTTCGTCGCGACGGCGTCGGCGTGAACGCGCTATGGCCGCGAACCATCATTGCGACCGCCGCTCTGAACATCATCGCTGCGGCCGATCCGAAGCGCGGTCGCAAGCCCGAGATCATGGCCGATGCAGCTCACGTCATCCTGACGCGAGATCCGCGCACGTGCACTGGCAACTTCTTCATCGACGATGAAGTGCTGGCCAGCGCCGGGGTCAAGGATCTGGATTCGTACGCGGTCAGCCCAGGCAACAAAGAGTTCGTGCCGGACTTTTTCGTCGACTGACGATGGCCGGTGTTCGCAGTCTGGGTTTCTTATGGGTGCTGGTGTTGACGATGAGCGGAACGGTCTCAGCACAATCGGCGAACAAAAAGTGGGCGACCTTGGATGGCGCGCCGCCGCTGGTAATCGCGCATCGAGGTGCGTCGGGTTATCGGCCCGAACACACGCTCGCGTCTTATCAGTTGGCCATCGAGTTCGGTGCCGATTACGTCGAGCCCGATCTGGTCGCGACGCGCGACGGTCATCTGGTCGCGCGTCATGAGCCGTTGCTCGATGACACCACCGATGTGAAATCGCGGCCGGAGTTCGCATCGCGGCTGAGCACCAAGAACCTGGATGGCAAACAAGTCACTGGTTTTTTCGCCAGTGATTTCACGCTCGCAGAGATTCGACAGCTGCGTGCCGTGCAGCCGAATCCAGCTCGTTCCAAAGAGTACGACGGCAAGTTCACCGTGCCGACGTTCGAAGAGATCCTGGATCTGGTGGCGCAGGAGTCGGCCAAGCGAGGCCGAAGCATCGGCATCTATCCGGAAACCAAACATCCGGCGTTTCATCTCGGCTTGCAATTGCCGTTGGAAGATCGACTGCTGGAGGTTTTGAATCGACGTGGCTTGAACAAGGTCGGCACACCGATCTTCATCCAGTCGTTCGAGAGCGCCAATCTGCAGTACCTGCGACCCAAGACCGAGTTGCCGATGGTGCAGCTGATGGAGGAAGGCTCACTCATCTACGACGAGAGCGGCAAGCGCGTGGTGAGCGTCTCAATTCCGAATCACGGCGATGCGCGCGGCGGCAAACGCCCGAGCAGTCTGGCCGACGTTGCTAAGTATGCGAATGCCATCGGCCCGTGGAAGCGGCAGATCCTTCGTGATGTTGGCCAGCCGACGCTGCTCACGACCACAGTGATCGAACAAGCACACGCTGCGGGACTCCGCGTGCACACTTATACATTTAGAAACGAGCCCGCCACGCTGGCGCCCGAGTATCACAACGATCCGCTGCAGGAATATCGGCGCTTTTTCGAGCTGGGCATCGACGGAGTGTTCTCCGACTTTGCCGATACCGCGCTCAAGGCACGAGCGGCGTGGGCGTCTCGCTGAGCTTGGGCCAATCGCGCACCCAGCAACACACATGATCGAACCCTGCGACGGTGCGTTGACGCGCCTGAGGATGACGTTCGAAGTATTTCGCAGTCGTAGCCGGCGGCACGATGGTGTCGTTCGCGCCGCGTAGATGTAACTCAGGCCACGAATGCTTCTTGTCGCTCAGCGCGGGATTGAGCGATTGTGACAAAGGCAGATAGTGGTGATGTGCCGTCCAGGCATCCGTATCCAGATTGGCCGCGATGGTCACGACCGAGGTGACATTGTCGAGTCGCTCCGCAATCAATACTGCGAGCGTGCCGCCGCCACTGTAGCCGACCAGAGCAACAGAGCTGGCGTCTGCTAGTCGCTGAGCTTCGCGCACCGTCGCCACCATGCTATTCACGACTGCTGACGAATAACGCGCGCCGGTCCAGAGTTCAGTCGTGCATTTGTCCGAGCGAAGTCCCTGATAACAAGGGCGCGGGATGTATGCAGCGGGCGCGTCGGAGCGAATCAACATTTCCAGCGCGAGCGGCCGATGGGTCGTGGGGTCGGCGCTCGGCTCGGTGCCGTTACGCCAGGGAATGCCGTCACTTTCCAGATAAACGGTCAGCACGCGGCCCCGGGCCTTGGCATGATCCTGTGCCGAGCCGCGTTTCATATAGATGCGGCTGGGAAACTCGCCGGCAGCAACATGAACGATGTCGAGGCCAGCGCCACGCGCACGCTCCTCGATCCGCTGCCCCGGCGAGGCGCAGCCGCTGATGATGACCGCCGCGACCAGCACGGCATTAAGGGCAATCCTTAGGTTCATGAGGCGCGATTGCGACCTGCGTCACAACGGAAGTCAACCTCCCGGCGGCACAGTGCGTCGGCCTCGGGCAGACCAAAGGTCCGTTGTCGCTACGCAAGGGTCGCTGATAAATAGGCCAGCACAGGGCTTTCTGGCCCGGTCGATAACTTGGCCGAGAACATGACCGACAACACAACGAATAGTCGTGGAGAGCTTGCGATGCACGGGACGACGCGCAGCCGAGTGGGGCGAAAGTGGGGATCCTGGCTGGGCGGCATCACGCTGCTGGCGATGGCTCCGCTGGCCCAAGCCATCCCGCCGAGCTTCAACGGCACCGTCAATGTGCCTTTGCCCGCGATCGGTCAGAACGTCATCGTGAATTTGCGCCAGGCCGGCGCGGTCACCGGCTCGGCGCCCATCCTCATCAATACCGGTCAGGGCAACGTGATTTTGAATGCGAACCCCGCGCTGACCAGCGGCTTGACCATCCAGCCCTTCGATCCTGTGGTCGGCAACGGCGCCACGGTCTGCGTGCGCATCACCAACGTCAACTACTCGACCACCATCGGCGGCGTGCTGACGGCGCAGCTGACAGCGACCAACGCACTCCAGGAAACCGGCGCCACCGGCTTTCCGGGCATCGTGCTGAACAACGCGGCCGGGCCGGGCATCGTGATCGAAGGCAATGCCGCTCAAGAAGCGACTTGCGAAGACCCCAATCAAGTGCCGGTCGTCAGTATCAACGGCGGCAATCGCACCGTGAGCGATACCGACGGCGTGGCCGGTGAGAACGTTGCGTTCAGCGCCAACGTCACCGATCCCGAAGGCGAGTTGGTCACCTATGCGTGGTACTTGAATAACGACGAGACGCCGGTCTCGACGTCGCCGGCGCCGACGATTCCTTTGCCGGACGGTACGACTCAAGTGCGACTGTTCGTTACCGATGCCAGCGGCGAGACCGGCAACAGTGAAGTCACAGTCACGGTCGGTAATGCAGCGGGTCCCACAGCAAATGCCGGCGGCGATCGCACGGTCGCCGATACTGACAACGAAGCGGGCGAAGACGTCATACTAGATGGCAGCCTGTCGACGGACGCGGACGGCGCCATCGCAACGTATCGCTGGACGCGCATCGTCGACGGCGAGACTCAGGAGCTACTCGGCACCAGCGGCTCGCCCACGTTGCAGGTACGCCTGCCTGACGGTGAGAACTTCATTCAGCTGGTGGTGACCGACAACGCCGGCTTGCAGAGCTCGGACAGCGTCATCATCACCGTCGCGGACGGTCCGCTCATCACGTCGCTTTCCGATATTCCCAACCTGACGCCGAATCAACGCCGCGTCGCCGTGGCTCTGGATCGTATCTGCAGTGACCTGCGTGACTTGTCGAGTAGCGAAGAGTCGCTGACCAATAATCAGCAGGAGCTGCTGGTTCGATGTAACGGTCTGCAGACCAATAACAGCACCGGCAATCAGGTAGCGGCGTTGGAAGAGTTGGTCGCCGACGACTTCGCGGTCGCTCGCACGCAGACCTTGCTGTTTGCTAACACTCAATACGCCAGCGTGATGGATCGATTGATGGCCTTGCGTGGTGGCGCCAAGGGTTTGAGCCTCGCGGGCTTGAACATCATCGTCGACGGCAAGATGGTGCCGTTGGCACAGCTACAGGAAATGGCGAAAGGCCTGCTCGGCGGCGGCGCCAGCGCGGATGAGCCTGGCGGCTTGCTCAGCGACAAGTGGGGCATGTGGGCGCGTGGCAATTTCAGCTTCGGCGAAAAGGATCGCAGCGCCAGTAGCCCG
>NZ_JAEUPY010000001.1 GCF_016790065.1 Steroidobacter sp.
TCAGTCGTTCGTTCGTGCAGAGTCTCTTGCGGGGCGAACGGAATATCTCGCTGTTCCTGTTCCTCGAACTCTGCCAAGGTCTCGGCGTCGATGATCCCTGCGAACTGCTGCGCGACGTTCTGAAACATCGTGCTTTCCTTCGGGCGTTGACAAGCAGGCGGCAGGACGGAACGACCGCGCCTTCCACAAACTGAGCGCCCGAAACGCATCTGATCGACGCGGCGTTAGTCGCGGCGAGGCTGTTTCCGGGCGCGCGCAAGATGTGTGTTGTACTACACGCGCCAAAGCGCGCGCGTAGTAAACACCATCTTGCCAAAGGGAGGCGTGCCGCCCCCTGTTGGATACCCCCTGCGGAATGGGCGGGACTTTCGCGTCCCCCCGGCTCCGCCTCCCCCACGAGGACGGGGAGCCTTCGAGCTCCCCCGCGTACCGTGTCACCGACCGGCATATTGGAGCCAGGCCGTGATCGGCATCTAGGAGCCAGCGGATGATCGGCGTAATGGAGCCACGGCGTGATCGCCATAATGGAGCCACTCGCTGATCAGCATATTGAAGCCACATTGAGGGGCAAGACGGGCATTTCGAACTGACATCGGCGGCTATCCTGCGGGCTTTTTTTGCCGGCGGGAGGGCCAGTGGGCCGACGGAGATTCGAGATGTTTCACTATCGCCAAGTCCTGGTTCGATTACGCCAGGGCGATTCCGATCGCGACGTTGCTCGCGCTCGGCTGATGGGACGACCCAAGGTCGCTGCATTCCGCGCGTTGGCGGCTGCGCAAGGTTGGCTGGCGGCGGAGGCGGCACTGCCGAACGACGCTGCGATCAGCGCGGCCGTTGGCCAAGCGCGCCGTGCGCGCAGCACCATTTCCACCGTTGAGCCGCATCGAGCACAAGTCGAGCGCTGGGTCGCCGAAGGCGTCGGCGGCATTGCCATCCATGCAGCGCTCTGTCGTGAGCACGGTTATCGCGGCAGCTATTCTGCCGTACGTCGCATGCTCGCGAGCATCCGTGCCAGCTTGCCACCAGATGTCACCGTGCCGCTGCTGTTTGCGCCGGCGGAGGCGGCACAAGTCGATTTCGGCGCTGGGCCGTTGCTGATCGATCCGGCGCGCGGTGAGCTGCGACGAACCTGGTGTTTTGTGATGACGTTATGTTTTTCACGGCATCAGTACATCGAGTTTGTGTTCGATCAGTCCGTGATGACTTGGCTGGGTTGCCACCGACGCGCCTTCGAGTGGTTCGCTGCCGTTCCCACCCGCATCATCATCGATAACCCCAAGTGTGCGATCACGCGTGCCTGTGCCCGCGATCCACTAGTCCAGCGGGCTTATGCCGAGTGCGCCGAAGGCTACGGATTTAAAATTGATCCGTGTCCGCCGGCGGATCCGCAGAAGAAGGGGATCGTTGAGTCCGGCGTGAAGTACGTGAAGGGCAACTTCCTGCCTACACGCAGCTTCCGCGATCTGTCTGATCTGAACGAGCAAGCGCGTCGCTGGGTGCTGGAGGAAGCCGGCGTTCGCATCCACGGCACTACGCGCCAGCCGCCGCTCGAACGTTTCTTGCTCGAGAAGCCATTGATGCGCAGCTTGCCACCGCTCGCGCCGGACCTGGGCTCCTGGCATCGCGTCGTGCTTCATCGTGATTGTCATGCGAAGTTCGATTACGTGCTGTATTCGGCACCGTTCACGCTGGTCGGGCAGACCTTGTGGCTGCGTGCCACCGATATGTCCATCTCGATCTTCCAGGACTATCGACTGGTCGCCAGTCACGTGCGTTCGCGTCGGCCCGGCGATCGGCGCACGGTACTCGATCACTTGCCACCGGAAGCGCGGACATTCTTCGCCAAAGATCGGCAGTGGTGTTTGCAACAGGCGCGCGCTGTGGGGCCGGCCTGTGCCGAGCTCATCGATCAGTTGCTCGGCGATCGCATCGTCGAACGACTGCGCGGCGCACAGGGCGTGCTCGGCTTTGCAGAGACATTTGGCACCGCCCGCCTGGAGGCGGCCTGCCAGCGTGCACTCGCGCATGCGAGCCCCGCATACCGCACGGTCAAGTCCATCCTCCTCGGCGGATTCGATCGACTACCGCTGGACGATTCTCCACGCGACACCTCGAACGTCTATGGCGGCAAGGCGCGGTTCGCTCGCGACGCCAGAACACTGTTCGACACGAAGGAGGACACCAGGCACTAAACCGATTTCTTTCCACACTCGGGCGTTTTCGCCCGATGTTTCTAACAATCTTATTCTTTTGTTTGGAGTACCTATGAACCCGATTCCCGAACTCGCCCCGCATCTCAAACAACTGCGCCTGTCCGGCATCTTCGATTCGCTGGAGGCACGCAACCGTCAAGCCATCGATGGCAAGCTCGCCTATACCGAGTTTCTGGCGCTGCTCATTCAAGATGAGGTCGCTCGCCGCGAGCAGAAGAAGTTCACCTTGCGCCAACGCCGCGCCACCTTCCGTTCAACGAAGACGCTGGATCAGTTCGACTTCGACCGCTTGCCCAAGCTCAACCGCGCGCTGGTGCACGATCTGGCCACAGGTCGATATCTCAGCGAACGCGCACCCGTCCTCATCGTCGGTCAAGTTGGCGTCGGCAAGAGCCATCTCGCCCAGGCACTCGGCCACTGCGCGATCCGACAGGGCATCGATGTGCTATTCACTCCCTGCGCGCAGCTCACCGCTAGTCTCAATGCGGCCCGCGCCGCTGGTGGCTACGAGCGCAAGCTCGCCACGCTGGCGCGCATTCCATTACTCATCATCGATGATTTCGGCCTCAAACCTCTGCGTCCGCCCGCCGACGAAGATCTTCATGACCTCATCGCCGAGCGTTACGAGCAGGCGGCTACCATCGTCACCAGCAATCTCGATTTCCACGAATGGGATCAAGCGTTCCCAAACAATCGGCTGCTTGCCTCAGCGACCGTCGATCGCCTGCGCCACAACGCCTACTGCCTCGTCCTCGACGGTCCTTCCGGCCGCAATCCAAAAATCGCTCCACCAGCGGGACACTCGACGCTTGCCAACATCAGCAAAGCCAACCATTCTTAACCCTTCTGGAATGTCCGTTTTCCTCACCTGAAAACTGGCTCCATTACGCCGATCATGCCCGGCTCCTTTATGCCGGTCGGTGACACTGCGCGCCCGACTCGCAAAAGCGAGGCGCTTTTGCTCGCGGCTCACGCGGGGCGTTAGGTTTCAGAAGCGCATGGACGAAATGCCCATCCCGAATCCACCTCTGAGCGCAGATGAGGCGGCGTTGGTGGCGAAGCTCAGTGCCAAGGAACTGGACAGGATCGACGCGACCGTTCTTGAGTGCACTTACGAGCAATTTCGGAAGGTCGCGATGGTGGTGAGCTTGTGCATTGAGAAGCTGGGTACAAGTTACCCCAATTTCTCGGACGTCTTCTACGCTGAGCGCGTTCGCGCGCTTGTCGAGGCTGGAAAGCTTGAGTCGCAAGGCAACGTGTCATACATGCGCTTCAGTGAAGTACGGCGCAGCCAATGAAACCTAACATCCACATCGAGTTCGCACGCTGTGCGCGCCCGACTCGCAAAAGCGAGGCGCTTTTGCTCGCGGCTCACGGCGGGAGTTAGGCGTCATGGGAGCATCGTCTTTTACCCTGGAGTTCCCGGAGCATTTGCCGAGGGCGAAATGGCAGTACGTCTTAGATCAGCTGGCTCAGACCGGTGCTGTGGTCGAAGAGA
>NZ_JAEUPY010000020.1 GCF_016790065.1 Steroidobacter sp.
CCGACGCCCACCGCCATGCCTTCCGGAAAGTTGTGGAGCGTGATGGCGATGATGAACAGCCACAGCCGTTGCATGCGCAAGCTGTCCGGCCCTTCTCGGCCCATCACGAAGTGTTCGTGCGGTACGCGCTTGTGAATCCAATACAAGCCGCCTGCGCCACCGAGCAAACCGGCAATGACGACCAACACCGCCAGCGGTTTGGAAGCGATGTGTGCTTCGGCGTGATCGAGCGCCGGCTGTAACAACGAGAAGAACGTCGCCGCCAACATGACGCCGGCCGCGGCACTCAATAGCGCATCCTGTGCCTTTGCCGAAGGACGCCGGAAAAAGAACACCCAGACCGCGCCGAGCACCGTGCCCATGCCGGCCAGAAAGCTCGCCGCCAGGCCGCGCCAGAAAATTTCAGATTCTTGCATTAGACATCAACGATAGTTGGGCAGGACCAGCGAGCCGAAGCTCAAATAAAAGGCATCGCGGCCGTCGAAGGTGCGGCCATAGCCGATCTGCAAAGGACCGATCGGCAGGTCGAGGCCAAGGAACACACTGCCCGCTTCGATCAAATCGCCAGTCGAGACTTCGCGCCGGTCGAGCCAGGCATTGCCCGCCTCCAGGCTGCCCGCCAGATAGATGGGCAGGTCGAACAACAGCCCCTGCTGGGTCAAACGTCGATAGTAGATGCCGCGGAAAAATAGCATCTGCGTACCGATCAACTCGCGCTCGCTCAACCCGGAAAGAAACGTCAGGCCGCCCAGCGTGGATAACGTCTGCAAGGCGCCGGTATCGTCGCTCGACAACGAAGCACGGCCACCGAACATCACCGTGTTGCGACCGAAGCTGTACGCCTTGTCCAAGGCCACACGCAACAGGTCGCCATTCTGGTCCGAACCCAGCGAACGATCGAACGTCGTATAACTGATTTCTGTGCGCATGCCATGCCGGGGAAAGCGCACGTTGTCGAGGCTGTCCCAAAGCACGCCGAACTCGACGCCGCCGACATCCTCGGAATCCAGCTCTCCCAAACCCGGCAAACCGGTCTTCAGATCGGCCTGTGCTCGACTGCGCACCAACGCCGTCGACAGCTGCAGTTTGTCGCCGAAGTCGCGCCCGATCTTGAATGCGCCGCCGTAGCTGGCCAGCCGATATTCAGCGACCGTCGCACCATCGACCACCAGCGGCTGATTCAACGCGCTGTATTCCACCGAAGGCGATACGAACCAATTACCTCGCTGCGCGAACGGCAGATACAAATCCGTCGACAACGACAGCACGCGACCGAGACCGAGCAGCGTGCGCCATTCACCGCCCTTCTCGGTCAAACCGGTGACCCGACTCTCGATGTTCAGTTGATAATCGCTGTTACCGGCGAAGTCGTCGTCGATCTGCAGCCCGGCACGAAACAAGGTGCGCCCGATGGCTGCATCGATGGGCACGACCCGAACGCCGGTACGGCCGTGCTCATCCTCTTGCATGTGATACGCAATCGATTCGTAGGTGCCGCGACCGAACGCGCCGGCGATGTCGTTCTCCAACTCCTTCAGGTCCAGCGGCTCGCCCGCCTTGGCGGAGATGCGGTCGCGAACGAACTCCGAGGTGGCGCTCTGCGAAGCCTCGACGTTGACGAACGCGAGCGTCTTGGGCGGCGAGTACGGCTCGCGCTGAGTTCTTTGCCAGGCTTGATACTCAGCCTCGGAAACAGAGAATCCACGCAGCTGTTCGAGCACGGCCAGCGCCGCCTGCTCGCCCGGCCCCACACCCTTGATGGCATCTGGAAAGCTGGCACTCGTGAGTGGGCCCAACTCGGGGCGGATCAGCACGTCGCCGCTTTGCATGCGGCTCAAACTCTGTTGGCTCCGATCTCGCATCATGCCGCCGACCATTTGCACCAACACTTGCACACTACTCTG
>NZ_JAEUPY010000085.1 GCF_016790065.1 Steroidobacter sp.
TCCGGCGCGTCGGCGGTGTTCTTCGTCACTAAGATCGATCCATCACAGCGCACACTGATCTACTCGACTTTCGTGACCGACACCGGTCGAACTGCGAAGCCGACTGACTGGCGTGCGGAGTGGGGCCTGGGTCATATCGCCGGCCTGGCCGTCGATGGAGCGGGGCGCGCTTGTATCGTGGGCGGCACCAGTCTGACTGACTATCCGGTGGTGCGGCCAGTTCAGGCAACGTTGCGAGGTGAGTCCGATGGCTTTGTTACGCAACTCGACCCCACGGGTTCGTCGCTGACTTTTTCTACTTACTTGGGCGGCAGCGGCCTGGACGACTTCGAAGATGTCGCTGTGGATGCCAAGGGCAATGTGTTCGTCACTGGTCTGACCCAATCCACGGACTTCCCGCTGGTAAAGCCGTTGCAGGCGTCGTTCGGTGGCCCGGATTACGACATCGTGGTGCTGAAGTTGACCCCTCAGGCTGAATCGCGAAAGTCCTTCTCTGCCAAATACAGCCGGTAGTTGTCTTTGAGATCGCTGCGGAACAACTCCACAGCCGCGCTGACTTTGTTGGCGCGGAGCGCGGCGATGACGGCGCGGTGCAGGTCTATCTGCTTTTCCTTGCCGCCGGGCAGAGCAAACATCAAGTGATGGCGTAGCGGCAGCAGCGGGCCGCTACGCAACCAGAGCTTCTCGATGTGCGGCATGACGATGGCGTCCGCCGAACCGCCCGAGTACAGCGAGAACATGAAGCGCAGCCCGCGCACCGATGCGTCGGCGTAATTGCCTTGGTTTACCGATTTGGCGTACAGCTCGTTGAGCCGTTCGCTTTCATCCAGATCGGTGGCGGGGGAGGTGTTGTGAGCACGTTCGAGTGCATAGCCTTCGATCAGCGCGCGCAACTCGCACAGCTCGATGTATTCCTGCCAGGTCATGCGAGGCAACCGGAACGTGCGTGAGTTCGGCATCTCCAACGCGCGCTCTGCTACCAGACGACCCAGCGCATCGCGCACCGGCATGGGAGAGACGCCGAACGAAGTCGCGAGATTGCGGATGGTGACGATCTCACCCGGGGCGAAGGTGCCGCACATGATGGCGGTGCGCAGCTCCCCATAGATCTGCTCATGAATGGTTGCCTTTTCCACGGTGCGCGTGCTGCGGCGGGGCCAACTACCGAGCTTCGGGCGCTGAATGGTCGAGGCAGCGGCGGTTTTACGTTTCATTCCTACCAGTATATCGAGCCGTGAAGTGCCGGCCGGGGCGCATCTTGACGCGCCTTCGGACGGCGGCCTAGGATGTGATAACACATCACATCTGGCAAGCCCTAAAACCAGAGGACCCATGAGCATGATCCGCCGATCCAAGCTTTCACCGTGCTGGCTGTTGTTGATGATGATGGGAAGTGCAGCGCAGGCTGCCGAAGGCCCTGAACAACGCGACTACATTTGGTTCACCGCAGGCGAGCCTTCCGGAGCGCAGCAGGTAAAGGTCGCCGCGGACCGCATTTCGGTGCACTGGAGTTTCAACGATCGCGGTCGCGGTCCCGATCTGACGGCGGAGATGAGCGTCGATGGCCAAGGCCGGCTGACCGGTTTCACTGCCACCGGCGTGAACTATTCCAAGGGCAAGGTCGACGAGCGCTTCACGATCGAGGCCGGCAATGCAAGTTGGCGCTCGACACTGGAGCGGGGTACGGCGCCGGTGCGGCCCGGCTACATTTACTATCCAGTGAATCAACCGCCGGAGTTTCGTGGGCAGCTGGCTCGGGAGCTACTGGCGCAACCCAATCATCAGCTGAAGCTGTTGCCCGCTGGCGAGGCGCGCATCGAGTCACTCGAAACCCGAACATTCTCGGTAGAGGGCAAGTCGCGCAAGGCGACGCTGTACGCCATCTCGGGACTCGACCTCATGCCGGTGCATGTGTGGCTGGATGAGCAGCAAACGCTGGTCGGATACAACGACGGTTGGTTCGCCGTCCTCCGCGATGGTTGGAAGGAGCATTTGCCGTCGATCAAGGCGGCGCAGGAGGCGCAGCTAGCGAAACACATCAGCGCGCAGACCGAGCGCTTTCGTCACACGATCTCGCAGCCCATTGTCATCGTCAACGCCCGCGTGCTGGATGTGTCGACGGGTCGGCTGAGCGAGCCTACGTCGGTGCTGGTACGCGATGGGTTGATTGCCGACATTGGCTCGAAGCTGTCGACACCGAAAGGCGCTCACATCGTCGATGCGAAAGGCAAGACGCTGATGCCATCTCTCTGGGACATGCACGGTCACATCGGGCCCGATCAATATCTGCACTACATCGCCAGTGGCGTGTTGAACGTGCGAGACATGGGCAACGATCCGCCTTATTTAGTGCAGCTCCGAGCGGAGATCGCGGCGGGCACGGTTGCTTCACCCGATATCTATTCCATGGGCTTCATCGACAAGCGCAGTCCGTTCTCTGCTCCCACCGGAAGGCTGGCCGCGACGCTAGATGAGGCGCGTGCTGCTGAGCGTGCGTATGCCAAAGAAGGCGCTGTCGGCATCAAGCTCTACAGCTCCATCGACCCGGAATGGGTGCCTGTGCTGACCAAAGAGGCGCGTTCGTTGCATCTGGGCGTGGCGGGCCACATTCCTTCCTTCATGAGCCCGGAGCAGGCCATTCGCGATGGCTACAGCGAGCTGACTCACATCAACATGATGCTGTTGCAGTTGATTGGCGACTGGAGCATCGACACCCGAACGCCGCAACGTTTCATTGCGACCGGCGAACGTGGCGGGCTCATCGACCTCGATGGACCGCCGGCCAAGAAGTTCATCGACCTGATGCTCGAACGCCGCGTGGCCCACGACCCGACCTTGGCGATCTTCATGAATATGTATGAGTCGCGAGCGGGCGAAGTTATCCCGAGCGCACGCGCCTATGCGGATCACTTGCCCGCCGGCATGCGTCGCGACCAGATTGCGGATGTCAGTTACAACAACGGCAAGGAAGAAGCCTTTCGTCGTACCGGCGAGGTGGCGCTGAAACTCATCAAGCGAATGCATGATCGGGGAGTACGGATCCTGCCCGGCACGGATACTTCGCTGCCCGGGTTCGCACTGATCAGCGAGCTGCAGTTCTATGCCCGCGCCGGAATTTCCAACGCTGACGTGCTGCGGCTGGCGACACTCGAACCGGCTCGGCATTTAGGGCGTGAAGCGGAGCTCGGCTCGGTGACGGTCGGCAAGAAGGCGCATCTGATGTTGGTGGACGGGGATCCGACGCAAGACCTGGCCGCGTTGCGCAGAGTCGAGCAGGTGTTCAAGGGCAACGCGATGTTCAAGTCGCGTGAGATCTTGCAGGCGCAAGGAATCACGCCGTTCGGAAACAGTTCGGTCGCCGGCTCGGCTGATTAACGAAATCAAGAACAGGGGGAACTGACGATGCACACACGACGTGATTTTATTTCCTATGCTGCCGCGGGCCTCGTCACTGCGCCGGCATTTGCAATGGGCTCTAGTGCGAAAGGCGGCTATTCCGTCGAACGTTATCGCCGAGCGGTGGTGATCGATGCGCTGGGTGGTCCAGATGGCTTCGGTGCGGCATCGCTAGCGGACATCAAGGCGTCGGGCGTGACCGCAGTCAATCTCACTGTCGGCGAGGTGGGCAACAGCCCCGATGCTTATGATGCGGCGATTCGAGAGATCGCCAATATTGAAGGCGAGATTGCCGCGCATCCAGATCTTTTGATGAAAGTGCTCAGCGCGGCGGATCTCCGTGCGGCCAACACGAGCAAACGCCTGGGCCTGATTTATGGCTTTCAAGACACCAGCATGCTCGCAGGCGACCTGAGTCGCTTGACCCTGTTTCGCAATCTGGGCGTGCGCATTTTTCAGCTCACTTATAACCGTCGCAATCTGATGGCTGACGGATGTCTGGAGCCGGCCGACGGCGGACTGAGCACGCTCGGGCGTCAAGCCATTGCCGAGATCAATAAGCTGCGAGTGTTGCTCGACTTGAGTCATGCCGGACCGCGCACCATTCGCGAAGGCATCGAAGCTTGCAAAGGTCCGCTGGCCATCACGCACACGGGTTGTCGCGCGCTGGTCGATGTTCCGCGCAATACCGATGACCGGTCGTTGAAAGCGCTGGCAGACAAAGGCGGCGTCGCCGGAATTTACTTCATGCCGTTCTTGCGCGCGTCAGGCCAGGCTCGTGCTGAAGACTTGATTCGGCATCTGGAGCATGCGGTCAATGTTTGCGGTGAGGATCATGTTGGCTTGGGCACGGACGGCACGATCTCCGCGGCAGCTACCGATGAGGCTGCGGTTCGCGCGCAACGTGAGTTCTTCGAGCGTCGCGCGCAACAAGGCATCGCCGCGCCTGGTGAAGCGGCGGATGTTTTCAATTTCGTCCCTGAGTACAACGAGCCGTTGCGCCTGCTGAGACTGGCGGAAGATCTGGGACGTCGCGGCTGGTCCGAAACCAAGATCGAGAAAATCCTCGGCGGCAATTTCCTTCGCCTGTTCGCGGCTGTCTGGGGCGGGTGATGAGCAACAACCTACCTGGTTTCGATCCGGCACGGCCCGTCGCCATCATCGGCGCCGGCGTCATGGGCACCAAAGTCGCATGGGCTTGTGCGCGCGCCGGTATGCCGACGCGTCTTTTCGACGTTGAGTCGGGAAAGGCGACTGAGTCCGTGGAACTGGCGGCTTCGTGGTCCGTTGGCGCC
>NZ_JAEUPY010000101.1 GCF_016790065.1 Steroidobacter sp.
GCCCATGGCACGAGCCACGACGACCCATTCGACCGACGCGCCGCGAGATGCGATTGCGTTGCTCAAACAAGACCATCGCGCCGTAGAAGCGCTGTTCGAAGAATTCGAAGACGCGGATGAAAGCGAGCAGTCGTCGCTCGCCACACGCATCTGTCAGATGCTGACGGTGCACGCGCAAATCGAAGAAGAGATTCTGTACCCAGCCGCCAAGGAAGCGTTCGGCGAGGAAGACGATCAAATGGTGTACGAGGCCGAGATCGAACACGGCTCCGCCAAAGACCTGATCGCCAAGATCGAAGCCGGCACGCCCGAGGATCCGGAGTTCAAGCCGCTGGTCAAAGTGCTCAGCGAGTACATCAAGCACCACGTCAAGGAAGAAGAGAAGGAAATGTTTCCCTCGCTCAAGGACACCGAGCTCGACTTGAAAGAGCTGGGCGCACAAATGGCGCAACGAAAAATGGAGCTGTTGGAAGAACTGGGCATCGAGGCCGAAGAAGCGCCCGCCCCCAAGCGTAAACGTTCCGGCAGCTCACGTACGAAAGCATCTGCCAGCAAGCAGCGCCAAGCTCGCGCTGGTAACCGTAGTAAGTCGGCACGTAGTGCCGGCAGTCGCGCCCGCCACTGACATTTATTGGTTGCGGAGCGAACCGACGGCGGTGACGGCAACGTCACCGCCGTTTTATTTCAACCCTTTAAGAATCATTGGCATGTCGAAATGAAGCGACAGCATGTAGTTCTGGGAACCTTTGGCGCGCGATGACGGTTTGACGTTCTGAACATAACCGCCGATCGGAGAGCATCATGGCGAGCCGTCCCTCAAGCCCGACCCCGCGTTCCAAGAAATCATCCACCCGCACGTTGCCGCCGGTAACCACAGTCACCAACGAGGAACGTACACTCGCCGATGCAGAAGAGACCGCCGAGAACCGCGCCGCCGATGGCGTCGTCGGCGAAGTGCCCACTCATGATTCCAGTCATGACGTGAAAATCACCGGCAGCAAGCTGGACCAACGAGAGATTCCGTCGTTCTCAGAAAGTCGTGAAGCACGGATTGCTGAAGCCGCCTACTGGCGCGCCGAACGTCGTGGCTTCGAGCCCGGTCACGAACTCGACGATTGGTTGCACGCCGAACAGGAAGTCGACACTCCGCGTCACTCCTGAAGCCAGCGATATTTGCCCGGCCGGTCCCTTATACTTCCCGTCAGCGGGAAGGCAATTTAGGGACTGGCCATGAGCTTGGATACGAGCGCAAACGTACGCCCACTGCAAACCACCGACCGGCAGCAGTGGCAACAGCTGTGGTCCCAATACCTGGCGTTTTATAAACAGAATCTGCCGCAAGCCACCACCGATCTGGCGTGGAGTCGCTTGATGGAAGGTCGCGAGCTGTGGGGCTTTGCGGGGCTGGACGCTGCCGGCCACATGGTCGGCTTCACGCACTACCACTTCCACCTGTCGACCTGGTCACCCGTCGGCTATTGTTATCTCGAAGACCTGTTCGTCGATCCGCGAGCGCGCGGTCGTCACATCGGCCGCTCGCTGATCGAGGCCGTCTACAAAGCGGCCGACGAGCGTGGCGTGACGCGCGTCTATTGGCATACCGAAAATACCAATGCGCGTGCGCAAGTTTTGTACAACCAGGTCGGGCAGCTATCGCCCTTTCTGCAATTTCGGCGACCGCCACGCTAGCGCGACGCGGAACTTTTTACGCTCGTCGGGCATTTTCTCGCGCAGAAAATCAAGCTCCACGAGCGGCGGATGGTGCCAGCGGTTTCAACATCCGATCTCAACCTCGACTTATGCGCGCAAGAACCTATCCGGATTCCGGGCAGCATTCAGCCGCACGGCACGCTCGTGGTTGTGGATCCAAAAAGTCGGCGCATCGTGCAGGCGAGCGTCAACGCTCCGGCGTTGCTCGGCACCGGCCGCGGCTCGACTGTGCTTGGCCTGTCATTGCAACAGCTGGTGGGCGCAACGACTGAACGCCAGATCGACAGCTGGCTCAGCAACCCGGACAGCAATTACCTGAGAACCTTGGACGTGAACGGCCAGCGCCTGCAGGTGCTCGGCCACCAAACGGCTCAAGGCATCGTGCTGGAGTTCGAGCAGCCACCTGCCAGTGAGGGCGAAACCCTCGAGGCTTATTACCCGCGCGTCGGCCGTTTCATGGAAGACCTGCCGGCGTGTGAAACCGTTGCCGAATTGTGCTCCGCCGCCGCGCGTGAGTTCCGGCAGATCAGCGGCTTCAACCGTATTCTGATCTATCGTTTCGACGCGCAATGGAATGGCGAAGTGCTGGCCGAAGACGGCGATGGCGTGCTGCCCTCTTACGCCGGCCTGCGCTTTCCCGCCAGCGACATTCCTGCTCAGGCGCGCGAGTTGTATCGGCTCAATCGGCTGCGTGTGATTCCGGACGCGAACTACACGCCCGTGCTCATCGAACCTACGGTCAACCCCACCGACCGTAACTCGTTGGATCTTAGCTTCGCCGCGCTGCGCAGCGTCTCGCCGGTCCATCTGGAATACATGCGGAACATGGGCACGCTGGCCTCGATGTCGATTTCGATCCTGGTCGACGGCCGGCTGTGGGGCTTGGTGTCGTGTCACAACGCAGCGCCCCGCCGCGTCAATGCGCAAGCACGCACCGCCTGCGATCTGTTGGGAAAAGTTCTGTCGCAGCACATCGGCTCACGCGAACGCGGCGCCTACGCCGCCAAGCGCATGGAATTGAAACGCATCGAAAGCGAGCTGCTGACCAAGATCGCCGCCAGCGATTCGTTTCAGATCGGCTTGAATGCGCACGCCAACACATGGCAGAAGCTGGCGGAAGCCAGCGGCGCGGCCGTACTACACGACGACTTGTTGTTCACCGCCGGCGCCGCGCCCCCACCGGATCGGCTGCGGACGCTGGCGGAAAAACTGCGCCAACAAGGCGCCGATTCGTTCGTCACCGAAAGCCTGTCGTTGTTGTGGCCTGAATTTGCCGACCTGGTCGACGTCGCCAGCGGCGTGCTGGCCATTTCCATTTCACAACTGCATCCCAGCTACATTTTCTGGTTTCGACCGGAAGTGCAACGGACCGTGCTATGGGCCGGCGATCCGCGCAAGGCCGAGCAAGTCCAGAACGAACGCCTGACGCCGCGCAATTCGTTTGCTAGTTGGAAGGAGCAAGTCAAAGGCCGTGCGTTGCCGTGGTCGCAAGCCGAGTACGACGGTGCGGTCGACTTTCGCACCGCCATCATCAACTTCGTACTTCGTCGCGCCGAAGAGCGGGCTGAGCTCACCGATCAGCTGCAACGCTCGAACCGCGAGCTGGAGTCGTTTTCATATTCGGTCAGCCACGATTTGCGCGCGCCGTTTCGTCACATCGTCGGCTACACGCAGCTGCTGCGAGATCGCGAGACGTCGTTGAGCCCACAGTCGTTGCACTACCTGGACAGCATCAACGAAGCGGCGGCCTCGGCCGGCCAACTGGTCGACGACCTGCTCAGCTTCTCGCAACTTGGTCGCACGGCGCTGTCGGTGTCGCCGGTCGACATGCAAAAGGTCATGCAGGAAATCGTGCGCTCGGTGGAACCGGACGTGCGCGGCCGCCAGATCGAATGGCGCATCCAGGCATTACCGCCGACCAGCGGCGACGCCGCCCTGTTGCGCCAGGCGCTCTACAACCTGGTGGACAACGCGCTGAAGTACAGCCGCGACCGCAGCCCCGCGATCATCGAAATCCAGGGTGAACAACTTGCGTCGGAATGCGTTTACACAGTGCGCGACAACGGCGTCGGGTTCGATATGGCTTACTCGCACAAACTGTTCGGCGTGTTCCAACGGCTGCACCGTATGGAAGATTTTCCCGGTACCGGCATCGGCTTAGCACTGACGCACCGGATCATCGAGCGCCACGGCGGCTGGATCGAAGCCAGCGGCAGCGTCGGCACCGGCGCCGAGTTTCGTTTCGGCATTCCACGTAAAGGAGGCAGCGTCGATGGCTGATCTGCGACCCATCCTACTGGTCGAAGACAACCTGAAAGATATCGAGCTCACGTTGGCGGCACTGGCCAAGTGCCAACTCGCCAACGACATCGTCGTCGCGCGCGACGGAGCCGAAGCCTTGGAATATCTGTACTGTCACGGCCAATACCAAGACCGCGCACCCGGCGATCCGGCAGTCGTCCTGCTGGACTTGAAGCTGCCCAAGGTGGACGGTCTGGAAGTCCTCGCCAAGATCAAATCGGACGAGCGGACCCGTGCCATTCCGGTGGTGATGCTCACGTCCTCTCGCGAAGAAAGCGATTTGATTCGCAGCTACGAGTTGGGCGTCAACGCCTTCGTGGTCAAGCCGGTGGACTTCAACGCCTTCTTCGAAGCCATCCAGGACCTGGGAATGTTCTGGGGCGTGCTCAACGAAACGCCGCGGGCCGCTGCGCCGACTCGCGCCGAGAGTAAGTAGCATGGCTGCCGAGCTAGCACAGCGATCGAACTCGCAGACGCGCATCTTGCTGCTGGAAGACAGCGAGATCGACGCCGAGCTGGCCACCACTCATCTGGCGAAAGCCGGCACCGCCAGCGTCGTGCAACGTGTGGCGACTCGCGACGAGTTCATGCGTGAGATCGGCACTGGCAATTACGACGTGGTGCTCGCCGATTATTCGCTGCCCGACTTCGACGGCATCGCCGCGCTCGACATCGTGCGCGAACATTGCCCCGACATGCCGTTCATTTTCGTTTCCGGCGTGGTCGGCGAAGAGTTCGCCATCAATGCTTTGCGCCGGGGCGCCACTGACTATGTGATGAAACGCGGCCTGAGCCGACTACCGGCCGCAGTCGATCGTGCAGTCGCCGAAGCACGCGAGCGTCAAGACCGCGTGCGCGCCGAACAAGCACTACGAATCAGCGAAACTAGCGCGCAGCTGGCCATCGAGACCGCCGGCCTCGGCCGTTGGGCGCTCGACCCAGCGACGGGCATCTTCGATCTGGACGCACGCTGTCGCGAATTGTTCGGCCTGACTGCGAATGTCACCGCCGATCGAGAAACCTTCCTGAAGTATTGTCACAACAGTGATCGACCTCGGATCGAAGCGACGCTGCGAGCCACGCTCGCCGCGCCCAATGCCAGCAACATCTCCACTGAGTTTCGTATCGTCCGCGCCGGCGATGTTCAGGAGCGCTGGGTGTCGCTGAGCGGTCGCGCGTTTCGCGATGGCGGCGAATGCACTCGTTTGATCGGCATCGTCAACGACATCACCGAGCGCAAGCAAGCCGAAGCCGAGTTGCAGGATCTGAATCAAACCCTGACCTTGCGCGTCGCGCACAAGACCGCCGAGCGCGATCACTTGTGGCAGCTGTCCAAAGATTTGATGGCCGTGATGACGCCGGTGGGCGCACTCATCGAAGTGAATCCGGCGTGGCAGACCTCGTTCGGTCATGGCACCAGCGAAGTGGTCGGCGAGCATTTGTCCAAGTTCGCGCATCCCGAGGACGCTGCGTCGGTTCGAGAAGCGATGGCGCACGCCTCGCAAGACAGCCAGCGACCCTTCGAATGTCGCTTCCTATGCCGGGACGGTAAGACTCGCTGGGTCTCCTGGTCGATAGCCCTTGGCCACGGCTACATCTATGCCGTCGGACGCGACATCACTGAAGACAAAGCAGCCCAAGCGCGTCTGGAAGAAGCTCAGGAAGCGTTGCGACAGTCGCAAAAGATGGAGGCCGTCGGCCAGCTCACCGGCGGCATGGCGCATGACTTCAACAACCTGTTGCAAGTGGTGGTGGGCAACATCGAAACCTTGCAACGCAAGCTGCCGCCGAACTTGGAGCGCCTGCGTCGCGCCGCCGACCACGCCATGGCCGGCGCGCAGCGCGCCACCAATCTCACTCAACATTTGTTGGCGTTCTCCCGCAAGCAACCGTTGAACCCGCGGCCGGTGGCAGTCAATCGCCTGGTCGCCGGCATGTCCGAAATGTTGCAACGAACCTTGGGCGAGCTGATTCAAATCGAGACCGCGCTATCGCCCGACCTGCGCCACGTCGAGATCGACGGCAATCAACTGGAGATCGCACTGTTGAATCTTGCCGTCAATGCGCGCGACGCCATGCCTGACGGTGGCAAGCTGCGCATAGAAACATTCAACTTGGATCTGCGCAGCGGAGCACCCACAGATAATTTGCCGCGCGGCGAATATGTCGCCCTCACCGTCGACGACACCGGCATCGGCATGCCACCCGAAGTGTTGGCGCGTGCTTTCGAACCGTTCTTCACCACTAAGAATGTCGGCCAAGGCACCGGCCTCGGTCTGTCGCAAGTGTATGGTTTCGTACGTCAGTCGGGCGGTCAGGTGCGCATCCATTCGGCTGACGGCGCCGGCACTTCGATTTGTATGTATTTGCCCGCAGCTCGTCCCGACGCGCGCTTGCCGGAAGAAGAAACCCAACACGAAATGCCGCTGCTGGCGGAACGCGAAACCATCCTGGTGGTCGAAGACGATCCGGATGTACGCGCTTTTACCGTCGAGACGGTGCGCGAGCTTGGCTACGATGTTCTGGAAGCACGCGACGGCTCGAATGCATTGAATCTGCTGCGCCAAACACCGGCCGGCGACATCGATTTGTTATTCAGCGATGTGGTGTTGCCGGGCGGCATGAACGGTCAGCAATTGGCACAGCAGGCCGTGATCCTGCATCCCCGCTTGAAAGTGCTGTTCGCCACCGGCTACGCGCGTGACGTGATCGTTCATCACGGCAGGCTCGACCCCGGCGTGCAGTTGATTACCAAACCCTTCGCGTTCGACGATCTCGCCGCACGTATTCGCAGTGTATTAGACGATCAGGACTCAGCTCGACATGCAAATTGAAGATGGTTTGGTGGCCAATCGACGTAACTCGCTGCGCGGCGCGACGGATCATTTACACCGTGACCTGGATCGGATTGCGGCCGGCTTCAATCTGGCCGATGCCGCTCACTATCGCCGCTTTCTGCAAGCCAATGCCGCCACTCTGATTGCCATCGAACAGTTGCTCGAGAACGCGGGCGTGGCGCAGCTGCTGCCCGATTGGTCGCAGCGCTCGCGAAGCGAAGCCATCCTCGCCGACCTCCGCAGTCTCGAGGCAGACGTGCAGCCGCTCGCTCTGCGCCGGACCGCACCGACGCCAGCCGAGGTGTTCGGCATCCTGTATGTGCTGGAGGGCTCGCGCCTCGGCGCCCGGATGCTGCTGGATCAGGTCAGCACCAGCGGTGACCCCGCCGTGCGTAGTGCTTCTTCCTACTTGAGCCATGGCCAACCCGGCCCGGAGCGGCCCGGCCTGTGGCGCAGCTTTCTTCAGCAACTGGAGACACACGAGGCCGCCGACGATCAGACACAGACCGTG
>NZ_JAEUPY010000140.1 GCF_016790065.1 Steroidobacter sp.
TGGCCGCGACGTTGAACGCATGCGAACCGAACGGCGCCATCAACAGCGAGCCGAAGCCCGTCACGGTGAGGATGGGATTGGCGCTGGTCTTGAAGCCGTCGTTGCGCAGCACCAGCATGCCCGGCATGTACTGGCCGGTCAGCGTGATGACGAAGAGGGGAAACGCGACGCTGAGCAGCGCAGCCATCGAGAAGGCGGGGGCCGTGAATACCGGCATGGCCAGTTCTAGGGCCACGCTTTCGAAGCTGACCTGCCCCATCCCGAGCAGGAGTGCGATGCCGGCGATCAGCACGCCGACGATGGCATAGCGCGCGGTGAACCGGCGCAGCAAAGCATAGGTGAGAATCAACGCGCCGACGAGCAGCGGGTCCATGCCCGCACCGCCAAAAGCGCCAATACCGAAGCGCAACAGAATACCGGCGAGCAGCCCTGCGGCGATGCCGGGCGGAATCATTTTCACGACCCGCTCGAAATAGCCCGACGCTCCCAGCACAATGAAGCCGATGGCGGACAGCATGTAAGCGCCGATCATTTCCGCGTAGGGCGTATTCGGCAGCACAGCGATAAGGAAGGCCGCGCCCGGCGTGGACCAGGCGGTGATGATCGGCTCGCGATAGCGGAAACTCAGCCAGGCGCCCGTCAATCCGACGCCGACCGAGACCGACCAGATCCACGAGGCGGTCTGCTCGGGACTGAGCCCCGCCACCTTCGCCCCCTGAAACACCAGGATGAACGTGCCGCCGTAATTGACGATGACGGAGATGAGCGCCGCGATGATTGGGTGCGTCAGGTCTGCAGGCCGGATGGAAGTGGTGTTCATGCGTCGTGTCCTTGAATGCGATTGGATTGCATGGCAGACAGAATGCCTGCAAAATGGCCTCATTAAAATATCCACTTATGTAAATATTTAAGACCACTTGGCTCTGTGAGTGACATTGAATAAAACAGGAATCCCGCATGAAGACTCGTGCCACCGCTTATCCGATCTGGAACCGCTTTCAGCGGTCGCCCGATGACCCACTGTCTTTGCGCGAGCAACTGGTGCGCTTCTTTCGTAAAGGGGTCGCCGACGGCACCTTGCAACCCGGTATTCGGCTGCCGGCCTCGCGCGTGCTGGCGCAGGAACTCGGTTTATCGCGGATTACCGTCTCCGGCGCTTACGAGCAACTTGTGGCAGAGGGCTTTCTGGAGGCGCGTCGGGGTGCCGGTACCTACGTGGCGGCACGGATTGCCGACCCAAAGCCGCTTTCATCTGCGTCTTCGCCTCAGCAGCGGCAACGCGTGCCGGTTTCGGTACGGGCGCGTCGTCTGACCGGGTTGGATTCAATGTCAATGGCGCGTGCGACATGGCCACTCACGCCCGGCCTGCCGGCGCTGGATGCGTTCCCCTATGCGCTCTGGGGCCGCCTCGAAGGCCGCTTCTGGCGTCGCCGGCCGACTCCCGATCTCTCTTACGGCGATCCCCAGGGCTTTCTGCCGTTGCGCGAGGCCTTGGCAGAGTATCTGGGCGCCGCGCGCGGCGTTGTCTGCAATGCGCACCAGATCATCATCGCGCCCGGGGCGCAAGCGGCGGTTTCGATCGCAACGCTGGCGCTGACCGATATTGGCGATCGCGTCTGGGTCGAAAACCCCGGATACGATGCCGCTTACCGCAGCCTGGTCCTTGCCGGGGTGGCTGCGATGGGTATCCGTGTCGATGCCGATGGACTGGATGTTGATGATGGACGCAATCGCGCTCCCGACGCACGACTCGCCATGGTGTCTCCATCGCATCAATACCCGATGGGCGTCACCATGAGCCTGGCACGGCGTCTCGCATTGCTGCAATGGGCCAACGATGCCAACGCCTTCATCCTCGAAGACGACTACGACAGCGAATTTCGCTATGAATGTGCCCCTGCGCCTGCGCTCAAGGCGCTCGATGGCGGCAACGGACGCGTGATTTACATCGGCACGCTCAGCAAGCTGCTCGCCCCCGGTCTGAGACTGGGCTTCCTGGTTGCCCCCGACGACTTGATCGACGCGCTATGCGCCGTACGCAATGGTACTGACCACCGCGTTCCGATGCCGCTCCAGGCCACGGCAGCCGACTTCATCGGCAACGGTCACCTGGGTGCGCACATTCGACGCTCGAAAGTGCTCTACACCGAACGGCGAGCTGCGTTGTTGTCCGCGATCAATTCCGAAGGCGGCGGATGGCTTACCATGCCGACAGC
>NZ_JAEUPY010000156.1 GCF_016790065.1 Steroidobacter sp.
ATAAAGCGTTCCGTCTCGAGGATGCCGCTGCCGCGCAAGAGCTCAGCCAGCAAGGACATGCGCGCGGCAAGTTGGTGTTGAAAGTTCATAGTTGAGGAGAGCATCGTGAAGCTGGGCACATTGAAGGAAGGCGGGCGCGAAGGCACCTTGATCGTGGTGTCGCGCGATCTTCGTTCCGCGATTCGAGCAACCGACGTTGCACGCACGTTGCGTGAGGCGCTGGAGAATTGGCAGGACGCCGCACCTCGGTTGCAACAGATCTATGACCGGCTCAACGCTGGCACGGCGACATCGTTCGAGCTGGATCACTCCCAGTTGGCGGCGCCGTTGCCGAGATCGCCGCAGTGGCTGGATGGCTCGGCATTCCATAGTCATGGCGATCTGTTGGAGAAGGTGTTCGGTCTGCAGCCCATCGAAGGAAAGATGCAGACGCCGCTGATGTATCAAGGCGCATCCGACGACTTTCATGGTCCGCGGGATGACATGTTCTATCCGACCGAAGCCGATGGCATCGACTTCGAAGCCGAAGTGTCGGTGGTGGTCGACGATGTTCCGCTCGGCACGCCGGCTGCTCGCGCCTTACAGCATGTGAAGCTGTTGATGCTGGTGAATGACGCCAGCCTGCGTTTGCTCGCTCCACGAGAGATGAAAACAGGTTTCGGTTTCTTGCAAGCCAAGCCGTCATCGAGTTTTGGGCCAGTAGCAGTGACGCCGGATGAACTGGGTGAGGCCTGGCGCGATGGCCGAGTGCATTTGCAGGTGAATGTCGAGTGGAACGGCCGTTGGTTCGGTCATCCCAATGCCGGCCACATGGGCTTCGGCTTTCATGAGTTGATCGCTCACGCTGCGCGGACGCGTCGCTTGCATGCTGGCACCATCATTGGTTCGGGGACCATCTCTAACAGCGAATATCGCACCGTGGGTTCGGCGTGCATCGCCGAGCGTCGTGGTATCGAGCTGGAAGATCAAGGCAAACCGTCCACGCCGTTCATGCGCTTCGGCGACCGGGTGCGGATCGAAATGCGCGATGCCAAGGGCGGCCCGCTGTTCGGAGCGATAGAACAGCGCGTGCAACAGGCGCCAGCGCCATGAACGTTCTGATCACCGGTGCGGATGGCTTCATCGGTCGTAAGTTGATCGAGCGTTTGTTGGCCACCGACGCCGAGACGGTGCTCGGCAAGCCAGTCAAGACGCTGACGTTGTTGGATCAGCGTTTTGCCGCAGTGGCCACCGATAGCCGAGTGACCCAAGTCGAAGGCGATCTCGGCTCCGAACAAACGCTGCTTCGGGCCTGCCTGGCGCGACCGGATCTGGTGTTTCATCTGGCCAGCATTCCCGGCGGCGCGGCTACCAAGAACTTCGAGTTGGGTTTGCGCGTGAACTTGGAAGCGACCATTGCGTTGCTCGAAGTGTTGCGTCAGCAAGGTAATAAGCCACGTGTGGTGTTCGCCAGCACCATTGGCGTGTACGGCGTGCCCATGCCTGAGGTGATCGACGAGGACACCTTGCCCGAGCCCAGCATGAGCTACGGCGCGCACAAATGGATCGGCGAGATTCTGATCAGCGACTACAGCCTGCGAGGCTTCATCGACGGCCGCTCGTTGCGTTTGCCTGGCATCGTGTCTCGGCCGCCAGCGCCGTCGGGCATGTTGTCGGCGTTCTTGAGCGACATGATTCGCGAGCTGTGGGCCGGTCGTAGTTTTACTTGTCCGGTCGGAGCGGAAGGTCGTGCGTGGTGGATGTCGCGACCTTGTGTCGTCGATAACATCCTGCACGCAGCCTCGCTCGATCCGGCCGTGGCGGCAGCACGGCGCACTTGGCTGCTGCCAGTGATGCATGCGTCGATGGAAGAAGTGGTCGGCGCGATTGCGCGTCAACGCGGTGATCGCGTGCTCGGCAATGTTCGATACGAGCGCAATGAAGCCTTGCAAGCTCAGTTCGCCAATTTGCCGCCGCTGCGTTGTCCGAAATCTCTGGCCGCGGGTTTCCGTAACGACGGCACGCTCGAGTCCTTGGTACAACGCGCGCTGGAAGCTTAGATGCCATGACTGAGCGCATCTTTGCCGGCCAGACCGTGGTCATCACTGGCGCGAGTCGTGGCCTCGGCCGTGCCTGTGCTGAATCGTTCGCTGCGGCCGGGGCGTCGTTGGTTCTGGTCGCGCGTCCCAGTGAGGAATTAGAGCGACTCGCCACACACTTTCGCGCCAACGGTGTCGATGCTGTCAGTGCCCCGTGTGACGTGACCAACGATGAGCAAGTGGCGCATGTATTCGAACAACTGCAGCGCTGTGACGTGCTGGTGAACAACGCCGGCATGAATCGGCCGCAGCCCTTCATCGATGTCGACTTGGGTACGTTGGACGAAATCCTGACGCTCAACGTGCGCTCAGTGTTCGTGGTCGCACAGGCGGCGGCACGGCGCATGGTTCAAGCCGGCTCCGGTGTGGTCATCAATATGACGTCTCAGATGGGCCACGTCGGCAGCGTCAATCGCACGGTGTATTGCCTATCCAAGCACGCCATCGAAGGCCTGACTAAAGCGATGGCGGTGGAGTTGGCGCCGCGCGGCGTGCGTGTTTGCTCGGTGGCGCCGACTTACGTCGAGACGCCGATGACCAAACCATTCTTCGAGAACGAAACCTTCAAGCAGGACGTGTTGCGTAAGATTCCACTGGGCCGGATCGGCACCATGGAAGAAGTCGCCGCCGCGGTGCTGTTCATGGCTTCGCCGGCAGCCAGCTTGATCACTGGCACCAGCTTATTGGTGGATGGCGGCTACACCGCTCAGTAGCTGTTACAGCGATTCGTCGAACTTGCCGTCGAGCAAGATGAAGGCGATCCGCGCCATCTCCTCAGTGCGATTGCTCCACGCGTGATTGGTACCGCGCTGGATCACGATGTCGCCGGGGCCGAGTCGAACTTCTCCCTCATCGACCAGTAGCCAGATTTCGCCGGCGAGCACGATGCCGTAGTCCATGGACTGCGTACGATGCATGACTTTGTGTTTGGCATTGTGCTGGCCTTCGACGGCGTGACTGGCGCCCATCGCTGCAAACCCGGCGGCGATTTCCTCGGCAGGCACGGCGTTCTGTACTGAGTCGGGCGGAATGTCGACGATGCGGATGATGCTGCCGTGGCGAGTCGGTTGTAACTGCAGCTGGCGATGCGTCGGGTCTGGAGCGTTGTCGATGCGTACCGGCATTTCGTTGGTGTTCCATAACTCGTAGAACACCGTGCCGGGAATGGCCTTGAAGGGAATCACGGTCGGTGCGCCATCGGAGCTGATGATGGAGCGTTGCTCGGCATCGTGACCGGTGACGACTCGACGGACGGGTTTCAGGTTCATGGCGGGCTCTCAATTGCCGTCGCTGATGGTGGTGCCACCGTCGACGATCAAGTTCTGACCTGTGATGAAGGCGCCGGCGGGCGAGGCGAGCATGACGGCGACTCCCGCGATTTCATGGGGCTCGCCGACTCGACGTAATGGCGTCAGTGATAGGCGGCGTTCGAGCACTGCGGCGTTGTCCAGCAACGGCGCAGCGAATTGGGTACGAATCAAGCCGGGCGAGATGGCGTTCGCTCGTACATTGCTCGGCCCGTATTCCACGGCGAGATTGCGTGCCAGCTGAGCCGAGGCTGCTTTGGACAGTCCGTACAGGCCGATGGCTTTGTTGCCTCGGACGCTGGAAATGCTCGACACGATGATGACGCTGCCGCCGCCTCGTTGCGCCATGCGCGGCGCCACCAAACTGGTGAGCCAATGCTGGCTGCGTAGGTTCACCGTCATGGTGAGATCCCAATCGGCATCGGAGGCCGTCGCCAGCGGACCCATGTGCGGGGCGACGCCTGCATTACAAACCAGAATGTCGATGTGGCTGCGAGCGGTGAGGGTCGAACTCACCAACGAATCGATCTGCTCGTGGTTGGCAACATCACAGGGAATTGCGATTGCATCGGCGCCAGTGGCGCGGATTTCGGCGGCGACCCGTTCGCATTCTTCGGGTTCGTTGCTCGAGATCACGACAGTCGCGCCGGCACGAGCCATGGCTTGAGCAATTGCCAGTCCGATGCCGCGAGTGGCGCCGGTGAGCAGCGCCACTTTGCCGTCGATCCGGAACAAGTCGGGCGCTGCGCTCATGACTGTTAGATCGGCTGCGCCACCGTCGCGAGCATTTTTTTAGTGAGCGCGGCAGGATCCGCATCCGGCGTCGGTCGCTGTTCCCATTCGCCGATTTGGAGCGAGCTTTCGTAGATGAACTTGCAGCGCTCATAACGACGCTGCATGAAGGCGTCGAGCAATTGCTCGATGGGTTGGTGTTGTTCGAACACGCGACCCAGCACGACCGCATCTTCGACCGCTTGCGCTGCGCCTTGGCCCAAGTGCGGAGTGGTGGCGTGAGCGGCATCGCCGATCAACAACACGCGCCCACGATGCCACGGAGCGGGAACGAACACGGCTTCCAACGGCCTATACACGACTTGGGACGAGTCCACGATCTGGTCGCGGAACTGAGCCATCAATCCAGTACAAGCGTCGAGTCGCGAACGCATGATGTCCGCAAGCTGTTCGGGCGGATGACGAGGATTGCCCGGTTCACTTTGCACCAGGATTACATAGCCGGTAGTGGGTGTGAGCGGGCAGTAGCCGCACTTGCCGCCGTCCAGGCCGATGCACATGAAAGTACGCGTGATCTCGGGCGGGCGAGGCACGTTGTAACGCCACACGCCTTGGCCGGTGAAATGCGGGGTGGGCGCCTCGGGAAAAAACGTCGTGCGCACTTTGGAACGCACGCCGTCGGCACCGACCACCAAATCGTAGCGACCGGTCGTGCCGTCGGTGAAAGTGACATCGATGTGGTCGGCGGTTTGGGTGATGGTCTCGAATGTCAGTCCCAGCCGCAGTTTGGCGCCGCTGGTGCGAGCCGCTTCGGTCAGCACGCCGTGCAGGGCAGGGCGAGCCATGCCGAGGTCGGACGGATATTGATTGCCGGCGAGCGGGATGCCGGGAATGTCGACCAGCACGTTGTCATGCAGATCTTTGAACTGCAGGCCGAACTGCGGGAAGCCTGCGGCTACCGCTTGATCGGCAATGCCCAGCTCGTGCATGGCGCGGATGAAGTTGCCCTGGACGATGATGCCGACGTGATACACCTTGAAGCTGGTGTTGATCTCGACCAGATCCACCTCGACGCCGGCGCGCCGTAACGCCACCGCCGCCGACAGGCCGCCGATACCGCCGCCCACGATCAACACTTTGCGTGCCTGCATCGTCATCGTCTCCCCCTTTCAGCGCCGAAACTAACGGCTGGCGGCGGGCTTGTGAAATGGTTTTTGGCGGGCCCACCCATCAGCCAAACTGATCTGCTCAGTTCTGTACTTAGTTTTGTACCGGCCCGAACGGCGTCTCGTCGAGGCACCGATTGCGTTGCCGGCCCAGGCCGGTGATTTCGGCGCCGATGATGTCGCCGGCCGTCAGGAATTTGCCGCGGATGGCGCCGTTACCAGGCGGCGAGCCGGTAAGGATCAAGTCGCCCGGCAGCAGCCGTACGCGAGAGGAGGCGTACGACACCAGTCGCGCCACGCCGAAGATCATGTCGTTGGCAAACGAGTCCTGCATGGGGCGATCGTTCACCGACAGCCGGATGCGCATCTCCGGCACCGGCCCGGCCAGCTCACGCGGCACGATGAAAGGACCGGCCGGTTTGAAGGTGGGCGAGGACTTGCCGATCCAATCGTGCGGGAACGGAATCGGGTCGGTGCGGCGGAAGGTGTCGTTGGTGCCCAAGTCGTTGACGATGGTGTAGCCGGCCACCAGTTCCAAGGCGCGTTCCGGCGGCACATGACGCTCACTGCGGCCGATGACGATGGCGACTTCGAGTTCCCAATCATGATTACGACCGCGCGCTGGCAGATGCACGTCGTCATGTGCTCCACAGAGCGATGAGTGCAACCCGGTCCACATGTACGGGATGCCTTCGCGGATGCGTCGATCCATCAGATCTTCGTAACGAGCGCGACGTTGTTCGCGCGTCTCGCCGGGCCGCGGATCGAAGTCGTTGTGCTCGTACATCTCGATGACGTGTTGCCGGTAGTTCGAGCCGGCGGCGAGAATGTTTGGATGCGAGAGCGGCGGCAGCGGTGTCACGTCAGCGAACTGGGCGATGACTTCGCCGTTAGTTGCGAGCTGTCGTAACTCGGCGGCGCTGGTTTGCCAGCGATCCAAGATGGCATGCGTGTCGGCGTAGCGCTCGGCAACATCGATTACACCGCCGTCGCTGCGAACGATGCCTGGAAAAGTTCGGCCGCGATGCTTGAACGTACCGAATCCATACGTGCCGTGTGCCAGGCCTGTGCGTGTGTCGATTTCGCGAGTCGCTATGTCGCTCATGGTGCTTACTTGAAATACCGATCGGGCTGCTCGTTACTCCACAAATCCATTTGCGCGTGCTTTACGTCATGCAGGTGCATGGGTTCGGCGGCGGTGCATAGATCGGTGTCGCTGTAGGTTTCGAAGCGATAGCCGCAGGGAGCGCGCCACACATCGAACACGTGGCTGCCGAGCGGATGCCGGCCCACGCCCCACACTGGTTCCCAACCTTGTTTGGACAGCCAGCGATGCGCCACGAATTGGGCTTCGGAGTCCTGCACTTCGAATGAGATGTGATGACAATCGGCTTTGCCCATCGCGAACACGGCGAGCGCATGATGGTCCACCCACTCGGCGCCGCGATTCAGTCGAAAAAATCCGCCGATGCCATGATCCGGCGAACCGGCGTAGAGGACGTCGCTCGGCAGCAGGCCGAGCACGTTCTGCAGCCATTGCGACTGGCGCGCGAAATCCTGGATGAAGATACCGATATGACCGAGCTTGAGCAGTTGCGGCGGGCCGAGCGGCGGCTTGAGCTGGGTGACACCGCGACGATCCTTAGCGGCACCGGTGTTGATGCGTAGTGATTCTCGCAGCGGTTGCGCTATGGTCGGTGCGATGTCCGCCACCAAGTGCCAAGGCAACCCTTCAGGATCGGTCAACGTGACGGCGTGGCCGCCGCCCGGGCCGGCTAATTCACTTAGGTTAGTGGCGCCGTATTCAGCGACGGCTCGTTGCAATTCATTGGCATCTGCCACGCTCCAGGCCGCGCCCAGAAACGCATCGCGATCGCTGGCTTCGAGCCGCAGCAGATAAGCCCCATTGCCCGCACCCCGCAGAAATACGCTGTGCTCGGTGCGAGCCGCGACTTGCAAGCCGAAGTCGATCGCGAACCGTTCACTGCTGCCGAGATCGCGCACCGCGAAGTTGACATGATGCAGTCCCGTCAATCTGAGCATCGCTGCCTCGCCCTGTTTTCGACCAACCAGACGGTTGCCCTATCAGTCTAGGAATCGAGGCAGTGTAGAAATCGTGGTGCGGACCGGAAAATCGTTTCGGTGGATGCGCACTATCAAGCGCGCCGATGCGGTGCGGGTTAGGCCAAACCCCGGCCCCCTTTCAGTCATCCCCTGATCCTCGGCTAAGTGCTGTTTAGCTTTGCCGACAGTGGCCGAGGAGGGGGTAAGGCCGCCGGAGCAGCGGTGCCGATTTGGAGTACTAGATGCGTAACAACGGACCCGTCAACCAAGTGGAATACGTGCTTCCTGAAGGGGAAGTGATCATCACCCATACGGACACTCAGAGCCGTATTACTTATGCCAATCCGGCGTTCCTGGCCAGCAGCGAGTTTTCGCTGCAAGAGTGTCTGGGGCAGCCGCAGAATCTGGTGCGCCATCCCGACATGCCCCAGGAGGCGTTCGCGGACCTGTGGGCCACCATCAAGGCGGGCAAGAGCTGGACCGGCATCGTCAAGAACCGGCGCAAGAGCGGCGGCTTCTACTGGGTGCGCGCCAACGTGACGCCGATGATGGACGGCAATGGCCGCATCGTTGGGTACATGTCCGTGCGCGTCAAACCGACGCGGCAGGAAGTCGAAAGCGCCTCGCGCATCTACGCCCGCATCCTCGCCGGCCAAGCTGGCAGTACTCGTATCCGTCACGGCAAGGTGGTGGACACCTCGCTCGCCGGCCTGGGCTCGCGGTTGGCCAATATGTCGTTGCGAACCGGCACGTGGTGGGTGCTCGGCGGCTTGAGCACTCTCTTATCTATCATGACCGTGCTGAGCTACCTGCACGGCGCGGGCATCGTGACCTGGCTGAGCTTGATCGGTGCCATGGCCACCTTCGCGAACATGTTCTATGTACAGAACAATGTGGTGAAGCCGTTGATCAGTCTGCAGCGCTCGACTTTCCGTATGTTGAGCGGCGACACCAGCACTCGCATTCCTGTCGAAGGCGTGTCTTGCGTGGTCGCGGTGGCGAGTACCTTGGAACAGATCCGAGTGAAGCTCGATGGTGTGATGAAAGACAACTTGCACGCTGCCGGTGAAGTGCGTGGCAGTGTCGAGCAGGTCGTGCAGGCCAACGAAGAGTTGGCGCGGCGGACCAACGAACATGCGGCGAGCTTGGAAGAGACGGCAGCGTCGCTCGAAGAGCTGACGGCCGCGGTGGCTCGTAACACTCAGAACTCGGTGCAGGCCACTCAGTTGGGACGCGACTCGTCGGTGACGACGGCACGCGGCTGCGAGGTGGTCGGCGATGTGCGAGCGACCATGGATGAGATCTCTGCATCCTCCAAGCGCATCGGCGAGATCGTCGGCATCATCGATAGCATCGCTTTCCAAACCAATCTGCTGGCATTGAACGCGGCTGTCGAGGCGGCGCGCGCTGGCGATCAGGGGCGCGGCTTTGCGGTCGTGGCCCAGGAAGTGCGGCATCTGGCGCAACGTTCGGCCAGCTCGGCTCGTGAAATTCGCGAACTGATCCAAGTGTCGCAGCAGACCGTGCAACGAGGCACTGCGTTGGCGACCGAGGCGGAAGAGTCGATGCGCCAAGTGGTGGCGGCGGTGAAAAAGGTCACTGAAGTCGTGTCCGAAATCGAAACCGCCAGCCATGAACAGGCGCAAGGCATCGAGCAGATCAACAGCGCCGTCACGCAGATGGATTCGATGACTCAGGACGACGCTCGGATGGCGCAGGAACTGACCGGCGCGGCGCAGATGTTGGAAGCGCAGTCGGATCAGATGCTCGCGGCTATCTCGGCTTTCTCTATCAAGACAGAGCATGGCCACGCCGTGCGGCCGTCGTCGCACGCGGCAGCAGGACGAGAGGACATTGCCATAGCTGCCTGAACGTTCCCGGCATTACCATGGGTCGGTCGCCCGTAATGGCTACCGACCGTGGAGTTCGTCATGCCGGATCGTCTCTATCGTAAAAGCTCGGGCTTCGCCCGGTTTGCTCAAGCCACTTCTCGCGCCGCCGGTCATCCGGCCACCTTCATTGCCGCGGTCGGCATCATCGTCATTTGGGCGGTGACCGGGCCTTTGTTCGGCTTCAGCGATACCTGGCAACTGGTCATCAATACCGGCACCACCATCGTCACGTTTCTGATGGTGTTCCTGATTCAAAACACCCAGAACCGCGATGCCGAGGCCATCCAGATCAAACTGGATGAGCTGCTACGTTCCATCGACGGCGCGCATCTGGCGCTGCTGGATCTGGAAGAGCTGGACGAAAAACACCTGGATCGGATTCGCCAAGGCTATCGCGAGCTCGCCCTGCGTGCCCGGCAGGATCTGGCGGAAGGTAAGTCCGATACCGACGTTCGCGACGTGAGCGCCGAGTTGCGCGACGAAGTCGAGTGAGCTGCTCAGAATGTGACGTGCCTGCTGTTCTGCGCCAACGTGCTATGAGTGCCGCCGTTGTCAATGAAACCGCCCGGCGTTGGCTGCGGACCCGCTTCATAGCTTGGACTTTCGGGAGTTGCTTAAGCTTGCGCGGCTGTGTTATCAAACACTCCATGAACTTCTCCTCCCGCTACTGGCTTTATTTTTACTTTGGAACCCCAAAGCCATTGGCGGCAGGACTGAACTCGATTTGACCGAATAACCGAGTACAACCGAAAAAACCGCCAGCTAAAACTGGCGGTTTTTTTTTGACCGCTAGCCCCTGGCCACTGGAGCCACCGTGAACGCCCGCACAGACGACTTACGCATCCGTGAAATTCGAGAGCTGGTCCCGCCGCATCAAGTGATGAGCGAGTACCCCCTGAGCGCGGCTGCCGAGGCCACCATCGAGCAGGGGCGCCGGGCAGTGCAAAGCATCGTGCACGGCCGGGACGACCGCTTGATCGTGGTGATCGGGCCGTGTTCGATTCACGATCCGGCCGCTGCCATGGAGTACGCCCAGCGGCTTCGCGAGCAGCGCGAGAAGCACAAGGGCGAGCTGGAAATCGTCATGCGGGTCTATTTTGAGAAGCCGCGTACCACCGTAGGCTGGAAGGGATTGATCAACGATCCCGACCTGGACGGCAGCTTCAACATCAATCGCGGCCTGCGGGTGGCCCGCCAACTCCTGCGCGACATCAACGATCTCGGTCTGCCGGCGGGTTGTGAATTCCTGGACATCATCACCCCGCAGTACATCGGCGACCTGGTCACCTGGGGAGCCATCGGCGCCCGCACCACCGAGAGCCAGGTGCATCGTGAAATGACGTCGGGCTTGTCCTGCCCGGTGGGCTTCAAGAACGGCACCGACGGTAATGTGAAAATCGCCATCGACGCAGTTCAGGCGGCTTCGCATCCCCACCATTTTCTGGCCGTTACCAAGGAGGGCCACAGCGCCATCGCGACTACCACTGGGAATAGCGATTGCCACGTGATCCTGCGCGGTGGCAAGGAACCGAACTACGATGCGGCCAGCATCGATTCAGTGTGCAAGCAACTGGAGGCCGCCAAGCTGCCGGCTCGCGTCATGATCGACGTGAGTCATGGCAACAGCTCGAAGCGTCCTGAGAATCAGCCGGTGGTCACGGCCGACATTGCCAAGCGCATCGAAGCGGGCGAGCGCCGGGTCAGCGGCCTGATGGTGGAAAGTCATTTGAAAGCGGGCCGGCAGGATCTGGTGCCGGGCAAGCCGCTGGAATATGGCCAAAGCATCACCGACGGTTGCGTCGACTGGGCCACCTCGGTCCAACTCCTGGATGGGCTGGCTCGCTCAGTGGCGGCGCGGCGCAAAGCGTCCTGATCAGTAACGACCTGGCACGGCCGGTAAGCTGCAACGTTTACCGGTCGTGCGCCATCTGGCGATTCACGAACAACGCCACCAGCGTGCCGATGGCACCGGACAGCAAGTAGGCGCCTGAGAAGCCCAAGCCGAAACGGCTGGTGAGTTCGAGCGCCACCCAAGGCGCGAAACCAGCACCGAACAACCAGGCCAGATCCGAGGTCAGCGCCGAACCGGTGTAGCGATAGTTGGTGGGGAAATTAGAGGCCACCGCACCCGACGCCTGGCCGAACGCCAGGCCGAGCAACAAGAAGCCGGACAGCATGAATACGATTTCGCCGATCTCGCCGCCGGCCAGCAACTGAGGCGCAAAGCCGCTGAACGCAGCGATGGCGGCAGCGGTGCTGGCGAGCAAAGTTCTGCGGCCGACGCGATCCGCGAGCCAACCGGATGCCACGATGGCGCCGACGCCGACCGCCGCACCCACCGCCTCAATCATCAGAAAGCGAGCCGGACCTTCGTCGGTGTACAGGAACACCCACGACAGCGGGAACACCGTGACCATATGAAACAACGCGAAGCTGGCCAGCGGCGCGAACGCACCGATGACGATGTTTCGTCCGCCATAGCGCAATGTTTCCAGAATCGGCGCGGGCTGTAACTCGCGCGACTCGAACAGCTTTGTATATTCCGGCGTGACGGCGATACGCAGCCGGGCGAACAACGCCACCACGTTGATGGCGAAGGCCACGAAGAACGGATAGCGCCAGCCCCAATCGAGGAAGTCGGCGGCGGACAGATTGCCGATGATGTAAGCAAACAAGGCGCTCGCCACCATCAGGCCGAGCGGCGCGCCGAGCTGCGGAATCATTGCGTAATAACCGCGACGATTCGGCGGCGCGTTCAACGCCAGCAGCGAGGCCAGGCCGTCCCACGAACCACCCAACGCCATACCCTGACCGATGCGCAGCACCGCTAGTATGTAAGCGGCCGCAATGCCGATGTCTTCATAATGAGGCAGGAAGGCGATGGCCACGGTCGAGGTGCCGAGCAGGAACAGCGCCACCGTCAACTTCATGGCGCGACCATAGGCTCGGTCGATGGCGGTAAAGACCAGGGTACCTAGCGGGCGAGCGACGAACGCCAACGAGAAGATGGCGAACGAATAGAGCGTGCCGGTCAGCGCGTCGACATACGGAAAGATCAGCTTCGGAAACACCACTACCGAAGCAATGGCATACACGAAAAAGTCGAAGAATTCCGAGGTCCGACCGATGATGACGCCAATGGCGATGTCGCCGGGGCGGACTTCGCCGGCATGCGCTTCATTGGTGCGGCGGGCGTCCCGCTCCAGCGACGAAGTGGGCGCACCGGACTGCGCGACCGTCATAACTCGCTCCCATGGATCAATGACGCTTTATAGCGCTGTCCCCGGGTATGGGACCATTGGGCAAAACGCCCAATGTCGCTGCGCGACTCAACGCCGTATGCTCCGCCGCGTTGTGTTTCATGGCGGCGTTCCGGTCTCGTGTCGATGAAGAACCGACTGCGCATTCTTACATTACTTCCGCTATGTCTCGCGCTTGCCGCGTGCGACACCGTGGTATTGAACCCATCCGGCGACGTGGCCGCTCAGCAGCGCGATCTGCTGGTGATGTCGACGTGGCTGATGCTGCTCATCATCATCCCGGTGATGGCGCTGATTGTCATCTTTGCGTGGCGCTATCGACATAACAATCGCGAAGCGCGCTACGAACCCGATTGGCATCATTCGATGCGCTTGGAATTGATCATCTGGTCCGCGCCGCTGCTCATCGTCATTTGTCTGGGCGCGCTCACCTGGCTCGGCACTCATTTGCTCGATCCGTATCGTCCGCTCGATCGTCTCGCGCCTGGGCAGCCCGTGCCCGAAGATGCCAAAGCGTTGCAGGTCGAAGTGGTGGCGCTCGATTGGAAATGGTTGTTCATTTATCCCGAGCAGGGCATTGCCACGGTCAACGAGCTCGCCGTGCCGGTGAATCAGCCGGTGGCGTTGCGCATCACCGCTTCGTCAGTGATGAACTCGCTGTACATCCCGCACTTTGCCGGCATGATTTACGCGATGCCCAGCATGGAGACCAAGCTGCACGGCGTGTTGAACAAGACCGGCGTGTCGGAAGGTTTCTCTTCTAACTACAGCGGCGCGGGCTTCTCCGGCATGCGCTTCAAGGTGCATTCGCTGGAGCAGGGCGAGTTCGAGCGCTGGGTCGCCAACGCGCGCGCCAGTCAGGAAACATTGACCCGTGATCTGTATCTGAAGCAGCTGGCCAAGCCGTCGGAGCGCGAGCCCGTTCGTCGTTTCTCCGGTGTGGATGCGGAACTGTTCAGCGCCATCGTGGGCATGTGCGTCGAACCCGGCAAGATGTGTATGCACGACATGATGGCCATCGACGAGCGCGGTGGGCTCGGCCTTGCCGGTGTTCACAACGTCGCCCGCATGGCGGCTGATCAGCCTCGCGCTGTGTTCGGTTCGGACAATGCGCATGTCATCGGCCTGTGCACGGCACCGATCGCCAGACAAGCCGACGAGTCGTTGCCGTTCTCCCGTGTGGACCGTTCCCCGCTGAAGGGTGCCGGTCTGCCGAATCCCTCATTCAAGTCGGCTCATTCGTTGTTCGTCGACACGACGACACCTTCGAGCTTGCAGTAGCCCAGATGCAGATGCCTCACGCCGATTCGCCCTTGTTGCAGCTGATCTTCGGTCGGTTGTCGTTGGCGGCTTTGCCGCTGCATGAGCCCATCGTGGTGGCCACTTTCGCAGCCGTGGCCATTGGCGGCATCGCCATGCTCGCAGCTATCACCAAGTATCAGCTGTGGGGCACGTTGTGGCGCGATTGGATCACCACCATCGACCACAAGCGCATCGGCATCATGTACATGATCCTGGGCATCATCATGCTGCTGCGTGGTTTCGCCGACGCGGTCATGATGAGACTGCAGCAGGCCATGGCGTTCGGCGGCTCGGAAGGCTATCTCAACGCGCATCACTACGATCAGATCTTTACCGCGCACGGCGTGATCATGATCTTTTTCGTCGCCATGCCGCTGGTCACTGGCTTGATGAACTACATCGTGCCGTTGCAGATCGGTGCGCGTGACGTGGCGTTCCCGTTCCTCAACAACTTCAGTTTTTGGATGACCACTGCCGGCGCGGTGTTGGTGATGTTCTCGCTGTTCGTCGGCGAGTTCGCACGCACCGGCTGGCTCGCGTATCCGCCGCTCTCGGGTATTCAGTACAGTCCAGACGTCGGCGTCGACTACTACATATGGGCGCTACAGATAGCGGGCGTGGGAACCTTGTTATCAGGCGTCAATCTGCTCGCGACCATCATCAAGATGCGCGCGCCCGGCATGACGTTGATGAAGATGCCGGTGTTCACCTGGACTTCGCTGTGCACGAACGTGCTGATCGTGGCCGCGTTCCCGGTGCTTACCGCGGTGTTGGTGTTGTTGTCCCTGGATCGTTACGTGGGCACCAACTTCTTCACCAACGATTTCGGCGGCAATCCGATGATGTATGTGAACCTCATCTGGATCTGGGGTCACCCCGAGGTGTACATCCTGATTCTGCCGTTGTTCGGCGTGTTCTCCGAAGTCACCTCGACGTTCTCGGGCAAGAAGCTGTTCGGCTACAGCTCCATGGTGTACGCCACCGTCGTCATCACCATCTTGTCGTACATCGTGTGGTTGCATCACTTCTTCACCATGGGCTCGGGTGCCAGCGTCAACTCGTTCTTCGGCATCACCACCATGATCATTTCCATCCCCACCGGTGCCAAGCTGTTCAACTGGCTGTTCACCATGTATCGCGGCCGGATCCGTTTCGAGCTGCCGATGATGTGGACGGTCGCGTTCATGCTCACGTTCGTGATCGGCGGCATGACGGGCGTGTTGCTGGCGGTGCCGCCGGCCGACTTCGTGCTTCATAACAGCCTGTTCCTGGTGGCGCACTTCCATAACGTGATCATCGGC
The DNA here is from genome assembly GCF_016790065.1 of Steroidobacter sp. Lineage (GTDB taxonomy): Bacteria > Pseudomonadota > Gammaproteobacteria > Steroidobacterales > Steroidobacteraceae > Steroidobacter. Next base: position 15,103 of record NZ_JAEUPY010000156.1, read on the forward strand.
GGCGTGCTGTTCGGCTTGTTCGCCGGCATCAATTACTGGTTCCCCAAGGCGTTTGGTTTCAAGCTGGATCGATTCTGGGGCGTGGTCTCGTTCTGGTTCTGGGTGGTCGGCTTCTGGGTGGCGTTCATGCCGCTGTATGTGCTTGGCCTGATGGGCGTGACTCGTCGCCTGCGTTACTTCGAAGATCCGTCGTTGCAGATCTGGTTCCAGATCGCGGCGTTCGGCGCCGTTCTGATCGCGCTCGGTATCGCCGCGATGCTGGTGCAGTTCTACGTCAGCTTCCGCAAGCGGAACGAACTGCGCGATACCACTGGCGATCCGTGGGACGGCCGCACTATGGAATGGGCCACTTCGTCGCCGCCGCCGGCTTATAACTTTGCGTTCACCCCCGTCATTCACGACAGCGACGCCTGGTGGGACATGAAACAACGCGGCTATCAGCGGCCGTTGTCGGGCTTCCGCGCCATCCTCATGCCGAGCAACACCGGTGCCGGTTTCGTGCTCGCCGTACTCAGCACCATCTTCGGCTTCGCGATGGTCTGGTACATGTGGTGGCTGGCGGCGTTGAGCTTCGTCGGCATCGTCGGCTACGCCATCTATCACACGTTCAATTACAAGCGGGAGTATCACTTGTCTCTGGAGGACGTGGTGCGGGCTGAGCAGGAACGCACGCAGCTGCTAGCGGCGGTGCGGAGCTAAGCGATGGGACACGCACTTACCAACGAACAAGCGGCCAATCGCACGCTGTTTCATCTGACGGACGAGCACGATCACGAAGCCGGCGGCAGCACGCTGCTCGGCTTCTGGATCTATCTGATGAGCGACTGCCTCATCTTTGCCGTGCTGTTCGCCACCTACGGAGTACTGGGCGGCAACTATGCGGCGGGGCCGGGCCCGCAGGATCTGTTCGATCTGTCGCTGGTGGCGGTCAACACCAGCATGCTGCTGTTGTCTTCGATCACGTATGGCTTCGCCATGCTGGCGTCGTATCGGAAGCAGGTCGGCGCGACGCTGGTGTGGCTGGCAGTTACCGGTCTGTTCGGCGCGGCCTTCCTGGGCATCGAGCTATATGAGTTCGCGCACATGATTCATGAGGGCGCGACGCCTCAGCGCAGTGCCTTCCTGTCTGCGTTCTTTACTCTGGTCGGCACGCACGGCTTGCACGTGACTTTCGGCATCGTGTGGCTGATCACCTTGATGGTTCAGATAAGCAAGCACGGGCTGACCAAGGCGAACTCACGCCGGCTGGCCTGCTTGAGCTTGTTCTGGCACTTCCTCGACGTGATCTGGATCGGTGTGTTCACGTTTGTCTACTTGATGGGCATGTTGCGATGAGCGCTCACGACCACGCTTCCGAGCATGATCCTGGTCTGGTTCACGGCACTGAGCCGCACGGCACGCTGCGCGAATATGTCATCGGGTTCTTGCTGTCGGTGGTGCTGACGGCGGTGCCGTT
>NZ_JAEUPY010000177.1 GCF_016790065.1 Steroidobacter sp.
CGCGAAGATGAACTCGCCCCCGGCCTCGGGCATGCGAGCGCTGAGTTCGGCATAAACACCGGCCAGCAAGCTCATCAGCAGTGCGCCCGCTATGAACGCGAGGCTGGCGCCTCCGGGACCGGCGACGCGCAGCCAGTCCCCCAACACCACGACCCATGCCGAGCCGACGATGGTGCCGAACGCCAGTGCAAAGTACTGGAACCGTCCGATCGTCCGAAGCAGCGCCGGTGGGCGCACGCTGCCAGAGCTCAGTTCACCTTGAACGACGCTCGGGCTGTTCATGACAGGCCCTAGCGCTTCAAGCCCAGGATTTCTCGCCCTTCATCGGGCGTGGCGACTTCACATCCCAGGTCGCGGATGATTCGCACCGCGCGCTCCACCAACTGACCATTGGTCGCAAACACGCCGCGATCCAAATACAAATTGTCTTCCAAACCGACGCGCGCATGACCGCCGAGCAACACCGACTGCGCCACCATCGGCATTTGCTGTCGGCCGATGCCGAAGGCTGCCCACATCGCTTCGGGTGGCAACAGGCGCTTCAGATACAGAATGGTTTCCACATCCGCCGGCAGACCCCAACGCGTGCCGAGCACCATCTGATAGAACGGCGGCGGAGCAAACAGACCTTCAGAAACCATTTGATTGGCGAACAACAAATCGCCGGGCGCGAAGATCTCGATCTCGGGCTTCACGCCGTGCTCTAGAAACGTCTTCGCCATCCGGCGCAGCGTGCTCTGGCTGTGCAGATAGACGTACTCTTCGCCGCCATCCATCTGATTCTGAGTCGTCACATCGAGCGAACACACTTCGGGGCGGTTTTCTCGAATGTGTCGGGTGCGATTCTCGACCGAACCGACATCCGTGCCTTCACCGGCCACGGCATCGTTGTCGGCACTGGGCACGTACTTGGCACCGCCGCCGCAAGTGATATTCAGGATGCTACGCAAGCCACCGGCACGAACCCGCTGCGCCAACTCTTTGAACAACACCGGATCGCGCGAGCCATCGCCGGTCTCAGGATTACGCACGTGCAAGTGCACCGTGGTGGCGCCTGCCGCTTCCGCCTCGAGGGCCGCCGCCGCGATCTGCTCCGGCGTGATCGGAAATGACGGGTGTTGGCGGTTGTAGCGGTTCTCTCCTGTAACCGCACAGGTCAGGATTACTTTTCGTTTCATGAGGCCCCCTTTTCATTTATAATAACCATTATATTAATTCGCGCAATGGGTCCCGCGCATCATTTTTTCTGTAGCGAGGCAGCTATGAGTGAACCGCTTCGAGTCGGCGTCATCGGCGTAGGCGCCGTGGCCCAGGTCCATCTTCAGGCGTATCGCGAGTTACCCACGATCAAGGTGGTCGCCGCCGCCGATCCGCAAGCGGAGCGCTTGGCCGAGGTCGCCTCCTCACATTCGTTACGGGCGTATGCCAGTGCCGAAGCCATGCTGGCTGCGGAGAAACTCGATATCGCTTGCGTGCTGACGCCGACCGCCGCTCATGAAGAAGCCACGGTTGCTTGCGCTCGCGCCGGCGTGAATGTTCTATGTGAGAAGCCGTTGTCGATTTCCATCGACGCTTGCGAACGCATGATCGCTGCTTGCCGTGAACACGGCGTTCTACTCGGCTACGGTGCGTCTTATCGCTTTCTGCCCGCCGTCATTGAAGCAAGACGGCTCATTCAAAGCGGCGCGCTTGGCGACGTGCTACTGATGCGCGAGTTCGCCGTTGGCGGCACCGGACCTGCGCATCGTGGGACATTGGGTCCTCATCATTTCCCGCTGGGCGGCCCGGGCGGCTCCGGCATGGGCCTGATCGATCATGGCGTCCATCTGATCGATACTTTTTCCTGGCTGATCGATTCGCCGATACGTTCGGTGCTCGGCCGCGGCAACATCGCCGGCCAAACCCAACGCCCCGAGTTCATGGCCATGGAATTCGCCAACGGCGCCATCGGTCATCTTTTGTATGAGGACGGCACCTTCCCCACCGAACTGCCCGCCGAAGGCCATTTCTCCTGGGGCGCTGGTTGGGACGTGAGCGGCTTCGTGGAGCCTGGCAATTGGCAATCGCAGCCCGGCTGCATTCACGTGCACGGCACCGCCGGCGCCTTGCGCGTCCTTCACTATGGCAACCATATTTACTGGACCACTCGCCACGGCACCCGCCAACTTCCCGTGCCCGGCCCTGCCATGCCCGGCAACTTCACGATGCAGATGGCTGCATTTGCCGAGGCCGTGCGGACCGGACAACCCGCACCCGTCCCTGGGGAAATCGGTCTGGCCGCGTGCCGAGCACTGCTTTCTGTCTACGCAAACGCGTAACATTGGCGACTTCAGACGATTCACGGGAACAGGCAAACGACGATGCCACGCGGACGCCGGAAAGGTGACCATGACTCCAAGCGCGAAGAGATCGCAGATGCCACCTGCAAGGTGATTCTGCGCTCGGGCATCGAGAAGTCAGGAATTGCCGAGATTGCTCGGGAGATGGGCTGCTCGACCGGCGTGCTGATGCACTACTTCAAGACCAAAGCAGAGATGCTGCTTTACTCGAAGAACCTGATGTTCGACCGTGCTCACGAGCGGATGAAACAAGCCGCCGCCAACGGTCACGGCCCCGAACGCTTGCTCGCCATGACCCGCGAACTGCTGCCCCTCGATGCCGCATCCATTGCACGCTGCCGACTGCTAACAGCCTTCATGGGCCTGGCCATCGGCAACCCGGCACTCATGAAACTGCAGGACAAGCGCGATTTGCTGCATATCAAGCAATTCGCCGCGGTGATTACCGACCTGCAAGCGACCGGCACGGTCTCCGCCAAACTCGATCCCATGCTTGAAGGCCGCCGCATCTGCGCCCTCATCGATGGCATCGCCTCGCAAGCCGCCACCAACCCTCGCAGCTGGTCGCCTGCCGACGTGGAAGCAACCATGAGTCGTTATCTGCAATCCCTGATGACGTCGGCGGCGTAACGCTCAGCTACCGCGGCGCTTGGACGTCGTAACCCATCGCGCCGAGCTTCGCGAGCAACCCGTTCGGGTCCATCAACATCGATACCGGCAAGATCGCGAATGTCACGTCGCTGGTGGACAGTGCGTTCTTCGCCGCGAATAACCACTTCTCATCGGCACGCTCAAACAAGTCCTGGATGCCATTCTCTGCCATGAACGGGCCGGCCAGCGAGGCCATATAGGCCTTCTCTTGGTTGAACTCCATGAGCCCTCGGAGCGCCCGCAAATCGCCGACCGCCCAGGCATTCGCTCGCGCCTTGGTGGCGGTCAGGTCCTTCTCCAGCCGGTCGAGCGTTCGAGTCAGGAACTCGATGGCCGCCGGCTCATAGTACACAGACGTGCCAAGATCGACGGAGCCCCGCGGCATCACTTCCAACCGAATCTGATGATCGTCACTGACGCGAACGCGGTGCTCTCTGGCGATCTTCTTTACCGTGCGCCACACTTGGTCGTCGAACGACAGCCCGGCACTTTGGAAAGCCCGGGCCTGGAGTTGAAACGCAGCCGACGCAGGTAACCAATCCTCTTTGCCGTCGCGTTTTATATATTTCTTGCGCAGCGTGTTCCAGCGCTTGTACGTCGCCGGCTCGAGCACCTTCTTCAGCTTCTTGCCCGTGAGATCATAGGCATCGATGCCCGGCACGTAGAACTCTGCGGCGTACGGCGCCAACACCAACTTGGACTCGGCGATGGTCGCCTCCACCTCCTCCGATCGCCATTGCATCTGATACGGCAACGGCGCGTAGGTGCCCAAAATCCACATCGTTCGTCGGCCACTGGAGACACGCCACAGGCCGGGGCCAGGCTGAACGCCCGTGACTAGAACCTCTTCGATGCCCGGAGCGGATGATGATGCCGAGCCGTTTCCCGGCTCCGCGTTAGCTGAACTGGTGAATGCCATCCATAGAATGAGGGCCGCAAATATGAACCGTCGCACGCCTCAGGCTCCCTAGCTGTGTCCGGATGGCGGCATGGTAGCAGGCCTCCAATGCCGCCTGCATCGAGATCACAGGGTGGCACCGAGTCGCTTGACCCCGACGACGTCGAGCGCAGCATCGATGAGCGCCCAACCCTGCGCCGTATCCAATGAGTGCGCTTGGATCTTACGAAAGCCGCCCGCAGGGTGCGGCGGTCGATAGAACACATAGGCCCGCTGTGCTCCTATCTGCCTGGAGAACCAGCAGAGGCCGACGGCATCTGTCCACTCGTCTCGCAACGCTCGCGCCTTCGCGTGTGTCTCGGCGTACTGAGCATCCGGCACTACCGCGAGCCGTTGCAACTCGGCATGCAGCGCTGGATCGCTACTGAACTTTCTAAAGTACGGCGCACGCAAATCCAGGATCTTGGTGTCGAGCGCGACTTCCAGCTCAACGATCGATCTTCCTGCCAGCAACCCCGGATCTACCGGTTGCGGCTGAGCGCTGTTGATCACCAAGTTACGTAACACACTCTCCCAGAGCGCACAGTCCGCGGAATCGCCGGCATAGAACATGGCGCAAGCCGGCGGCGGCGGCAGTGCGAATCTGTTGGTCGACTTGGCGTTGAACGCCAGGCAGTCAAATCCATCTGGATAGACGTGCCAAAGCCGCGTGCCCTTTGGCAACCACGTATATTGATCGGTGGGATTGGAATGACTCGGACTACCAACGCTCATCGTCAAGCACGAAGTCGCTCCGTGCGGCTTCGATCACGGCGCTCGGTTCCTTTTGAAAAATATCTGCCGGCCGCCGGTCATCCAGCCGCGAATGTTTCTGAAACAGCCAAAATGCCTGGCGCCAGCCGCTGCGATCTCTGGGAAGAATGTCCAACAGTTGTTTCATCTCGGGCATCCATCGGCCCGTCTGGAGGTCGAACTGAAACCCTGGATATAAATACTCTCGCCCGTTCCAGGCGCCGAGCATCTCTCCCAACCTGCGTGCACGGCTGGCCGTGTTATTGACCCCATGAGCATTGGCGTTGCCCCCCTGCTGCTCATGAACTTGCCACGCGTTCAGCCACCGCTCTTCAACGAGCAGTTGATCGCGGCGTTCGCGCCCGAGCCTCAGTTGTTCGTCATTGGCGAATCGCGCGCGCAGACTTTGCACCGGCAAGTCCGCCCATGAGACATGACTGAGGAAGTTCAATGCCTCGGTAAGCTCGTCAGCGAATGACCCCTGGGAGGCAGACTCGTCACGTGACTGGATGAAGATCACTTTCGGTTCGACCTGTTTGCCGCTCACCACGTACTTCGAATAGGCACTCTCGAATGCTTCGACGCTCTTTAGTTTGAGAACGAGATTGCTGTTCGCGCCGTGCTCGCCGGCTTGTTCCGACAGCAGCTGAGCACACGCATCTTTCAAAAGATCGCCCGGATGCTGGGCCAGCCCGATGACGATCAAATGAGGGGCCGTGCTGAACATTTCAGCGACCTGTGACAGGTCAGTCACCCACCCCAGGGTCGGACGCTGGCCAAACCGGAGGGCGACGCCTGCGATCTGTTCACTCATCCGGCAGCCCACCAGGGATCTTCAGGAAGCGCATGCGTCCTATTTATCAATGGCTTACGATTCGGCTTACTCATATATATGCGTGCTGGCCCGGCAGACCATGCGCACACCCTCGTTGGCGCTCCCAGGAGCGCGATATGCCGGCCCCTCGCGCCGCCCCGCACAGACACGCCGGCCTGCAATTCCGTCCCAGGAAAGAACGTTTGAATCCTGCGAAACACGCCAGCGGACTCGCAAAAACCACATATAAGGAGTCCCTGACTACTGCGCTCCGCTGTTGCGACAGAACAAAAAGAGTTTCGCTAAGTTGATAATTTGTGGTCGTTGTATAGCCCACAAGAAATCTTGTGAGAAGTTGGGAGCAACGCGTAATCCGAAATGAGATTAGACAACCGCTCGTCATCG
>NZ_JAEUPY010000181.1 GCF_016790065.1 Steroidobacter sp.
GAGCCAATGGGCACCAGTTGACTCAGCGACGGTGGCAGAGTGCCCGTGCCATAGCTCAGGCGCACAGCCAGGTCCTGCACCGGCACCCAACGCAAGGCGATGGTCGGATCCACCGACGAGAACTCATTCGTCTCACGCGTAGGCTGCGGCAACGGCGACGGCAACGCGCCGAACAAAGGCACGAGGCCACCCGACTTACTGGTGTATTTCTCGCCTCGAACCGCAAATTGCAGGTCCAGTTCTTTTAGACCGGGACGTGCGTTCTTCTGCGAGAACAGCGGCACTCGATATTCCAGATACGCGCTCGGCACGGCGGTAGAACGCGACGGAATCAGCAAATGAAAGGTCGGCGAACTCGCTTTCAGCGTATCCGGCACGCTTTCCTCACGGTACGCAAGCGCCCCGGACAACATCGGCCTGCCGCCGGGAAGGTCGCCCAGCGGACCACTGACTCGAAGATTGGTATCTTTCATGGTCGTGCGAGTGGACGCCGCATAGACCGGGACGATGGTCGATTGATAGTCGACTGGGAAAGCTTCCAGATCGCGCAGGATATCCACGCCGCCGGCACTGGCCACAACGCCATAACCGGTATTGCCACCGCCGTTGTAACTGAACTCTGTCCGATCGAAGGTGAAGTCCAGGCTGGTCGACCAACTCCCGGGCAGCTGCTTGACGACACCCACCACCGCCCGCTCACGTTCGGTCAGCGACTCTTGCGGAATATCGGCCGGCATCGCAGCGGTGACCGACACCGCGGTAGTAAACGGATTGAACGGCGAATTCGCAGCCAATGTGAAGTTCTGCGCGAATCCTCCGAGGGTGGAGCGACGCCGTGCCTCCGAAGACGACAGATCGATGAACGCCTGCAAGGTGTCGCTGAACTGGTGACGCAACACCAGCAGCCCACTCTTCACCGACGGTTCGCTATACAACGATTGGCGAAGGCCCAACGCTCCGCTGGAAAGTGCCCAGTTGTAACTTCCAGCGTTCTGCGCGAGCGCCGCGCCGCCATCCGTCGACACGCCTGCATAACCGACCGGCACCGAGGTGAATGACGAGCCGAGCGCTGTGCCAGAGTCGAGCACCAGCAGCGATCCATCGGAGCTGCGAATATTGGGCGTGCTGCCCAACGGTCGATTCGAATAAACAGAATTGTTCCTCGAGATGAGCGCCCGCCCACGCGCGGCGAAATCCCGGTCACCTTGCAGCAACTCATTCGCCTCAGAGTAGCTGCCACTGAGTAGCAGGTTGGTCTTGCCCTCGTTGAAGTTGGTGCCGAACAACACATCCAACTTGCGAACCGCGCTATCGGCGTCGAAGGTGTTGTCGTAGGTCAAGCGAGCTTCGCCGCCGCTGTAGTCCTTGCGAGTGATGATGTTGATCACGCCACCGGTGGCGCTGCCGCCGTAGATGCCGGATGCAGTGCTGGGCAGGATCTCGATGCGTTCGATGGCTGCCAACGGAATGCCGCTGATTTCGCCCTGCGCAAGATTGCCGCTGCCGGTCATGGGACTGGACATGCGGTGTCCGTCGATCAGGATCAGCGTCTGTGCATCTCCCAAGCCACGCAGATTGATGCCGCTGGCGCCAGGAAGGTCCTGGCTAGTCATGTTCATCGCGCCGCCGACACTGCCCACACTGGTATTCATCGGCAGCCGCTGCTGCAGGAACTGCTCCAGGGTGGTCGCGCCGGAGCGCTCGATCTGACTGCGGTCGAGCACCACATAAGGCTGTGGATCGTCTTCGGTGCGTTTGATGTCCACGTTCAGTGAACGTTTGCCTTTCACCAGGATCTCGGGAATGCCTTTGCCCGATGCGATATCTCCCAGCTCCAGATCTCGCGCATCCGCCGTGCGCAGGCTCTCTGCTGTAGAAGAAGAATCATGTGCCTGGCTGAGCCGGAGTTCGGCGCTCGCCAACTGCACAGTTGCTCCCTGCGTCATTGCCTGCGAAGTCTTGGTCGCGGTTTCCTTTCCCGACACCACCATCGCGCCGGTCTCGCCATCCGTGCTCAATGTCAGTAGCGTTCCCTCCAGCAATCTCTCCAGCGCCTCCTTCGCGGACAGCGCGCCTTTGACACCCTTGGTACGAATCCCTTTGAGTTCGTCGCTGTGATAAAGCAGCTCGACGCCCGATTGCTTGGCGATCATCTCCAGCGCAGCAGTCAAATCGCCCGCTGGCACATCGATTGGTCTAGCTTCGCCGGCGTGAACCGCGCAGGACAGCGCGAGTAATGAAAGCAGTGGCGCCTTGAACTTCGTCATGCCTCGTCCCCATCGTTGTGTTTATGTCGATAAACCAGTGCTTACCGGGACGATTGGCAAACGCGGTTCCAGTAACGTCACTACAATTTTTCCGTGAGTACGATGCGACCCTCCTGCTCCTCGGCATCGATGGCGAAGCCCTGTTTTAGCAAGCGCACGAAGGCATCCAGATTGGTCGCGCGAAAGGTACCGCCGATGCGGAACCCTGCGATGGCCTCGTCTTCCACGATCAGCTTGCGCGTGTTGTAACGGTTCAACTCCATCGCCGCCTGCGCCAGCGGTGTTTCTTTGAACACCACCAACCCAGAACGCCAACTCAGCAGCTCTTCGACTTCAGCTACCGAGCGCTTTTGCACAGCTACTTTCGCATCACGGGTGCGGGCAACGGTGCCGGCAGTCAAAGCGGATGAGGCGGTGTCGGCATCGCGATTGTCACGGTTCTCCAGTCGCACCCGGCCTTCGCTAACGACGACGCGCACGTCTTTGCCGTTTCGCCACACCGAGAATCGGGTACCGAGAGCAATGACCCGTGTGTTGCCGGCCTGTACGACAAATGGCCGAGTGGGGTCTTTGGCAACGTTAAAGAACGCTTCGCCCTGTTTCAGATCGATGCGCCGTTCGGCGTCGCTGACGTGAACGCGAACTTCGCTGTTGGTATTGAGAGTAATTTCGGAGCCGTCGGGGATCGGTACGGAGGCCAGACCGCCGATAGGCGTGCTGTAGGCGGGGGAGCGCTCGGACCAAAAATAGGCCGCCACGCCGATGGCGACTGCAAAGACAGCAATGCTTGCGGCACTGGCAAGATGTTGGGCGGCGAAATGCCAGCGCCTGCGTTTCGAGTCATCGCGCGGCGGAATGACGCCCGGCTTCACCCC
>NZ_JAEUPY010000184.1 GCF_016790065.1 Steroidobacter sp.
ATCACATGAGTACACCGCATCGCAGTCTGTACGACGCGTTGCAGGCATTGTTCGCGGGCTGGCGCATGCCGCGCATGGTCAATGACGTCGAGCAGCGATTCGACATGCGAGACGTCGATGCGCATTACTCAGCGCTGGCTACACGCTTCGGATTTCCGATAGCGCCATCTCCTGCCGCGTTCGCAGTAGCTGCGGATGGACTGCTGGCCACGGACTCAACCGGCGCACTGGCAATCATGCGTCGCGCTGTACTCGAGTATCCCTATCTCGCCGGACCTCACCGGCAACTTGCCGAAGCCTTGGAACGACTCGGTCGCAAGGAAGAAGCGTTACTCGAGTACGAACGAGCGGTGCGCGCCGCCGTCGACGATGAACAACCCTTTAGCAATCCCATCGATGAGTACCGCGCCAAGCTGAAGGCCTTGGCACGGAACCCAAATTAGAGATCCAACCAAAGGTGTGAACGATGAATACAACAAAGATCTGGTACGGGCTGGGAACGATCGCGGCGCTCGGAGTGGCCGCTCCCGATCTCAGTCATGCCGCAGGCGCTGAGAGTGCGACGGTACAGACGGCAGAGAATTTTCCAGGCGACTTCACCGGCGCGCTGGCCAAGATCTTTGCCGGCGAAGGCGGTGAAGGTGGCGATGGGCTCACGACCATGTGGCCGCGCATCTCGGCGCCCGCACTGACTGGCGAGCAGATCAAGCAAGCAGTGACTGGCAACTCGCTGAGCATTCCGCATCACTATGCGTTGAACTTCGCGGACGGCGATGCACTTGGCGGCTATGAGGTGGAACTGAATAAGATTCCGGAGAAATCCTGCCCGGCGCCGGAAGTGGTCGGCGATCTGTTCCTGAAGCACGGCGACACCTGCTTCTCACGCAAGGTCAATCCGTGGGCCGGCACGTGGAAGGTGCAAGGCAATCAATTGTGCGTGGATTTGAAGTGGCAAGCGAAGTCGTTCAAGGACTGCTGGCACGTCGTCATCCTGCTCGACCGTATCGCTCTGTTCAATCCGAGCGGCGCGTTGCACGGCAAGGGGAATACCTTGCACAAGGGCAAGCACGGCGACGAGTAGCAGATAGACCGAAGAGCACGCACACCGGGGGCCAGATAGAGATGCAGTATTCGACGATTGGGTTGCTGAGAAACGTTCTGTTGTGGAGCGCGTGTGCTCTGTTCATGCGAGATGGCGTCGCCGCGCCGGTGGCGTCATCGCAAGCACAGGAAGCGATCAAGAGTTATCTGTTGCGCTGGCAGGCGGAGACGGGAGCCCCCGGTGTCTCCGCCGCAGTAGCAGTGAATGGACAGATCGTGTTTTCGGGCGGCGTGGGCCTGTCCGATCTGCAAAGCGCGACACCGCAGGACGGCCGCAGCGTTCACAACCTCGGTTCCTTATCGAGTGTGATGAGCGCGGTGGCGACCATGCAATTGGTGGAGCGGGGCAAGATCAAACTCGATGCGCCAGTCCACGACTACGTTCCTTGGTATCCGCGCCGAGCGAATCCGGTCACGCTCAGGCACGTGCTGTCGCACAGCTCTGGCATCCGAGACTACAGCTACGAAGGAGATGAGTTCGGCCCGGGCAACGTGCTCTGGTTTCGGCAGTTCGACAACTTCGAGGAATCGACTCGGGGTTGGCGAGACGATCCGCTGTTGTTCGAGCCCGGCACTCGCTGGATGCAATCCACGGTCGCACCGAACCTGATCCAGGCAGTCATCGAAGCGGTCACTGGCGAAAGCTTCGAGAGCTATCTGAGTAAGAATGTGTGGCAGCCGGCGGGCATGGCCGATACGCGCTTCGATGTCACTTCGCGCATCGTTCCTCGACGAGGACGAGGCTACGTCCGCTCCGAATCCGGAGAGCTTCGCAACGCGCCCGACGAGAATGTCAGCTACAAGTATGCAGCGGCCGGCGTGCTCTCGACCGACGAAGACCTGTGTCTGTTCGGGATCGCACTCAACTCGGGCCGGCTGCTCAAACCAGAGTCGTTGCGTGAGATGTATCGCTTGCAACTGCCGTCCGATATCCGGTACTCACCGGCGGATGAAGCCAGCTACGCCAAGGACCACCCAGGCCAGGTCAGGCCATCCCGTGGCTTGCGACAAGCTATGTTCTTCCAGCTGGATCGTCGTGATGACGGCGTCAGCGTCGGGCGTTCCGGTAGCCTGAAGGGAGCAGAGTCGCGCTTCACCAACTATCACCAAGACAACGTCGTCGTTGCTCTACATTTCAACGTCCAGGATGCCGGTGGCGCTGTCGACCTCGCCGACGCAGCGGCTGCGCTGGCGCGACTGTATTTACCGTCGCGGTCTGGTTCCGTCAGGTAGGACAAGAGGGCTCACTTAAGTTGCCCCGCACGGCGACAGCTACATACAATTAGTCGGCTTCGGCGGCGAGAGCCCGCAGGTCTCGCCGTATTCCGCACCGTGGTACGTGTGCTTCTTTCGAACTCGACAGATGACCAAAATAACAAACAAGCTGATGTGGGTCGGTGTTGCCATCTCAATGGCCCTGGGTCTGACTGCATGCCGGAATCAGGAGCCCAGTAAAGCCTCGACCTATGCGGCGGAAATTCGCCGCACCTCCTTCGGAATACCGCACATCGTCGCCAAGGACGAGGCGGGGATAGGCTACGGATTCGGCTACGCCTACGCGCAGGACAACTTCTGCATGTTCGCGGAAATGCTGGTCACCGTGAACGGCGATCGGTCGCGCTACTTCGGGCCGGACCAGACTGACGGGCCCGACGTGGAGACCGGCTCGATCAAGTTGACCAATCTACAGTCGGATTTCTTTTTCAAGATGCTCAATGCCCCGGAGCAAGTGACTCGCTCGTGGCAACACCAAAACGCTGAGTCGCAGGCGCTGGTTCGGGGGTTCACCGCCGGCTTCAATCGCTATCTAGCAGATACTCCAGCCGAGCAGCAGCCAGCGCAGTGTCGTGGCGCGCCTTGGGTTCGTAAGATCAGCGAGCAGGACATCATGCGCTTGGCCCGGCGCTTGGCCTCCGAAGGTCCGTTCATGCAATTGATGCCGGCGCTGCTGGCGGTACAGCCCCCGGACTCAAACCGCGAGCCGATGGCGCACTTTGACGTCGATCTGCGGTACGCGAGCCGCGAATGGCTCGGTAGCAATGGCGTGGCACTCGGGAAGGAGGCGACCGAGAACGGCCGCGGTCTGCTCTTCGGCAACCCGCATTACCCCTGGTTTGGCTCGCTACGCTTTTACCAGTTGCATCTCACGATTCCCGGCAAGCTCGATGTCATGGGCGTGACCTTCGGCGGCTTTCCAGTGGTGCGCAGTGGTTTCAATCGCGACGTCGCGTGGACCCACACGGTCAACACTTCCGGTCATGTCGTGTTCTACGCCCTCACGCTCGATCCGCAGGATCCCACGAAGTACGTGGTCGATGGCCAGACCAAGGCGATGACGCGCGAAACCGTCACCGTCGACGTGAAAGGAGCGGACGGTGCGATCTCGAAGCGCACCCACGACTTCTGGCGCACGGACTTCGGCCTGATCGTGCAGCTGCCCGGTAAATTGCAGTGGGGCGATGGCAAGGCCTATGCGTTGTTCAGCCCGAGCCTGGACAATCACCGCATGATCGAGACTTGGTATGCGATGGACCGCGCCAGTTCGCTCGATGGCTTACAGAGCGCGATGACCGAGCACGTCGGTATCCCGTGGACCAACACCATCGCCGCAGACGCCGATGGCAACACGCTCTACGCCAATGTCTCGGTCGTGCCGCGCGTGACTCAGGCGAAGGAAGCTGCCTGCATCGCCGAGCCGTACAAAAAGTTAATCGACGAGAAATTGTGGGTGCTCACGGCCAGCGCTGCTTGCCAGCTGGAGAGCGAACCGGGTGGGCTGCAGCCTGGCATCTTTGCTGGATCGGAACTGCCGGTGCTGCGGCGGACAGATTTCGTGCAAAACTCTAACGAGAGCGCCTGGCTCGCCAATCCCGCGCAGCCACTCACCGGCTTCCCATCCATCGTGGCCGCCAAAGACTATCCGCAGAATGGTCGCACGCGCCTGGGCATCACTCAGATCCAAGCGCGACTCGCCGGCAAGGATGGTCTCGAGGGCAACCGGTTCAACATGCGCAAGCTGCAGCAGATCGCGTTCAACAACCACTCGTATCTCGGCAATCTTCTGCGTGATGATCTACGTACGGTCTGTTCTGATACGCGCCCGGTCGTGCTCGACGGCAAGTCGGTGTCGGTGGCCGAGGCTTGTGCGGTCATCGCGAAATGGGACGGCAAGGCCAACTTGGATAGCATCGGCGTGTTCTTGGCGATGAAATGGATTCGAGGGTTCGCCATGGAAGGGGGCACCGTGGCGAAAGACATCTGGGCTGTGCCGTTCTCAGCCCAAGATCCCGTCAACACTCCGCGCGGTATCAAACTACGCGACCCCGCCACTTTGGCCAAGATGCGTGCGGCGCTGGCCCGGGCGGTGCTGGAAGCGCAGGCGGCGGGCATTGATCCCGCCAAACCCTGGGGCGAAATTCAGATCGCCGATTTCGGTGGCCGACTCACTCCGATGCACGGCGCCGACAGTGCCGATGTCTACAACCTCATTCGCGGCGACGCGCGCGATGGCAATTTGCGAGTCAGATTCGGCTCCAGCTACATTCAGGTCGTGCAGTTTGAAGACGACGGGCCACGCGTTGAAGCTTTCCTGACGTACTCGCAATCCACTGATCCCGCCTCTCCACACTTCTCTGATCAGACCCCGCGCTTCGGCGAGCTGGGCTGGATCCCTCTGCCGTTTACTGAGGCACAGATCAAGGCGGATCCGGAGTATCGCAGCACCAAGCTCGAAGAGTAGCCGTCGGCCTGCGGCGCTCAGGTCCTTTTCTTGCGCTCCGGCGGCAGCTCGCGAGACAGCAGCTTGTTGAGCTGCTTCTCGGCTAGCGCCGGAGTGAGAGGAAGGTAGCTGCCTTCGTTTGCGACTGCCTGTTGACCCTGCGCGCTCAGCACGTAGCGCACGAACTCTTCGACGAGCGGTGTGACACGAGGCTCGGCGAGTTCGCCGCGGGCATTGTCGATGGTGAAATACAGATACACCGGACGAGCCAGCGGATAGCTGCGATCACTCACGTTGGCGCGGTTCAGGGCCACGGCCGAAGTCGATCCAGAAGGAGCGATCGCAAGCGGCTTCACCGCATCGGTGCGATAGCTCAGCGCCGTGTATGCGATCCCGTACTTATCGTTGCCGAGATCGGCGACCATCTGTTTGCGATCCGCATACTCGCGCAAGTCTTCATTCCACATGGCGCCGCCATCGAGCACCTGACGTTGAAACTCCGTGATGGCACCGGCGCCGAGCAGCGGTGGCCCGTAGACGTGAATGGGTTGTTTGGCCCAAGCGCCTTTCAATCCCAACTGGCCCCAGGTGCGCAGATTCTGGTCGCTGCCTCGCGAGGCTTGCGTGTTCCACACTAAAGCGTTCCAACCGCCGGTGCGCTGGGCGCCGAAGATGCCGTCCAGCTGTTGCATGCTGAGTTTGCTGAGCGGATTGTCCTTGTGAACCAAGATGGCGTACGCAGCCGACTTGTGCGCAGCCTGGTCACTACCGGTGGCCA
>NZ_JAEUPY010000185.1 GCF_016790065.1 Steroidobacter sp.
GATCTCACGTTCGAAGAACGAGAAATCTTCCGCCGCGCCTCGCACTGGTGCCGACGTATCGACACCCGCTGCGCCCGCCGCCTCTTTCAGCGCCGGCATGATGGACTCGAGCGTCTTCGGATCGCTGCCTGTGACGTACGCCTGCTGCCTGAAGTTGACGGCCGCCGTGGCTCCGTAAGTTTTTGCGAGTCCATCGACGGAGGTTTGAATCAATTCCTTCAGGTTCTGCAGCCGATCTTCGCTGTAGGTGCGGATGGTTCCTTGCAAGCTCGCGTCGCCGGGCAGGATGTTGGGCCTGACACCCGCTTGCACCATCCCGATGGTGACCACGTTGGGCACATCGAAGACGTTGACCTGGCGCGAAGTGATGGTCGCCATGCTCTTCACGATGTCCGCCGAGAGATTGATCAGGTCCGTGCCCTCCCACGGGCGGCCGCCGTGCGTTTGGCGCCCTTTCAAATCGATTCGCAGATCGGTAGAACTTGCTAGCAACGGGCCGTAGCGCACGTCGATGCGACCGAGCACGCCGGGCTCGACGTGAAGCGCAAATATTGCGTCGGGCTTTGGATTGGTCAGTGCGCCCTCTTTGATCATCAAGGGCGCGCCACCTTCTTCGCCCGGCGGTGCACCTTCTTCCGCCGGCTGGAAGATGAAGACGATCGTGCCTGCGATTTGACTGCGCATGCTCGCGAGCACTTGCGCTGCGCCCATCAGAATGGCGGTGTGCGCGTCGTGGCCGCACGCGTGCATCACTGGGACGGTCTTGCCGTTCTCTTCCGTTGTGACTTTCGAGGCGAACGCAAGCCCGGTTTGTTCTTCCACCGGCAGCGCATCCATGTCCGCTCTCAGCGCGATGGTTTTACCCGGCTTCGCACCTTTCAGAACGGCTACGACGCCGGTTTTCGCTATTCCCGTTCTTACTTCCAGGCCCAACGCCTGCAGATGCTTCGCCACCAGCGCACTCGTGCGCACTTCACGATTGCTCAGCTCCGGGTGCTGATGGATATCTCGCCGCCAGGAGATGACTTGCTGCTCGATCGCCGCAACCTTGCCGTTGACCGTCGCGCTCTGCGCGAGCGCTCCGGTGGAGAAGACCGCGCCTCCAGCTAGAGCTAGCGCAATAGCTGCGCGCATGCCAACTCCGCCCATCTTCTCCGCACACGTAAGCGTCATAACTCAACCTTCCGGCGGCGGCTGAGTGCCGTGCTTCTGATCCATCGCCTGCCGCTCCTCATGCAACGTCCGATGCTGCAAATAAGTCAGCCCGGCATTGAGCGAATACTGAAACTGCTTATTCCAAGCCACTCTCTGCGCCTCGGGCAGCTTACGAACCTTCATCCGCAACTTGTATCTCTGATCCGCAGTGAGCTTCAAATACTCATCGGACACAGGCACCTTGATCCCACCGGGCGGCTTCGCAGCAAAGACAGCCGGAGTCGCCAGGGAAGGAGCCTTCGCCGAAGGTGCCAACGCAAAGCGCACTCCGCGACTGATGGCGGAAGGAATCACCGTCCCATGATCCTCCCCAGCAAACAAAACAAACTTGGCCTCAATGCCAGAAAGCTTGGACAAGTAATCCGCAAACTCCCGCGCATTGTCGACCTGCTTCCGCTCCAGCAAGCTAGCAGGATTCGATCCCTGCCCAGCTACCGAAGGAAAATCCGGATCCGCCGCCTGCTCATACTCGCCAACCGTGATGAGCACGCGCGGTGTCACCTGCTGCGTCTGTAACTTGGGCTCGAGCCGACCACGCACATTGTCCTTCTGCATGAACCGATTCTCGAACCAGATCGACGGACTGGCGGCGACGAAATTGTCGACCAGGCCAGGCGCGTTGATCAGCGCATACAACGTGAACAAGCCACCATACGAGTGGCCGAACAACGTCTCGCTCTTCGAATCAATCTGGAACCGCGAAGCCACATCCGGCTGCAACTCATTAGCGATGAACCGCAGGAACGCCTCCGCCCCACCCTGTCCCGCCGCCGGCGTGGAACTCACAGACGGTGTGAGATCAACCTGCCGCTCGACGTTCGCTTTCAAATCTTCGGGATACCCGATGCCGACGACCACCGTGCCGCGACCAGTCGGCCGCCGTTCGGACGCACGAACCGTTTCCACCATCGTGGCGAACATGATGTTCGCATCGAGCACATAAACAACCGCATAGCCTTCCGCAGGCTGAGGCTTGGTCGGCAGCGCTGTATAGATCTGATAGCGCCGGCCATTCTCCTTCCCAACCATCTCGCGAACTTCAACGTTCGGCAGCGCATCGGCGGCGCGCGCAACGCCGGCCCAGCTCGCGCAAGCGAGCGCAACCAACAACAGTGTCTGAGAAAGCGTTCTAACCATGGTCATGCGTCACTTCGTAGGCGCGAAAATCGCGGTCACTTTGCTGGAATTGAACACATAGGTCTCGACGAAGTCGGACCAAGTGCATGGCTGCCCAAGCTCACTCATCGCACCGGCCAGCGCGTACCAGTTCAACAGCTCATGCTCGCCTGAGAGCTCCAATTGCTCCAACGTCGTGTCGGTCCAAACATTCCAGTCGCCGCGAGTGAGTGCCTCATACATGCGCTTGTCGAGCGCCACGTCAGGTTGCATGCGATAGGTTTGATCGTTCAAAAAAGCGTGCGACCAGCTCGACGATGCCACCAGCGCCACGCGATACGGACTGTCACGGAAGATCCGCGCCACCTCGGCACCGAGCTTGAAGATCCGCTTCGGCGACGGCGACGGCGGATCGAGCTCACGACCGCGATCGGCCAACCGACTGATGAAGCCGCGATAGCTGATGACCGAGCGGCCATAACAATTCACTTGGAACGGCACCACCGGATACGGGAAGCCGCGACGGTCATAGTCGAGGTACAGCAGTGAGTTCAAGAACGCATGCGGCAAGCTCGGGTGATGTAGCGGCTTGTAGGCATACGCGACATCGAACTCACGTTCCAGCAATTGTTCGGTCAGGAACTTGGCCGCCTTGCGATGGCCACGCATCAACAGCGAATGTTCCTTACGCTCGCGCCAGACGTTGGGCTTGCCGCCGCCCCACTCGTCCTCGGTCTTGGAGAACATGGCCGACTCCGACGCA
>NZ_JAEUPY010000270.1 GCF_016790065.1 Steroidobacter sp.
CGTGTCCGGCACGGCGTTACGCGATCCGGAATTCACGGCGTATGTCGAACGAGTGTTGAAAGACACCGGCACGCCGCCAGAAATCTTGAAGCTGGAGCTGACCGAGGGCGGCCTGATCAGTAATCCAGGCGCAGCGCGCGACGTTCTGGATGGGCTGCATGACCTGGGCATCGAAATGATGCTCGACGATTTCGGCACCGGTTATTCGTCGCTGAGCTATCTGCAGCTGTTCCCCTTCAGCTATGTGAAGATCGATCGGCCGTTCGTGGATCGCGCTGGCTCGGCGCACGCCAACAGCGCCATCGCCGCGGCCATCGTGCAAATGACCAGCAGTCTGGGCATGAAATCGGTGGCTGAAATCGTCGAGACCGACGCGGCCGCCAACGATCTGCAAACCATGGGCTGCGACTATGCCCAAGGTTACTTTTACTCCGGACCGCTGGAAGCAGAAGAAGCCTTCCAGGTCCTGCGTAATGCCGACAGCTCGCTGCCATCGGCCAAAGTCGCCGCGCAAGCCGAGGACTCCGATCAAGAATCGACGACGATTTCCGAAGCCGTGGTGCTATCGGACGAGACGCTGATGCTGCCCGCCGACGAGGTCGCCGAGCAGCTTCGCGAAAAAGCGTCGCACGAGTAGTCGAAGTCCAATTTCCCCGTCAATCCTGGCCAACGCGCGGTCGCAAGCACCACCCAGCGTAGCTGCCAAGCGGTCACCGCTGAATCCGGCAACCGGATGCTTTATATTCGCCGTATTCGATGAATCGATCGTCGCTTCGGCCCCATCATGACCCTGGTCAACGAGCTGGACCCGTCAAAGCGCGCTGAACTCCATTTTTCTTCAAGGTCTATTCCGATGGCTGTCGAACACGAATCGAGCATGTTGGTCAGTGCCGTCGCGCTACTGGGCGCGGCCGTCATTGCAGTCCCGCTGTTCCGCAGGCTCGGCCTGGGTTCAGTGCTGGGATATGTAGCGGCCGGCCTGTTGATCGGCCCGTTCGGCTTCGGCTGGTTTGCCGACCCGCAAGCCATCCTGCACTTCGCCGAGCTGGGCGTAGTGATGTTTCTTTTCATCATCGGCTTGGAGATGCGGCCGTCGCATCTGTGGCAATTGCGACGGCAGATCTTCGGACTGGGCTCGTTACAGATCATCGCCTGCACGCTCGGCCTCACCGGGGTCGGTCTGGCGCTCGGCTTCTCGCCAGTGGTGTCGTTCATCGGCGGCGCCGGTTTCGTTCTGACCTCGACCGCCATCGTCATGCAAATGCTGGCCGAGCGCGGCGACATCGCCCTGCCCCACGGCCAGAAAATGGTGTCGGTGTTGTTGTTCGAAGATCTGTTGATCGTGCCGTTGCTGGCGCTGGTGAGCTTTCTGTCGCCCACCATCGTTGCCGAGACCAGCACGCCGCATTGGGTGGCGATGCTCACGGGCATCGCATCGCTGGCAGGATTGATCGCAGCCGGGGTGTGGCTGCTCAATCCGTTGTTCAGCATTCTCGCCATGACCCGCACTCGTGAGGTAATGGTGGCGGCCGCGTTGTTGGTGGTGCTGGGCTCGGCGCTACTGATGGAAATGGGTGGCTTGTCGATGGCCATGGGTGCGTTCCTCGCCGGCGTGTTGCTCTCGGAGTCGACGTTCCGTCACGAGCTCGAAGCGGACGTCGAGCCGTTTCGCGGCCTGCTGTTGGGATTGTTCTTCCTCGCGGTGGGCATGAGCCTCAACTTATCCGTGGTCGCGGACAATTGGGTGCTGATTGCCATGGCCGTGCCCGCGATGATGTTGACCAAAGCGCTGTGCATTTACCTGATTGCGCGACTCACCCACAGCCCGCATCGAGAGGCGTTGGATCGAGCTGTGTTGATGGCACAAGGCGGCGAGTTCGCGTTCGTGCTCTATGGCGCAGCGGCGACCGGTGGCCTGATCGACGACACCGTCAACGCCAACTTCACCGCCATCGTGGTGATCTCGATGGTGCTGACGCCGTTAGTCGTCATCGTCGTGCGTCGCTTCATGGCGCCGGAGCGAGCATCCATGGAAGGCATTCCGATTGCCGACGGCCTCGATGGCAGCGTGCTGATGATCGGCTTCGGCCGCTTCGGCCAGGTGGTGTCGCAAGCGCTGCTGGCACGCGGCGTCGATGTGAGCATCATCGATGCAGACATCGAAATGATCCGCTCCGCGAAACAGTTCGGCTTCACCGTGTACTACGGCGATGGCACCCGGCTAGATGTGTTACGCACGTCGGGCGCAGGCAAAGCTCGCGCGATTGCCATCTGCGTCGATAAACAGCCAACGGCCGATCGTATTGCCGAGCTGATCCGCGCCGAGTTCCCGCAAGCGAAATTGTTGGTACGTGCGTTCGATCGCGATCACGCACGCAAGCTGGTCGCGGCCGGCGTCGACTATCACGTCAGAGAAACGTTCGAGTCCGCGATGTTGTTTGGGGGCGCCGCGCTGCGCCTGCTCGGCGTTCCGGACTCGGAAGCGGACGACGTGATTGCCACGGTTCGCGACCGCGACACCGAACGTTTTGCGCTCGAAGTCGCCGGCGGCGGCTACGAGGCGGGCATGGGCATGCTACTTCGTAACACACCGCAAGCCACGTCTCGCCCGACGCCGTTCATCAAACCCCGTGCGGAAGGCAAGGCGTTGAACGACTTGCCGGCCGACAGCGCACCGGAGAGCACGTAATTACGCCGCGCTGAGCTTCAATCCGGCGATGCCCAACAGCACCGCCGCGAGGCTGGCGATTTTCAACACGCTCACGCTCTCACCGTAGAGCAGGATTCCAAACAACACCGTGCCCGACGCGCCTATGCCAACCCAAATAGCATAGGCCGTGCCCATGGGCAGCACCTGGACCGCACGAGCCAGCAATAGCAGGCTCGCGACCAATGCCGCGACAGTAAAGACAGTGGGAATGGGGCGAGTGAACCCTTCAGTGGCCTTGAGGCCCAGCGCCCAACCGATTTCCAGCAAGCCGGCGATCACCAACATGACCCAAGCATTCATGGCTACTCCATGGCAAGGGTCGTCCCTTCTTGTCGGAAAACAGCCTTTCGGGTCGTCCCGAGGGCTCCACCGCAGGGTGCAGTGGGTCTACAGTTAGACATCCTAACCCACGGCCGGTTCCCACCATGAAGAACTTCCTCGCCATTTACATAGGCACCGCCGCCTCTCTACAAAAGGCCAAGTGGAATGCCCTACCCGAGACCGAACGCCAGCAGCGCGAACAGGCCGGCATGAAGGCCTGGGGCGAGTGGATGGCCAAGCATCACACCGCCGTGGTCGTGCAGGGTGCGCCGTTAGGTAAAACCAAGCGCATCGACCCGAGCGGTGTCGCGGACACCAAGAACAACATGGTGGGTTATGTGGTCGTGCAAGCCGAGTCGCATGAAGCGGCGGCACGCCTGTTCGAAAACCATCCGCACTTCACCATCTTCCCCGGCGACTCGGTGGAGATCATGGAGTGCCTGCCGCTGCCGGTGCGCTGACTCTGCAATGCTCAGAGCCAGTAGCTGAACAGATTGATACTGAACTCCTTCATGCGTCGCCAGAGCGAGCGCTTCTGCCAGCGTTCCAGCGTGACGGCTCGCGACGCCCGTTCATCGCGTTGGAATATCTGGTCCATGCGTTGACCGAAGTCGCGATTGACGACCACGGCGTTGACTTCGTCGTTGTGTACGAAGCTGCGCATGTCCAGATTGGCGGAGCCGACGATGGACACGGTGCCGTCAATGACCACCGTCTTCGCATGCAACAATGCGTCCTTCAACTCAAAGATCTTGACGCCCGCCTGTAACAGCGGCGTGAAGGTCGCTTGAGTCGCATGCAGCACCAGGCTCGAATCGGTAAATGCCGGCACGATGAGTCTCACATCGACGCCGCGTTTGGCAGCGTCCGCCATCGACTCCAACAACTCGCTGTTGGGCGCGAAGTAGGCATGCGTGATCCACAAGCGACGGCTCGCATGCTTGAACGCCGCGAGATAGGTTCCATACAGCGCGCGATCGTCGGTCTCGCTGTCGTTGCCCACGATGCTGACTAGCGTGTTGCCCGCCGCTCGCGGCGACGGAAAGTAGCGGTCGCCCTCACCCACCTGCACCGGCTCGCCCGCTTTCTTCCAGGACTCCAAGAACAGCGCCTGCAGTTGCCTGACCGCCGGCCCTTCGATGCGCATGTGAGTATCGCGCCAACCATCCTCTTTGCCGCGCTTCGGTCCAGGCCGACTGCTGGATGCGCTGGAATAAGTGCTGTCGATGTTGATGCCACCGGCAAAGCCCACCTTGCCATCGACCACGATGATTTTTCGATGATCGCGATTCTGGATCTCCCAGATGCGCGGGTTCTTCACCGGATTCATCGGCCGGAACTCACGCACTTCGATGCCTTGCTGGCGCAGCTGCTCGAAGAACTCCTGGGGCGTGTCCATGCTGCCGATGCTGTCGTAAAGCACCCGCACCTCCACACCTTCCTTGCGTTTCTGTGCCAGCAACTCGCCGAAGCGCCGACCGACGTCGTCGGCACCGTAAATGAAAGTCTCCAGATGAATGTGATGACGAGCTGCTTTCAGCTCGGTTTCGATGGCCGCATAGGTGTTCGGCCCGTCGATGAGCGCATCGACACGATTGCCGGCCGTCAATGGCGACGACGAGTACTGTCGCACCGAGCTGACGAGCTCGCGAATCGCCGCGTCGTTTTGGTATTCCTCGAGGGCCGCTTTGAGCAGCGGATCGCTTTCGTCCTCGGACAGCGCGCGCTGTCTGGCAACGATGGGCGGCATGCTCTCAGGCGCTTCAACCTTCGGGTTCTGGGCGCAGGCTGCGCACAGAACCAAAGGCACGAGCAACCACCTGAACTTGCAGTCTGGCCGCGCTGACTCCGATCGCATTGACGTCGTGGCCCCCGCTCTCACGCCAGTGACTGACAGCCACGGTGGAACGTTTACTTGTCGGGAAAGTTCCTTGAGGTCACCGGCTTGTACGCATTGTTGCCGCTTGCGTCGGTTGCCTAGTTTGCGGTTTGACCAACAGGACGTGGCGCCGCAATGGAGGCCTCGTCAGCGGAGGACACATGGGGATTTCGAAGTCGTTCGGCGCGCTAGTGCGCGTCGCCTGTCTGGCTGTTTTATTTTTCACCTCGCCAAGCCACGCCGCGACCTTACCGTCCGGCTTTTCCGAAACACGCATCGCCACGGGCTTGACCCAACCAACCTCGCTAGCCGTGGCGCCCGACGGCAGAGTGTTCGTGACTCAACAAGCTGGCCAGTTGCGCGTCATCAGGAACGGCGTGCTGCTCAGTCAGCCGTTTGTAACCTTGACTGTGAATACCCTGGGCGAGCGCGGCCTGCTGGGTGTGGCACTGGATCCCAACTTCTCCACCAATCGCTATGTTTATTTGTACTACACCAGTCCAACGGCGCCGCCGAGAGTCAACCGCGTGGTTCGATACACAGCGAGCGCCAGCAATCCTGATGTCGCCGAGTCCGGCAGCGCATTCCAGTTGATCGAGCTGTCCGGGCTATCCACCGCATACATTCACAACGGCGGCGCGCTCGCCTTCGGCACCGATGGCAAGCTCTACATAGCCACCGGCGACAACTCCGATTCAGCGAACGCGCAAAGCCTCGAAACCACGCACGGCAAACTATTGCGTATCAATGCCGACGGCTCCATCCCCGAAGACAATCCGTTCCTCGGTCAAACCACCGGCGTGAATCAAGCCATCTGGGCCCGCGGTCTACGCAATCCCTACACATTCGCGGTCGATCCCGGCAACGGGCGGATTCACGTGAACGACGTCGGGCAGGATGCCTGGGAAGAAGTGAACCAAGGCGTGGCCGGTGCTAACTATGGCTGGCCGCAGACGGAAGGCTTCACGCCCGGCGGCGTCACCGGCGTTCGCTATCCCGTTCATGCTTACGCCAACGCCGGCACCAGCTGCGCCATCGTCGGCGCCTCCTTCTATCGGCCCACGGCCCCGACCTTCCCCAGCGAATACGCCGGTCGATATTTCTTCGGCGATTACTGCGGCGGCTTCATCCGTACCTTGAGTGCGCCGAGCTACAACACCTCGGCCGACTTCGCCACAGGCATTGCTGCCCTGGTCGATATCGAAACCGCAAACGACGGCTCGCTCTACTACCTGGCCCGCGGCAATGGTGGTGAGTTGTATCGCGTTCAACACACAGCGAACGCGGCACCTACGATCAACGAGCATCCGGTCAGCGTGTCCGTGTCGGCTGGCCAACCAGCCACCTTCACGACTTCGGCTTCTGGCGTGCAGCCGCTGAGCTATCAATGGCAACGCAACGGAGTAGCAATTTCCGGCGCCACTCAGAACAGCTACACCATTGCGTCGACGACTGCGGCCGACAATGGCGCGCGCATCTCGGTCGTGGTCACGAACGAGTACGGCTCGGCGACCAGCAACGCTGCCACCCTCACGGTCGTTTCCAACAGCGTGCCGGATGCAACGATTGCGACGCCGACGGCCGGCACGCTCTATCGCGGCGGCCAGGTCTTCACGTTCTCGGGCTCAGCCACTGATCCGGAAGACGGTGCGCTGGCGGCTTCTGCATTCACCTGGCGTGTGGACTTCCATCATGACGACCACACTCATCCACATCTGCCGGCGACCAGCGGCGTCACGAGCGGCTCGTTCACCATTGCCGATCGCGGCGAGACATCCGCCAATGTGTTCTATCGACTGATATTGACGGTGCGCGATTCGAGCGGCCTCACCGATACGACGTACGTCGACATCCGTCCTCGCACCTCGGTGATCAGGCTCACCAGCAATATCACCAGTGCGCAGCTCACATTGGACGGCGTGCCGGTCACCGCGCCTTACACATTCACTGGAGTGGAAGGCATCATTCGCACGCTGGGTGTCGTCAGCCCGCAAACCACGGGTGGCGCGACTTATCAATTTTCGACCTGGTCGGATGGTGGCGCACGATCGCACGAGATCGTCACGCCGACCAACGACACGACCTACACCGCCACCCTGAGCGCCAGCGGCAGTCAGTCGACCTTGTTCCAGGACGACTTCGAATCCCCTCGCGGCTGGATTCTTACGCCGGGAGCCAACACCGCAACCGTCGGGCTGTGGCAACGAGGCGACCCGCAGCCGACTTCTCAGAACGGCGTGGTTCTGCAGCCGGCCAACTGCTACAGCGGCACGAACTGCATGATCACCGGCTTGGCCGCCGGTCTACACGCCGGCGTATACGACATCGATAACGGACTCACATCCATGCAGTCGCCAGCGATTGCCTTGCCGGCCGGCCGCCGAGTGACCCTGACCTTCAGGTACTTCCTCAGTCATATCAACACCGCCACCAGCGCCGACTATTTCCGCGTGCGAGCCGTGGGCGCCAACGGTGTTCCCGTGACGATTTATCAAATACCGGCCACGTCGGCCAACGTCGGCGCAGTGTGGCGTCAACCAACGGTGGACCTGTCCCGCTTTGCCGGCCAGACCATCACGCTACGTTTCGAAGCAGCGGATAGCACCAGCAACGGCGGAACCTGGATCGAGGCCGGCTTCGACGATGTGGTCGTGAAGACCAACTAAGGACTCCACCGAGCGGCACGCATCGACTGATCATCGATGCGTGCCTCAGCTGGTTGCTTAGTATCGCTGCCAAGGCCGGCCTTGGTCGGGCCGGCTGTAGTCGCACACGCCTTCCGGGAAGATCTGTTTCAACTTCCCGACTTGCTCGGCAGTCGGCGTCCATGGCGCATACACGCCCGCCTTCACCGCTTTATCCACCGGCTTCAGCGCACACTTATAGATGCCGCCCTCGATGGGCGCACCAGCCACGATGCGAGACGTGCCATAGATCGGGAATCGCTGCGTGCACGGGCCGGCAGGCTTGTCGTCCAGAATGCCATGCCATGCGTCGTCGCCCGCGTAGATGAGCTGACCGTTCACATCGAAACAGCTATCCACCGCACGCGCTGGACGATTACGACGCACGCCCTTGTCCGGATGCTTTTGAATATTACGCAGCCACTCGTCCATCACCGTCATGGCGTCCAACGATTGGCTGGCCTTGGGCA
>NZ_JAEUPY010000310.1 GCF_016790065.1 Steroidobacter sp.
GGCCGGCTGCGGGTTCTCCACTGGCA
This sequence comes from Steroidobacter sp., assembly GCF_016790065.1. Lineage (GTDB taxonomy): Bacteria > Pseudomonadota > Gammaproteobacteria > Steroidobacterales > Steroidobacteraceae > Steroidobacter. The sequence goes on from NZ_JAEUPY010000310.1 coordinate 27, forward strand.
CACCCTGGCTACCCGTTCCGCCGGAGCATCGAACGCTCGCGGTGAACCGGCAACAGTCAGAGCCGGGCTCAGTGTTGAATGCGTACCGGGTGTTTATGCGCTGGCGACGTGAGCAGCCGGCACTACGTTACGGGGATATTCGTTTCGTCGACGCGCCTGAGGATGCGCTTTGTTTTATTCGCGAGTACCAAGGTCAGAAGCTGCTGGCGTGTTTCAACTTCGCGAGGTCAGCGCGAACCGTTCGCCTGCCTGACGACGGCCCAATCGAAGTGCTGACCGGACACGGATTCCCGCATGCGACGTGGGAACAGCAGCGCGTGACAATTCCCGCCTGCGGAGCATTCTTCGCGTATCTCCAGTGACGCCGGCCCTGAAGAGATGCGCGATCAGGCGCCAAATCGCTCCGGCACGAACGCCGACGCAGCGGCGTTCGCACGACCCGTGGTGATTTGCTCAGCAATCAACTCCGCAGTGACTGGCGCCATCGTCACGCCGAGCATGCCGTGGCCGGTGGCCAAGTAGCCGTTCGCGATCTTCGGCATGCGGCCGATGACCGGCAACCCATCGCTCGTTAGAGGCCGTTGTCCGCTCCACTCAAATCCTGCAGCGAAGGCACTCGCATCAGCACGCAGATAACTCTGCGCCGCCCGCCGTAGCGATGCGACTCGGGCCGCGGGCGGTGGCGGCGGAGACTGGGCATCCGCCGTGGAAAGATCCATCAAGCCAGCAATGCGCCACCCGTTGTTGAACGGCGAACACACCACGCCCGCTTCGACCAGGTCCACCGCGTTCCTCAATCCGGGGCCGTTGGACTCATAAGTGATGCTGTAGCCTCTGCCCCCGTGCAGCGGCAGATTGCCCATGAGATTTTTCACCAGCGTGCGTGAATGCACACCCGTCGCGACGACGAAGTGATCGCCGCCGATTTCTCCCTCTGACGTCTGGGCAGCAACGATGCGCCCGTCGCGAACCTTCCAATCCAGCACGGAAACGTTGCTTCTCACATCGGCGCCGGCCGCTCGAATCGATGCCAGCAAACCCGCAGTGAGTGAGTCCGGCCGGACGTGTCGCTCGCCTCGAATAATCAAAGCACCGCAAACGGCATCGGTAACAGCAGGCTCCAACTCGCGAACCGCCGCAAGCGACAGCATTTCCACCGGACTGCCGCCCCACTCGGCCAGCTGCTGGAGCTTGCGATGCATGCCCTGCAGCTCTCGCGGGTCGAGACATAGAAACAGCACGCCCCGACGATGCTCCTCGAACTGCACGCCTCGCGCCGTCAGCTCATCGAAGCACTGCATGGTGCGTGCATTGAGCCGCACCAGCGCCTGAGCGCCGGCTCGGTAGTCATCTGAATTGCAGTGAGTATTGAACTGCCACAACCAGGGCAGCAAGCGAGGCAACGCCGACATTTCCAGGTGCAGCGGGCCGTCTTTGTCCAACAGCGAGCGCATGGCCCGACCGATCTGCCCGGGTGCTGCCAACGGCATCGAGAAGCTCGGCACGATCCAACCCGCATTGCCCCACGAGCAGCCCGCACCCGGTTGAGCCCGATCGAGCAACGTAACCTTGCAGCCACGCGCCAGCAAAGCGTGAGCGCACGCCAGACCAACGACTCCACCGCCTACGACAACCGCGTGCCCGCCACCTACAACGCTCAATTTCAGGCAACTCCCAGAGATTCCCGGGGCGCGATGATATAGAGCGTCCAGGTGTCGACGCCAGCTCAGGCTGGCGCCAATACCCGCCGGAACCTCACCACTCGACCGAAAACGACAACAACAGGTTGCGTTCGATGCCGCGATGTACGTATGGCTCGAGCAATCCTTGAGTCAGCAGCGTGCCTAGATCGACGGAGAGATGCGCCGGGTCGTAAGTCACCGTGTAGCCCAGCGTCAGCGACGGATCGCCGAAATGTTTGCCATTGCCGGCCTGCGACGTGTCGCCGTAGATATCAAAGCCGGGCCCGGTGATGTGTCCGAGCACTCCTCGGCGCGGCAATGGCAACGCCAGCAGTGCATGGGTATTGGTGGACCACCGCCCGTAATGACGCGGCAGCTCGAGGCCTGCGAACGGTACGACGTGCGCATAGTCACCATCGAAGTCGATGGTGCCGTTGACCCCAGCGGCCGGCCCGGCGGTGATCCGATACTGAAATCGATAGTCTTCGAGCGACATTCGTTGCCACAGCACGCCGCCCACCCAGCGATGCTCGCCGAGAAACCCTTTGGTCGAGTCCCAGCCAACAGCGGCACCGATGCCAAGGTCGGTGGCCTTGCCGTCCAACCCCGAGAACTCAGCGGCAACGGGACGCAACAGCGGCGTCTGCGGAGCAAACAGCGTCTGCAAGTCACGCCGCTCCAAGCCGCTGCGTAACTGAAAGCTATCGAAGAAACCAAACACGCGCAGTTGCCAACGCGGCGACAGGCTCCACTCGCGAGCCAGCGAAAACATCGGCCCGCTGATCGACAGACTGCCGGCGCTGGTATCCCCGAACGATGCCTGCGCATTGACCCCGGGCATCATCTCGGTGACCGAGGTATTCCACAAAGGTAACGTCGCGTAGCGATTGTCCATCGCCACTTCCGGCAGATGCTCCTGCACGAACTCGATGTCTTCCTTGGCCTGGGCCTGGGCCATAGCGACCAGAGCGATGACCAGGGAAATCGCTGACTTGGCAGCATAGTTCTGCATCGTGCCCGGTAGACGGCCCGGGCCAGCAAAAGCAATCGCAGCGAGCGGCTAGAGCACCGACGCCACTCCCCTTCTCACAGCTCGACCTTGCTCAGTTCCGTCCAATACGGCAGGCCATAAATCCAGAACCCTTCGTAGACTGACTCGGCATTCACCGTGCCGCTGAGCTTGTCACCACGCAGCTTTAGATTCAGTGAGGTCGTGTGCGGTACGCGCTTCGAGTCTGTTGTCACCAGTTGCGCTAGCGAGCGGCCAGTGAACGCACCGTCGACGAACTCGATGTCGTTGACCAAGGCATCCTGCTGAAAAGTACTGCGGTTGGCGCCGAAGCGCGGCGGACCGCCGACGCGAACATGCACGTCGCCAGCAGCGAGCACTTTTAATTGAATCGACTGCTCACCTTCATAGGTTTGAATCTTGCCCTGCCAGGTGCCGACCAGTTGCGATGACGGCTGGAAAGGCTCCACCTTGGCCGGCGGCGCAGGCGCCGGCTCTTGCCATCGAGGCAGCAATCCTTTGAGCAACATCTTGCGCAGTCCGCTCGTGCCGCCATCGGCATTGGCAAGCACCACCACGCCAAGATTCTGCTCAGGAACGATCGCGAAATCCGAACTGACACCCGAGCCCGCACCCGAATGACCAAGCGTGCGATAGCCGCCCTGGTTGCGTACGAACAAGCCAACGCCGTAGCCGCTTGCATCTCCAGCCGCCAGCGCCGGACTGCCCTGCTCGCGAATCGGATCGCTCGACATGCGATCGATAGAGGCATTGCTCAAGATGGCTTTCCGCTCGCTGGAGCGATTCTTCAACAGGAACTGCCCGAAGCGGGCGATGTCGCTTGCGCTCGCATACACCAAGCCGGCCGCTGGTTGCGCCGAGACATAGTAAGGAATCGGCTTGCGATCCAGGTCGTACCGCACAGCCTGATGCTGCCGCAGTTCCGGCGCGATGTTCACCGAGGCATGGGTCATTCCCAGCGGCTGGAACAACGCCTCGCGCATGAAGTCCGGATAGCTACGTCCCGATACCTGTTCCAGCAAACGGCCCAGAATGCCGTAACCCAAATTGGAGTATCGATACCGCTCGCCGGCCGGTGCGGCCACGATGCCGTAACGGCGAATGACTTCGCTCATGGCCGGCAGCTTCGGCACATCGGCGCCGTAAAAGAATTGTTCGCCCGCTGGCAACCCCGACGTGTGATTGGCGAGACTGCGCACCGTCACGGCCTTCGGATCGCCGACTCGCATGGTCAGCTGATCTGCACCGAGATAATCGTTCGCCGGCCGATCCAGATCGATCTTGCCGGCCTGCACCAGCGTCATCAGGCCAGTGGCGGTAAGCGTCTTGGTCAGCGAGGCCAGACAGAACATGGTGTCCGGCGTGGCCGGCACCTGATGCTCCTTGTCCGCCCAGCCGAAGCCTTCGGCCCAAACGGTCTTGCCGTCGCGCCACACGGCCACTGCCACCGCAGGCACATCGTTCTTCTGCATGTGGTCGCGAATCGAAGTGCGCAATGCGTCGAATTCATCGGCGGCACAAATCATCGGCAGCAACGTGACCGCCAGCAGCAGCGAGGCGCTCAGTCTTCTCATTATTTTCCTTTGCTGACCCGACGCAACACTAGATTGGTGGCGATGCCGGCCACCATGCGCATGTTCAGCGCCGTCGCCACGCCATCCGCGTCACGCTCGAAGCGAATCGCATCCACCCAGCCGGTGTAGGACTCCGAGTCGAAATAGTCCGCGGTGATTTGTTTGAACTTGATCGGTTCCACGAGCCACAGCATGCGGCCGACCAGGCTGCCGTTCTCCACGCTGAAGCTGTAGGTGACATCGAGTTCATCGCTACGATAGTCCCCCGCCAGAGCTGACAACGTAACCGTGGAATTGCTGATTTTTGCGGCTCTTTCGAAGCGCGCCCCCGGCAGCCCGGAGGTCATCTTTTGCTCGAGCGCCACAATGTCGCCGTCAGCTGAGAACACGGGCTGGTAACTTGCTCGTTCCCAGTCGCCCATGTCGAAAGTAAACCGACCGTCGGCTAGGAAAATCACCGGCGCTGCCTGGCCCGGGGTCCGCCGGCGAGCCAGCAACTGCTTGCCATCCTGTTCAAACGTCAGTGCGATCATGGCCGGAGAGATAAACGCGCCGGGCAATCTCTTAGACCAGGCCGGTGCTTTGATCTCTCGTGGTTTCGATTGCGGCTTTGCTGGCGGCGCCGGCGGCAGATACAAATCTGCAATGGTCTGCGCTTTGGCCTCCACTGCCATTCGAGTATTGGCCAGCACGGCGATGGCCAGATCATTCTCCGGGTAATAGATCAAGAACGTCTTGAACGACGCATCCGAACCGGAATGACTGATGGCGGTACGTCCGCCGACCGGGCTGTCGATGAGTCCGAAGCCGTAGTGAGTCGGTGTGCCGTCGGTGAGTGTGCCGCCGCGAGTCACCTGTTCGATGAGAGCTGCATCGCCGACGCGCGGCTTACTGAAATTTCCGGTCCAGCGAGCCAGATCCTCGATGGTGGTGAACAAGCCGGTGGTACCGACCACGTTATAGTTGAGCAGCGTGCGCAACCACCGTCCATCCTTTTCCTGTTGATAGGAGTTGGCGCGACCCGGCACCAGCTCGCGCACGTCATCGAAGAAGAAGGTGCGGCTCATGCCCAGCGGCTCGAACATGCGCTGGGTGGTGAACTGACGCAGACTCTGGCCGCTGACGGAGCGCACGATCTCCGCCAGCATGCAGTAGCCCATGTTCGAATACATGTAGTTGCTGCCGGGCGCGAAGTTCAAGCCGCGCTGCCGACTCATCATGTTGACGACTTGCTCCTGCCGCAGCACATCGCGAATTTCTTTGCCGCCCATCTGGAACAGCGCCATTTGATCGCGCACACCGCTGGTGTGATAGACGAACTGTTGGGGCGTGATCTTGTGGCCCAGGTCGGGAAAGAACGGCAAGTACTGACGCACATCCGCCTGCAGATCGAGCTTGCCCTCTCGCGCCAGCAGCGCAATTGCAAAGGCCGTGAACTGTTTGGAAACGCTGGCCACATGGAACTGAGTTTGCGGCGTGATGGCAACGCCGTACTCCAGATCCGCCAAGCCATAGCCTTTGGCGAATACGATCTGCCCGCCTCGATAGACGCCAACGGCAGCACCGGGAGTGCTGCCGTTGCTGTATTCAGCAAACAAGGCATCAATCTGCGCTTCTACACCATCGGCTGCCAAACACGGCGCTGCGAAAACAGCGACGGCAAGCAGCAACGCAGAACTTAGACACGCAAGTCGGGCGGCGAAGCCGCCCGCTGCGATGAACGCTTTCATCAGATCGAGTACAGACTTACCAGTGACCACGCACCGTCAGCATGAAGCTGCGCGGCGCTCCGTAGCCGTTCTGAGTCTCGGCGCTGCCGAGCAGCTGGTAGTACTTCTTATCCAGTAAATTGTCGCCATACAAACCGATCGACCAGGTGTCGGACAGTTGGTACTTCAGCGACGCATTCCAAACAGCGTAGGAGCTTTGCGTGAACTCGAACGGCACCGCCCCCGTGACTCCCTGACGCACCACCGTACCGCTGATATAACTCTTGGACTGAGCGATCACGCCGGCATTCGCCGACCAGCGCGAGTAATTGCCGGGCAACTGCCAGGTGGTCCACAGCTTGAACAGATTCTTCGGCGTCATGTTCAGGTAGTACACGCCGAGCGCGCGGCCACCTTCGAAATCGCTGGTGGTGTGAGTGTAGCCAGCAAACATTTGCCATCCCGGCAGCACCGTGCCGCTGACCTCGGCATCGATACCTTCAGTGGTGATGTTGGCCTGCTGTATGAAGCAGCAGCTCGCACCGTTCGCCCCCGGCGTCACCGGATAGGACGGATCGCGCACACCCTGGCCATCGCGGTTGATGCGATAGACCGCCAACGCCGTGTTGAGGAAGCCCAGCACCTCGCCTTTCACGCCCAACTCATAGCCATCGCCGGTGATGGGATCGAGCGGTGTGCCGGGCAATGGCCCTTGCAGACTCGACGCCTGCACTTTGAAAGTCTGTGCATAGCTGGCGTAGCTGGTCCAGTCTTCGGCGAAGTCCCAAGTCAGCGCCGCGCTGGGAATAAATGCGCTGTCCTTATATTTCGTGACGCTCTGTGCACCGTAAGCACCGGTGGGAAGCACGGCCTGGCGCACTCGGTCGTAACGAAACTCACCGTAGCGTCCGCCGAGCGTCAAACGCAACGGCTCGGCCAACTGCAACCCAATGGTGGCGTAGTACCCTTGCTGTGTCTGTTCATACACAGGGTACAAACCGTTCAGCACCACTTCAGGCTTGGGATAGAGCGACGGATCGAAATCGAACACGTTCACGGCCGGGCCCAGATTGAACAGATAGCCCACCGTCGTGTACTCGCGCAGACCGCTGCCGTCGACCTTTGTATAGTCGGTACCGACGGTGTAACGATGCTCGCGGCCAAACAGGTTGAAAAAGCCATTCACCGACAGATCGAGCAGGTCCTGCACGGCTTCGTCGTGGCCGGCGCTGCCCAACGCACGCGTACCGGTCAAGGTCACCGGATCGACTGAGCCATACGTCGCCATCAGCATGCGGTCAGTTTCCTGCTCCGTATGCGTGTAATTCAACTTCACGACGCCGGTATCACCGAACTTCTGCTCGACACGGGCGAACACTTCCTTGCTGGTCACATAGCGATGATTCCAGTCGGGGTTGAACGCCGTACTACGCGGCAGGTCCAGACTGCGACCATCCGAGTACCGCGGCATGCCCTGCAACCAGTAGTTGTCTTCCTTGCTACGCTCGTAGCTGGCGCCTGCGATCAGCAGCGTCGAGTCGGTGAGGTCGTACTCCGTCGTAGCGAACAATAGCTTTCTATCGGAGCTAGCACGATCGTAGTAGTACTCGCTGTTCTGATAAGCCGCGACCGCACGGCCGCGCCAACGACCATCGTCAGTCAGCGGGCCGGTGAAATCGAATTCACCGCGATAGTTATTCCAGCTGCCGGCCGACACGTTGACCTGCACTTCAGGCGTCGCCTTGGCTCGCTTGCGAACCAGGTTGATGACACCACCAGGCTCACCTGCGCCCGTGAACATTCCGTCCACGCCGCGAAGCATCTCGACGCGTTCATAGACGGCGGTGTCCGGCGTCAGGTTGGAGCCGAAGCTGCCAGTGACACCGGCGGCGCCGCCGTCGATCTGCAGCGTGTTCACCTGAAAGCCACGCGAGAATATGAACCGCTCCGACGAACCGCTGTAGCTGACGATAGTCACGCCAGTCGCTTGAGTGAGCGCGTCCGTCACGGTCATCAGGTTCTGTGCCTCGATGCGCTCGCGAGTCACGATGGTCACCGACTTCGGAGTCTCACGCAGCGACTGGCCGGACTTGGAACCCACGCTCAGCTCATTCTCCAACGTGCCGAAGACGTTGACGGTTTCGATGGTGTCGGCGAGCGAGCCCGACTGCCCTGCTCCCGGAGAAAACGAGGTAGCCGAACCTTGCGTATCGCGCACGATCAACATCGCGCCAGTGGATGCGTCCGTGCTCAACTTCAATCCGGTGCCTTCCAGCAGCTTGCGAACAGCATCGACAGCGGTGAGCGAGCCATTGACGCCCGAAGTCTTCAGACCGCGAACCCCTTCCGGCGTGTAGACCAGGTTTACATGAACCTGTTGCGACAAGGATTTGAGTGCCGTGGCCAGATCGCCGGCGGGCACATCGATGGGTTGCGGGGAGTCAGCCTGTGCGGCAGTGGCGAGGGCGAGCGCGCAAAACGTCGCCAACAATCCAGCTTTAGGTAACGAACGATCCAACATGTCAGGTTCCCCAATGCGGCTCTGTTATGGCCGTTGGTCACCGTGACGAAGCAGCCGCGGTTTTACCGGACAGCGACTCAGCGCTTCTGCAAAACGATTTGCTCGCCATCGCGCTCGGCGCGAATCGAAAAGCCATCTTCCAACAGACGCACGAATGCTTCGTACTTGGCCGACTCGAACTTGCCGGTCAGCCGGATAGCCGCGATCGACGGATCCGAAATCACGATGCGTCGGGTGCTGTAGCGATTGAATTCGTTCACCGCATCGGCCAGCGTCGTGTCTTCGAAAGTGAGAAAGCCAGTGCGCCAACTCAGCGTCTGTTCCAGCTCCTGCACCGCTCGGCGCTCGACCAGCACACTGTTGCCGTCCACGCGAGTGACGCTGCCTGCGGCCAGCGCACTGGTATCTACCTTACTGCTCGCGACCGGTTGTTCGCCTTCGATGCGAACCTTGCCTTCGGTCACGGCCACTTCAATGCCGTGGGTTCCGCGCTTGACGGAGAACGCCGTACCCACCGCGATGACGCGCTGATTACCAGCCACCACAACAAACGGACGAGTCGGATCCTTGGCGACTTCGAAGTAAGCCTCGCCTCGATCCAGCCGCACACGCCGCTCGTTATCGGACAGCGCGATGCGCACGACACTGTCTGTATTCAAAGTAACTTTGGAACCGTCAGGCATGGGCACCGACGCCAAGCCACCCACCGGGGTTCGATACGACGGATCGGCGGCCATCAGCATCCAAGCGACACCAATCGCCACGACGCCCGCAATTCCGGCGGCGATGCCGTACAGCCTAGGGCGCTGCGTCCAGGCAAAAGCATTTCTCGGCTTCGGCACGACGGCATCCGGCCCGGACGAGAGCTGCCACTGAACTGACGACGGCACCGTGCCTGGCGCCACGCCCGCGCCCAACGACTTGAGACGGTCGGCTTTCTGCCACGCTGCTTCGAGACGAATGTAAGCCACGACATGCGCGGTGGATGCATCCAACCATTGCTGGAGCTCAGCCTGATCGTCGGCGCTCCACTCGCCGCTATCCTGCTTCACCAGCCATTGCGCGGCTTGTTCTTTGACGACTTTACTGCTTTCCATGTCCCGGCTCCGTTTTGGCATGGCGCGTATGCCGCTTCACAACTCTCAGCACCGGTTTGGTGAACAGCGCGTCGGCAACCGCCTGCATGCCTCGAATGAGATATGTCTCCACGGTGCGCGCACTCACGCCTAAGCGAGCAGCGACCTCCTTCTGCGACAGCTCATCGACTCGCCGCAGCCAGACGACCTCGCGACACCTGGGAGACAAATTGTCGAAGGCGCTGGCCAGCATCTTGAGTTCCTGCCGAGCGCTCAACCGGCGTTCGGGAGTGACTTCATCGACGCACGAACTCAGTTCCTCGATGTCCTCGACAGCTTCGATGGCAACCACGCGCGCCCGGCGGGCACGATCCGTCATCAGGTTGCGAGCCGAGGTAAATAAGAATGACTTGACTGCGACCGGCCGCGACTTCTCCGCGGACTCATACACTCGCACGTAAACTTCCTGGAGCAGATCGTCGACCTCGGAGCGCGTACGCCACACGCGACTCAAATACCGCACCAGCGCCCTCTCGTGCGGTAACACTTCACGGACAAACCATTCGTTGAGCGCCTGATTCACAGGCGCAAGCATAGCGTCATCGCCCCCGGATTCGGCCGCTAGGAATTTATTTTTTGGCGGCTGTCCGGGATTCGGAAAGTTGCTTCGTCAACCTATAAATGGGCCGGCGGCGTTTGCCTACGCCTCGATACGCCAGGACTCGTTCCGGGCCGCGTAGACCGGCGCTCGGCGCTCCCGAAACGCCTGCAGAGCCTCCTTGGAGTCCGGATGCCCGCTCATCTGGACCGTGTAGCCCTGCTCGAATTCGTAGCCGGCGCGCAGGTCCATCCACTCCACCCGGTTGAGAATCTGCTTGCCCAGGCGCACAGCGGTCGGGCTCAGGGCGGCGATCCGTTCAGCGAATCGATGGGCCGTGGCATGCAATTCGGCACCCTCGCAAACCGTGAGACTGGCGCCGGCGGCGGCAAACTCCGTGGCCCGGATATGCTCGCCGGTGAAGAACATCCGCCGCACCAACGGCTGCGGAGCGATGCGAGCCAAGTGCCTGGCGCCGCCCATGACGCCCACAGTGAGCTCCGGCAATCCAAACTTCGCATCCTTGGCCGCCACAATGAAATCGCAGGAAGCTGCGATAGCCAGCCCCGTCCCGAGCGCCGCTCCATGCACCGCTGCGATCACGGGTAGCGGGCTCTCTTGGATTGCGAAGAACGCCTCCCGCACGCGCCACATACGTTCGGTGCCATTCTCCGGCGTCATCGACGCGAACTCATCCAGATCGTTGCCGGCACAGAAATGCGGCCCGACACCGGACAGCACGATGGCTCGCAGATCTCCACCGACCTGATCCGGTCGTTTGAAGAGCTCCGCCATCTCTATATACATGTCGCGGTCCACGCCATTCACCGGCGGCCGGTTCATCGCCACGCTCAGCACGCCCGACGCCTCGACGGTGGTATTGAAATATTTAAAAGTGGCGCTCATGGCTCTACCTGTTCGAACAGTTCTAAATGGAATCGCAACGGGCTAATCGGGCAGGCCCAACAGCCGCTTGGCAATGATGTTCAGTTGGATCTCGCTGCTGCCGCCTTCGATGGAGTTGCCTTTGGATCGCAGCCAGTGCCGCGTGATCTCCAGCTCGGTGCGCGAGAACGGCTCGCCCTGCCAGCCAAGGGCGCGGGTGCCCATGATCTTCAACATCAGCTCGTGGCGCTCTTTATAGAGCTTGGCGCCGTAGTACTTGAACAGCGACGCCATGCTGCCATCGTCTTTGCCACCGGCCTGTGCTTGCTCGTTGATTCGTAGCAACGTCGCGTGCAAAGCCAGCTCGTCGATGTCATGCGCGATGATTTCGGCACGCAAAGTCTCATCGGCGATACGTCCCTCGCGGTCACCGAGATATTGCCGAGCGAGCGTAGGCAACACGACAGTGGCACCGCCGACACCAACGATGTGGCCGATGCGACTCTCGTCCAGCTCGGAGAACCATTTGCGTTCGTGCTCGAGCAGTCGCTTGGCAATGCTCCAGCCTTGATTGGGACGGCCGACCATCTGGTGCTTGGGCA
>NZ_JAEUPY010000315.1 GCF_016790065.1 Steroidobacter sp.
GCCGGCTCGGCATCGAAGCCAAACTCAACCTGATGCAGCAGGTGTGCGCCAGCGTGCAGTACGCGCACCAAAATCTGGTGATTCATCGCGATCTGAAGCCTTCGAACATTCTGGTGACCGAACAGGGCAGGGTGAAGCTGCTCGATTTCGGTGTGGCCAAGCTGCTCAATCCGGAAGGTGGCGTGGATCACGCGATGACACAGCAGATCGATCGCGTGTTGACGCCCGATCATGCGAGCCCCGAGCAGTTGCTCGGTCAGCCGGTGGGCACGACTTCGGACATCTATGCACTGGGCGTGCTGCTGTATGAATTGTTGAGCGGCAAGCGGCCGTTCGAATTCGCCAATCTGTCGTTCAGCGAAATCACCAGAATCGTCGGTCTCACCAGTCCGGCGCCGCCGAGTACACGAGTGCCCGTGGAAACAGAGCGGCGCGGGCTCGCAGCCGAGCTACGAGGCGATCTCGACAACATCGTGCTTAAGGCCATGCATCGCGATCCGGCGCGTCGCTATCAAACAGCAGCGGCGCTGGCGGTGGATATTCAAAACTATCTCGAAGGCAGGCCTGTGCAGGCGCGTCCGGATACCTGGGCGTATCGCGCGCGCAAATTCGTGCGTCGAAACGCATGGGCAGTCGCCGGCGCGACAGCATCGGTGTTGATGATCGTCACGCTTATCTCGTTTTACACCGGTCGATTGGCCGAAGAGCGCGACATCGCGCAACGAGAGCGCAAAGCGGCCGACAGCGTGGCTGAGTTCATGACAGACGTGTTTCGCCGCGCCAATCCGAATGAAACGCGCGGTGCCGAAGTCACAGTGCGAGATGCGCTCGACGCTGCCGCTGCACGTATCGATCGCGATCTGCTCAACGAGCCGCGTCTGCGTTTGTCATTGATGCGCAAGATGGGCCAGTCGTACAGCGGTCTGGGATTGATGCCCGAAGCGCTGGGATTGATGGAGCGGCAAGTGAGCGTGGCGCGCTCGGAGTACGGCGAGACCGATGTCGAACTGGCGCGTGCGCTGGAGGCACTCGGGCACGTGCATCACTCGATGTCGAAGTTTCCGTTGGCCGAGCAGGCGTTCGGTGAAGCCGAGCTCATTCGGATTCGCTTGGGCCTGGAGCAGGGCGTCGAATGGGCGCGGCTGTTGCATTCCATCGCCACCAATCTGCGGGCCGAGCAGCGCTTCGAGGACGCTATCGAATATCACAAACGCGCCGAGGTCAGCGCGCGTGCGTTACCTATGGCGGAACAGGCCACGCTGGGCAATGTCCTGCAAGGCTTTGCATTCACTTATAGCGAGTCGGGCAATTACGCCGAGGGCGAGCGCTACGCGCGTGAAGCGCTGCCCTTGTTACAAGGGGCGATCTACGAAGGTCATGATCTCTACGCCAACGGGTTGAACACCCTCGGCACTATTTTGCGCCGGCAGTTCAAACTCGAAGAGGCTGAGCCGCTGTTCCGTCGCTTCGTGGCGCGACAGATTGAGATTCTCGGTAAGAATCACATGCTGGTGGCCCGTGCGCAGAACAATCTCGCGACGCTGCTGCGAGCCAAGGGCGACTATCAGGGCGCGGAGCAGGCGCTGGTTGAAGCGTTGCGGATCTTTGAGGCGGGGCGTGAGCCGGATCAGTTGGACTTGGCGATTGCGCATCACAATCTGGCGGGCGTGTACCGCGAAGCCGGCGATTTCACGCACGCGTTGGAGCATGCGGATCGCGCCATCGAACTGAAGCGCAACGCTGTCGGTCCAGGCAGCCCGCAGTTGGTGAGTTCGTTGCTCGAACGTTCGGCGGCGCTACGCGAGCGCGGTGATGTGGCTGATGCACGAACGGCATTGACTGAAGCGGACGCGATTGCGAAGCAACGCTTCGATGCGAATGACCGGCGTCACGTGCTGGTCGCATTGGAGCGCGGTCGACTCAATCTGGTTACGGGACAGAAGAGTGCTGCCGCTGCCGATCTCGAAGGGGCGGTCGCGAATTTGCGTAAACAAGATGAGCCGGCGCGCTTGGCCGAGGCGTTGTGTACGCTTGCCGAGCTGCGTGTAGCTTCGGACGATCTTGCGGGTGCTCGCAGTTTGTTGGACGAAGCGACCACGCTGCGTCAGAAGATCATGCCGGCCACGCATCCGGCGATGGCGGCCATCCACCGTCAGCTGAGCGCTATCGACGCATCCGGCCGCGCCGCTAGATAATTGACTTCCGCCTCTTGCCGGCGGCTACGCGAGAGCGCATTTTCAGGCAAGCATCGTGCGGCTTCGTATAACGCTGTCGGGACCTTCGTCGGCGACACTGTGTGCCGTGCGCGAGGAGACGGTATGCAACAACGTAAATTGGGTTCTCGTAAATTAGGTTCTCAGGGTCTGACGGTGTCCGCGCTCGGCTTGGGCTGCATGGGCATGAGTCAGCATTACGGAGTCGGCGACGACGTCGAATCCATCGCTACCCTGCATCGTGCGCTCGAGCTGGGTGTGAATTTTTTCGATACCGCCGAAGTGTATGGGCCGTATCACAACGAGGAGTTGCTGGGTAAGGCGCTGAAAGGCAAGCGTGACCAGGCGGTGATCGCGACCAAGTTCGGATTCGATCTGTCCGGTAAGGATCGGCTTGGCGGTGTGAATAGCCGGCCGGAGCACGTGTTGAAAACTGCGGATGAATGTCTGCAGCGGTTGGGGACGGATTACATCGATTTGTTTTATCAGCATCGGGTTGATCCGAACGTGCCCATCGAAGATACCGTCGGTGCGATGGCGCAGTTGGTGAAGCAGGGAAAAGTGCGTTACCTCGGTTTGTCGGAGGCGGGCGCGCAGACGATTCGTCGTGCGCATGCGGTGCATCCGATCTCGGTGTTGCAGAGTGAGTATTCGTTGTGGGAGCGCAATCTGGAGCCGGAGATTATTCCGCTGCTGCGAGAGTTGGGTATCGGGTTGGTGCCGTACTGTCCGTTGGGTCGTGGCTTTTTGACGGGCAAGGCGCCGCGACTGGAAGCGACTAGTGAAAGCGATTTTCGTCGCGAGGATCCGCGTTTCCAGGGCGAGAACTACGATCGGAATCTGCAGCTGGTGGAGCAGGTGAGTGCCGTTGCTGAGAGCAAGGGTGCAACGCCGGCACAAGTGGCGCTTGCTTGGGTGTTACAGAAGGGCGAGGACATTGCGCCCATTCCAGGCACCAAGCGACGCAAGTATCTCGAAGAGAATGTTCTGGCCGCGTCAGTCACGCTGACGACGCAAGAGCTGGCGCAGCTAGATGCAATCGGCGACACCGGCCAAGTCGCCGGTCCGCGTTACACCGCTGGCCGGATGAAGATGATCGATCGGTAATCAGGCCCGGTCGAAGGGAAATGCCAGCACGGCGTCAATATGTTTGGCGCCGGTGGCGCACATCACCAAGCGGTCGAAACCCAGCGCGACGCCGGAGCACTCCGGCAGTCCGTGTTCGAGCGCGGCGAGGAAACGTTCGTCCATGGGCATCGGCGGCAAGCCGCGTTTGGCGCGTTCGGCGAGATCCTTCTCGAACCGAGCGCGCTGCTCGGCCGCGTTGGCGAGCTCGTGAAAGCCATTGCATAGCTCGAGCCCATCCATATAGGCCTCGAAGCGCGATGCCACCGGCCCGCGAATCTGTGCGAGTGCCGCTTGCGAGGCCGGATAGTCATAGATGAATGACAGCCGGTCGTGACCGAGTTGCGGGCCGACCAGAACCGCCATGATCAAATCCAAGCAGCCATCGCGATCGGCCCTCACAGCGAGCGGCACTTCGATGCCTGCGCTTTCCAGTCGCGCGACTAACACAGGCACCGGATCGTCGAATGGATCGATGCCCGTGTGTAGATGCACCGCCTCGCGATAAGTGAGTCGCTCGGAGCGGTCGAAGGCGCGCGCCGGCGGCAGCATCGCGCCGATCAGCCGTTCGACGTCAGACATCAATGCGTGGTGGTCCATGCCGAGCCGATACCACTCGATCATGGTGAATTCAGGATTGTGCGACCGGCCGCTTTCGCCATCGCGATACACCTTGCAGATCTGCCAGATGTCGCCGCAGCCCGCTGCGAGTAAACGTTTCATCGCGTATTCGGGCGAGGTGTGTAGAAACGTCGGACGAGCCACCGTCGTCGCCGCAACGCTCGCCAGATGAACGTCGGTGACTGCGGCCGAGCTGATGGTCGGCGTATCTACTTCGAGCGAGCGAGTGGCCGTGAAGTATTCACGAGCGGCCCGCAACATCGACGCACGCACTTCGAGCGTGGCAATCGCTGCTGTCGGACGCCAGTCATCGCTCATTGCGCAGTCCGGGCGATCGGGCGGCCGAGTTGCACAGTGGCATTCGGGCGCAGCGCTGCGTCCCAATGAATGCGCCCACGCTCGAACAGCAACACCACGGTTGAACCCATGTTGAAGCGGCCAAGCTCTTCGCCCTTCTCGAAGCCGCGACCCACGCCGCTGGCAATGATTTCCGGTTGTTTGCGAGAGCGAGGCGGCGGATTCACTTCGCCACAATGCACCGTTTCGATGCTGCCGACATGCAGCGCGCCCACCAGAATCACGGCGACGCGACCGACCGGCGTGGTGAATTCACAAATCAAACGTTCGTTGCGAGCAAAGACGCGCGGTACCGAGCGTGCCGTCGATGCGTTCACGCTGAACAGATCGCCGGGCACGTAAATATTCTTCAGCGCCGTGCCCGCATACGGCATGTGAATGCGGTGATAGTTGTAGGGCGCCAGATAAATGCACGCGAAGCTGCCATTGCGATACGTGGCGATGGACTCTTCATCGCCCGCCAACAATTCCTGCAAGGTGTAGTGCTGACCCTTGGCCTGCAGAATGGATTCGTTCAGCAACTCGCCGGCTTGGCTCACCGTGCCGTCGACCGGGCTCACGATGAACTCCGACTCGATGGCGATCGGGCGCACGCCGGGCTTCAACGCGCGCGTGAAAAAATCATTGAAGGTGCGATAGGCGAACGGATCGGACTGCGCCGCCTCGGCCATATTGATGTCGAACAACTTCAGAAAAATGCGCAGGAAGGTGTTCTTGACGAACGCCGACTGGCTGCGCGTGATTGCGTAGATCACGCGCGACATCAAATGTTTGGGCAGGACGTACTGGAGCGCGGCGAACAGCCGGTCGCCAGTGCTGACGGAGGACACTTCGGTCATGAGCTGGCGATCACGAGATGGGATAGGCAGCGACGATGCTGCGGTAGTCTTCGGCGATGATGGGCACTTCGTGAGGCGTGGAAGACAGAGCTCGCAAGGCGCCGCTCGGATCGACGATGAAAATCGCCGCCGAATGATCGACGGTGTAGTTGCCGCCGGGCAGCGGTGAAATCGCCACCGGCACGCCGAGTTTCAGTGCGAACTCGTGCACCGCTTCCTGCTCGCCGGTGATGCCGGTGAAGGTGGGGCTGAACGATTTCACGTACTGCGCGAGGCGCTCGGGCCGGTCGCGCTTCGGGTCGACCGACACCAGCACGATGTGCGGGCGATGTTCGGTGGGCAAATCGGCGAGCTGCTTTTCGACCTGCGCCAGCAACGCCAGCGTGGTGGGGCAGACGTCCGGACAGAAGGTGAAGCCGAAGAACAAAATGCTCCAATGGCCCTGCAGCTGTTCCAGGCCGAACGGCCGGTTCTGCTGATCGACGAATGCCATCGGCGGCAGCGGCCGCGCCGGATCGAGCAAGGTGGCTTTGGCCAAGGTCGGCCCGCCGCCGGATCGATCCAGCAGTGCGCGCGACAACAGCATGCCCGCCGCTATCGCTACAATAGCGACCGTAGCCGCGAGTCCTATCGATTTTGCTCGACTCATTGGTCTCCTCGTGGCGCCAAGTATCGCATGCCCGCCAAGAAATCCGCTTCCAAGAAGTCCGCCGCCAAAGTTCGGCTCGTGGCCAAGCCAGCCAATAAGCGCGGCCCGGCCCGAACCCGCGATTCATCGCCAGTCGCAGGCGCGCCCGAGTCTGCAACAGTTGCACAGCTGATCAGCTTCGCTGCAGAACGCTTTGCGCACGCCGAATTGTGGTTCGGTCATGGCACCGACAACGCCGTCGATGAAGCCGCCGAGCTGGTGTTTTTCGCGGCCGGTCTGCGTCACGACGAAGCCGACGAGGTGTACGGCCAGGTGCTCAAGGCCACGCAGCGAACCAAGGCGCTCGCTTTGATCGAGCGGCGTATTCGCGAGCGTGTGCCTGCTGCCTATCTGACTCATCGGATGTGGTTCTGCGGCCATGAGTTCTATGTCGATGAACGCGTACTGGTGCCGCGTTCGCCGATTGCCGAGCTGATCGAAGCGCGCTTTCGTCCCTGGATCGATCCCACCAAGGTGCGGCGGATTCTGGATATCGGCACGGGCTCGGGGTGTATCGCCATTGCCTCGGCGTTGGCTTTTCCAAAAGCGAAGGTCGATGCAGCCGACATCTCGACCGACGCGCTCGCGGTCACTCGCAAGAACATCGAGCGTCATTCGCTCAAAGACCGCATGCGCGCCGTGCAGTCAGACGTGTTCGACGGCGTGCCGGATGAGCGCTACGACGTGATCGTTTCCAATCCGCCCTATGTGGGCGACGAGGAACTCGCTGGGTTGCCGGAGGAGTATCGACGCGAGCCGGTGCTGGGGTTGCACGGCGGCCGCGATGGCTTGGACATCGTGCATCGAATCCTCGACCAGGCGGCGGCGCATCTGCAGCCCAACGGCATATTGATTGTGGAGGTGGGCAATTCGGAGGACGCCCTGGTGGCGGCGCTGCCTCGGATGCCCTTCATGTGGCTGGAGTTCGAGCGCGGCGGCGGCGGGGTGTTCCTGCTGACCCGTGAGCAACTGGTCGCGAAGTCGTAAAAGTTCGCGCAAAACGGCGGGCAGAGCAGCTCAGTGTGGGTAGAATCAGTCCGCACTCAACTGACTGAAAACTTTGCTGCAATGTCCGGTAACACCTTAGGCAAGCTGTTCACTGTCACCACCTTCGGCGAAAGCCACGGGCCCGCGCTCGGCTGTATCGTCGATGGCTGTCCGCCGGGCTTGGAACTGTCCGAAGCGGACATTCAGCCGGAGCTGGAGCGGCGTCGCACCGGCACCTCGCGCCATACCAGTCAGCGCAAAGAGCCGGACCAGGTGCGGATCCTGTCCGGGGTGTTCGAGGGTCGGACCACCGGCACGCCCATCGGGCTGTTGATCGAAAACACCGACCAGCGCTCGTATGACTACGAGAAGATCAAAGACCGGTTTCGTCCCGGGCACGCCGATTACACCTATCAGCAAAAATATGGCTTCCGCGACTATCGCGGCGGTGGCCGTTCATCCGCGCGCGAAACTGTCATGCGCGTGGCAGCCGGCGCGATTGCTCGTAAATATCTGCGCAGTCGCCTGGGCGTCACCATTCAGGGCTACCTCGCGCAGTTGGGGCCGCTGGTGCTCGAGCCGAAGTCGTTGGCGACGGTTTACGACAACGCGTTCTTCAGCCCCGATCCGTCGCGACTGGAAGAGCTCGAGAACTACATGATCGAGCTGCGCCGTGAAGGCGATTCGGTCGGCGCGCGTGTGAACGTGATTGCCAATGGCGTGCCCGCGGGGCTCGGCGAGCCGGTCTTCGATCGTCTCGATGCCGATATCGCGTTCGCCATGATGAGCATCAACGCCGTGAAGGGCGTGGAGATTGGCACTGGCTTCGGCAGCATCAGTCAGAAGGGCAGCGAGCATCGCGACGAAATCACGCCGCAAGGCTTTGTTTCCAACAACGCAGGCGGCGTGCTCGGTGGCATCTCTTCGGGCCAGGACATCCTGGTCAGCATCGCGCTCAAGCCCACGTCCAGCATCACCATCCCCGGGCGCAGCGTGAACGTGGACGGCAACAGTGTGGAGGTAATCACCACCGGGCGGCACGACCCCTGTGTAGGACTGCGCGCGACCCCCATCGCCGAGGCCATGTTGGCGTTGGTATTGATGGATCACTATCTCCGGCAACGCGGCCAGAACGCCGACGTGAGCGTGCACGAAAAGCTTAAATTCGTGTCCAAGCCGCTGCTTCCGGACCATGATTGAGGTAGTGTGCGCGACCCTGATTTATAAAGGGGACAGATCTATTTTCGTGCCGCGAAGTGGCTTTTCCGGCCGGCGGTCCACGAAAATAGATCTGTCCCCTTTTAAATCCAAATCTGGTGAGCAACTGAGTCTGGAGTCATGAGCAAGCGTTGGAATGTGGCGGTTTTGGGTGCGACGGGTCTGGTCGGCAGCAACATGCTGTCGATTCTGGAACAGCGCGATTTTCCCGTGGGCGAGCTGTTTCCCCTGGCGAGCGCCAAATCCGTCGGCAAAACCATTCGCTTCAAAGGTAAAGACATTCCAGTGCTGGATGTCGAGACCTTCGACTTCAGCAAAGCGCAGGTCGGTCTGTTCTCGGCCGGTGCCAGCGTTTCCAAGGTACATGCGGTGCGCGCCGGCCAGGCCGGTTGCGTGGTGGTCGACAACACCTCGCAGTTCCGTTATCAGGACGACATTCCGCTGGTGGTGACCGAGGTCAATCCGCACGCCATCGCCGGCTATAAGAAGCACAACATCATTGCCAACCCGAACTGCTCGACCATGCAGATGCTGGTGGCGTTGAAGCCGTTGCACGATGCCGCCGGTATCGAACGCATCAATGTGGCGACTTATCAGTCGGTGTCGGGCGGCGGCCAGAAGGCCATCGACGAGCTGCAGTCCCAGACCGAGACCCTGCTGAAGGGCGGCGCGGTGACGCCGAAGGTGATCGCCAAGCAGATCGCGTTCAACGTGGTGCCGCAGATCGACGTGTTCCTGGACAACGGCTACACCAAGGAAGAGATGAAGATGTTCTGGGAAACCCAGAAAATCTTCGAGGACAAGAACATCAAAGTGAACGCTACGGCGGTGCGGGTCGGCGTGTTCATCGGTCATTCCGAGGCGGTCAGCATCGAGACCCGGCGCAAGCTGGGCGAGGCCGAGGCCCGGGAATTGCTCAGTAAGGCGCCTGGGGTGGTACTGATAGACGAGCGCAAGCCGGGCGGGTATCCCACCCCCGTGACCGAGGCCGCCGGGACCGATCCGGTGTTCGTGGGACGCATCCGGGAGGACATCAGTCACGACCGGGGTCTAAATCTGTGGATTGTGTCCGATAACGTCCGCAAGGGAGCGGCGTTAAATAGCGTCCAAATCGCCGAGATTTTGGTGAAAGAGTATTTGTAAGCTATAGTTGCGCGCCTAAAGTCAAGAAGCACATGAGCTTTTCATGATCTTCGAGAGCCAGGCGCGCTAGTCATCTGTAGCAGGGGCGTTTTCCATAAGACGGTTGCCTGACCCCTCGTGGAGGCGCCCCACATTGCTTTAAGGATGCTTCGGGACCGTACCGGGAGAGCTGATGAGAAGACACCTGCCGCGCCTGCTGCTGACGGGCGCCCTGCTGTCCCCTGTGACGCTGTACGCACTGGGTCTGGGGGAAATCCGCCTCAATTCCGCCCTGAACCAGCCTTTCAATGCGGAAATCGAACTGCTCTCCCCGACCCCGGAGGAGCTCGGCAGTCTGCGCGTCGCTTTGGCGAGCCAGGACGTGTTCTCCCGCTACGGCATCGACCGTCCGCAGTACCTGAGCAATTTCGATTTCTCAGTGAGCCGCGGCCGCGATGGCAAAGCGACCATCAAAGTCACTTCCAATCGCTCGGTCACCGAGCCGTATGTGACTTTGCTGGTCGAAGCGAGCTGGGCGCGCGGTCGGCTGGTGCGCGAATACACCGTGCTGCTCGATCCGCCGGTGTTGATGCCGTCGCAGAACGAAGCGCCGGCGCCGGTCACCACTCCGCAGTCGGCGACGACGGCGGAAGGTCGCATCGAGCGTCGCCAGACGCCTGCTCCTGAACCGACTCCCGCTCCGCCGCCGGCTGTCACGCCGCGGCCGACGCCTGCTGCTCCCACGCCGGCGCCCGAGCCGACGCGAGTTCAGCGCGTCGAAGAGCCTACCGATTCGCAGGTCATTGCTTCGCCGGGCAGCGAGTACACCGTTCAGCGCAATGACACGCTGTCGAAGATCGCGGCCGCCGCCAATCCGGGCGGTAGAAGCGTCAACAACCGCACCATGATCGCGTTGTTCCGCGCGAACCCACAGGCGTTCAGCGGCAACATCAATCGTCTGCGCGCGGGTAGCGTGCTGCGCATTCCTGAATTGGCCGAGATCGAAGCCATCTCTGCGGGTGAAGCTGGCGCCGAAGTGGCGCGCCAGGCTGCCGAGTGGTCGGGTGGCGTCGTTGCCGACACCACAGCGGAAGCCGATCGGCTGCGTCTGGTCACGCCGCAAGAAACGCCCACGCCGCCGACACCAGCGCCGCAGCAGCAGGCTCAACAGCAGCCGCAGCCGTCCGCGCGTCCTGGTACGCCGAGCGCGCCGGATCGTCGTCTCGAAGTCGAGAACCCGGGCCTGGCGCAAGCTCAGAAAAACGTCGAGCCGACCCCAGCTGCGCCGGTGGCCGAGCCCACGCCGCCGCCGACGGAAGCGCAAGCTCCGACCGAACCGACCCCTGCTGAAGAGTCGGCTGCTCCGGTTGCCGAAGCACCTGCGCAGACACCGCCTGCGGCCACACCGCCGCCGGCTGCGTCCGAGCCGACGCTGGTCGAGCGCCTCACTGAATATTGGTGGGTGCTGATTGCACTCGGCCTGGCCGTGGTGCTCGGCGTGTTGTTCATGCGCCGTCGTCGCGACGCCGAGGACGATACGCTCGATTCATTGTCGACTCCGCTCGCGTTCGATCCGCCGTCCGAGCGGCCTGCACGCGCGCTCGCACCGTCGAACAAAGGCGCTCGCGCCGATGCGTTCCTGGTCGAGGGCGAAGACGACGCCGGCTTGGTGAAGACCAATCTGGACGACGACTTGGACTTCGATGAGCCGGTCCAGACCCAGCGTCGCGAACCCGCCCGCGCTTTCGATGCCGCTCCGGCACCAGCCGCGCGTTCTGTCGAAGACACGCTGAGCAGCGAGTCGGCAGTCCGCTTCGATCAGCAGGATGCGCTGGCCGAGGCCGACTTCCACATGGCCTATGGTCTGTACGACCAGGCTGCGGATCTGGTGAAGATCGCCATCGATCGCGAGCCGGGCCGTCGCGACCTGAAGCTGAAGCTGCTGGAAATTTATTTCGTCTGGGGCAACAAGGATCTGTTCCTCGACACCGCGCGCGATCTGTACGAGACGCGTCACGAAGCCGCGGCCGGTGAGTGGGACAAGGTCCTGATCATGGGCAAGCAGATCGCCGCCGAGAACGAGATGTTCAAGGGCGAGGGCAGCCACGTGGGCCTGGTGGACGTGAACCTCGAAGGCGGCGAGAACCGCGTCGACGTCGATCTGTTCGCCGAGCCTTCGGGCGACGATCGCCAGGGCTTGGATCTGGAATTCGCGAGCGGCGAGCACCGTGGTCCGACCGATGCCACGCAAGTCGCGAGCGATCTGGACTTCCTGCTCGACGAGCCCAACGACGACGACACGCAGGAACAGCGCACGCGTGAAGTGGACGCGCTGGCCCGCACGCAGGAAACGCCGACCATCGAGTCGCCGGTCATCGACCGTACTTCGCAGACCGTGCGCGAGAAAGTCGACAAGGCCGTGTTCTCCAAGGGCACCAGCACCGGCGACACCGCCGAGCTGTCCATCGACGATCTGGGTCTCGATGTGGACAACATCGAGCACGAGCGCGCGCTCGAAGACACCAACGCGCTCGAGAAGGACCTGACCGAAGACGTGGTGCAGCCGCTGCGCGACGATGAAATGACCCAGCTGGCGCCGTCGCTGAGCAGCTTCGATCGCACGATGGAAGCGCCGCGCGTTGCCGAGCGTTTCGATGGCGACATCGAAAGCACGGGCACCATCTATATCGATCAAGTGGACCTGACCGGCGGCGGCGATACCGCCGAACACCGGCGCCCGGATGTGGACTCGACGGCCTCGCTGAAGAAGCCGCTGGGCCTGACCGACATCGATTTGGATCTGGAAGAGCTGAGCGATGTGCGGCCGACGTCCGACACGGTTCGCCAGTCGCGCGACGACGATGACATTTTCTCGAGCGACGTGTTCGGCCCGGACGACCGCACGCACGAAGTGCCGCGCGGCGGTGTCGATCTGGACGTTGGCGATTCGCTGACCTCCAGCGAGGACCGCGAGCCGACCCAGCGTCATGCCATGGCCACGGAAATGGAGCTGTCCGAGCTCGAGCCGGTCACCATGAGCGAAGTCGGCACCAAGCTCGACTTGGCGCGCGCTTACATGGACATGGGCGACCCGGACGGTGCCCGCAGCATCCTGGATGAGGTGCTGTCCGAAGGTAACCCGAGCCAGAAGCAGGAAGCGCAGCGCTTGATGGACTCGATTCGCTGATTCATTGTTGTGCGCCGGCTCCCATCCCGGGAGCCGGCAGATCCCCATGCCCCGACTCGCTCTAGGTATCGAATACGACGGTAGCTCGTTTGCCGGCTGGCAATCCCAAATCCATGCCGTCGGCGTGCAGGACGTCGTGGAGAAAGGCCTCTCCGTCGTTGCCGATCACAAGGTACAAGTCGTGGCCGCCGGCCGTACCGACGCGGGCGTGCACGCGGCCATGCAAGTCATTCACTTCGACACGCCAGCCATTCGCACCGAACGCGCGTGGTTGTTGGGCGCGGTTTCCAACATGCCGAAGGAAGTCAGCGTGCTCTGGGCGCGCGAGGTGCCGGAAGGATTCCACGCGCGCTATTCGGCGATGGCTCGCCTCTATCGATACGTGATCCTGAACCGCATTCCGCGACCGGCGCTCAATGCCTATCGCACGTCCTGGGTCCGAGAACACCTGGACGAAACCCGCATGCACCAGGCGGCCCAGCATCTGATCGGCGAACACGACTTCTCGTCGTTTCGCGCGGCTCAATGCCAGTCGCGCACGCCCATGCGCAAGATGTACGAGATCTCCGTGACCCGGCACGGTGAACTGGTCGTCATCACGGTTTGCGCCAACGCCTTCTTACATCACATGGTGCGAAACATCGCCGGCGTGCTGATCGCCATCGGCACCGGCGAGCGGCCCTTGGATTGGTCCAAGCAGGTGCTGGAGTACCGGGATCGCAAGCTCGGTGGCGTGACCGCCGTGCCGGGCGGCCTGTACCTGGCAGGCATCAAGTACGCGCCCGCCTTGAAACTGCCCAGCGAGCCGGAATTCACGGTATTGGCGCCGGTCCCGGCAACTTGCCGGCCGGTTCCGGACCAAGTATAGATGCCCCCTTTGTAGATTCAGGCAGCCCCTATGACCTGGTTTGAAAAGATCATGCCTTCGCGGATCAAGACCGAGCGCCGTACGCGCTCCGTCCCCGAAGGCCTGTGGATGAAGTGCTCGGCCTGCGACGCGGTTCTGTACCGCGCCGAGCTGGAGCGCAATCTGCATGTCTGCCCGAAGTGCGGTCATCACATGCGCATTCAGGCGCGCGACCGGCTCGAGGCGTTTCTCGATCCCGAAGGGCAGGTGGAACTGGCCGACAACATCGAGCCGGAAGATCCGCTCAAATTCCGCGACACCAAGAAGTATCGCGACCGCCTGCAGGCAGCACAGAAGAGCACGCAGGAAAAAGACGCGCTGATCGTGCTTGCCGGCACGTTGATGGGCGAGCCCGTGGTGGCGTGCGCGTTCGAATTCTCCTTCCTCGGCGGCTCGATGGGCTCGGCCGTGGGCGAACGTTTCGTGCGTGCCGCCGAGCACTGCCTCGAACATCGCAAGCCGCTCGTTTGTTTCTCCGCCAGCGGTGGCGCGCGTATGCAGGAAGCGTTGCTGTCGCTGCTACAGATGGCTAAGACCAGCTCGGCGTTGGCTCGCATGGCCAAGGCGCGTCTGCCGTACATCTCGGTGCTCACCGATCCGACCACCGGCGGCGTGTCTGCCAGCCTCGCCATGCTCGGCGATGTGAACATCGGCGAACCCAAGGCGCTGATCGGCTTTGCCGGTGCGCGCGTCATTCAGCAAACCGTGCGTGAGACCTTGCCGGAAGGTTTCCAGCGCAGCGAGTTCCTGCTGGAGAAGGGCGCGTTGGACATGATCGTCGACCGCCGCGACATGCGTGAGCGCATCGCGGGCCTGCTGACGATTTTCACGCAGCGGCCGGCGCCGCAGCCCAAGGTCGCTGCTTAAAACAACTCCGCGATGAGATCTCTTGCCGATTGGCTGCGCTGGCAGGAGACGCTGCATCCGAGCGCCATCGACCTCGGCTTGGATCGCATGCATCGCACGCTGCAGCGGTTGGGCTGGCAGCAGCCGAAGTGCCCCGTCATCACCGTCGCGGGCACTAACGGCAAAGGCTCGACCGTTGCACTCACCTCGCGGATTCTGCGCGCCGGCGGCTATCGCGTCGGCACGTTCACCTCGCCGCATCTGATTCGCTACAACGAACGCATCGTCATCGACGGCCGCGAAGTCTCGGATGCTTCGTTGATTGCCGCGTTCGAGCGCATCGACGCCGCGCGCGGCGAAGACACCCTGACATTCTTCGAATTCAACAGCCTCGCAGCGTTGCTCGTGTTCGATACGGCTGGCGTCGATGCCATCGTGCTCGAAGTAGGCCTCGGAGGCCGTCTCGACAGCGTGAACGCCGTGGACGCCGACGTGGCCGTGGTCACGTCGATTGCGCTCGATCACACGGATTGGCTCGGCCCCGACGTGGAAAGCATCGGCCGCGAGAAAGCGGGCATCTTCCGCGCCGAGCGCCCCGCGATTTACGGCTCGCGCGATATGCCGGCATCGATAGCCGAGGTCGCTCAGCAGCTCGGCACGCCCTTGTATCGACTCGGCACGGACTTCGATTGGCAGTCCGACGGCGAGCGCTGGTCCTGGCGCGGCCGCGCAAGTCACTACGACGACCTGCCTCGGCCAGCGTTGCACGGTGAACTGCAGTTCGACAACGCCTCGTCAGTGCTCGCCGCGCTGGAATGCTTGTCGTCGCGGCTGCCGCTTACGCGAGAGGCAATCGAGGCAGGGCTACGGACCGTGACGTTGTCGGGTCGCTTTCAAGTCATTCCGCGATCTGAGCCCGCGGCGGTCGATTGGATTCTGGACGTCGCCCATAACCCCGCGGCAGCTCAGGCGCTCGCTGGCCAGCTGGTATCGCGACCGGCCGACGGCCGAACCCTCGCGGTCTGCGGAATCCTCGGCGACAAGGACATCGACAGCATCGCGAGCATCCTGCGGCATTCATTTGACGCGTGGGTCGTCGTCGGGTTGCCGAGCGCGCGCGCCGTGCCCGTCGACGCCTTGGCGGCGCGGCTCGCGAAGCTGGGGGCAAACATTGCAACGACCGCTGCGGATGTCGCCGCGGGGTGCGAGGCTGTCGAGTCGCTGGCGCGCGCGGGCGATCGCATCGTGGTCTTCGGCTCGTTTCTGACCGTCGGCCCGGCACTCGAGTGGTTACAGGCGAGAAGTTGAGTTTCAGTAGTTAAGTTGCGTGTCGTTCACGCGCTGCGCCTTTTATACTTCGCGCCGTGGAACGCCCCGTAAAAGAACGCCTGATTGGCGCGGCTGTGTTGATGGCTGCGGCCGTCATCCTGATTCCCGAGATGCTCTCGGGACCCGACCGCGACCCTGTCGATCAGCCGGCGAAAACCGCGGCCAACGGCGAGGGAGCGGGCGAGGCGTCGATCAAGACGTACACCATCGACTTGAGTCAGTCGCCAGGCGCGCAGCCCGCGACGCCGGTCGAGCAAACCGAAACTCGCGCGCCACCGCCGGAAGAGGCGCCGCCGCCCGAGACTTCCGCGCCAGTCGAGCAGACTCCGCCAGCCGCGGCACCTGCGCCCGTTCAGGCTTCCCCTGAACCGCAACCGGTGGTTACTGCTGAACCAGCGCCGCGTCAGCTCGCTGCCCAACCTGCGCGTGCTGAAGCGCCACCTCAGGCTCCGCCGAAAGCCGAGCCCAAACCCAAGCCGGAGCCCAAGCCCGAGCCGAAAGTCGAGCCGCGTCCCGTTGCATCTCCGCCGCCCGCCCCCAAGTCCACTGCTCCTACGGCAGTCCCGACAGGCAAAGGCTGGGCAGTTCAGTTGGGTAGTTATGCCAGCGAGTCCACGGCACAGCGAATCGCGAACGAATGGCGCGCCAAAGGGCAGAGCGCCTTCGTGATGCCGGTGACCACAGGCGGAAAAACCCTGTATCGAGTGCGTATCGGTCCCTCCAAGGATCGCGCCGGCGCCGACGCCGCGCTCAAGGCCGTGAAGCCGAGCATCCCCAGTGCGGCAGTGGTCGCGCATCCGTGAGTGATACAATCCGCGCGCCCCAAGGCTCTCGAGGCCGTAAATCGTTATTGCGCTTATGAATGGTGCTGACTACCTGATTCTCGGCGTAGTGGTTCTTTCGATGCTCCTGGGGCTAATCCGTGGCTTCGTCCGTGAAGCCATCGGAGTCATCGCCTGGCTGGGCGGTCTGTGGCTGGCGTGGCGCTACGCTCACGTGGTCGAGCCGCTGTTGGCGGGCAGAGTCGGCGATCCGCCGGTGAGCACGTGGGCCGCACGCACGTTGATCGTGCTCGGCGTGCTGGTGCTGGGCTGGATCCTTGCGGGCATCCTCAGTTACATGCTCCGCCATTCAGGCCTCAGCATCATGGTCGACCGCCTGCTCGGGCTGGTCACCGGTTTCGTGCGTGGCGCAGTGGTCGTCGCGGTATTCGTATTGTTGGGTCAGTTCGTGCAGCTCACCCAAACCCATTGGTGGAAGAGCTCACGGCTGATGCCGTATGCCTCGGAAGCGGCGGGTTGGCTGCAGTCGTTTGCGGAGACAGGCATGAGCGTGCTGGAGAAGCAGCGGCAGGCTCGTCCCGGTTCCACGGTGAATAGAGCGGGGGTCTGAGCATGTGCGGCATCGTTGGTATCGTTGGCCATAGTCCGGTCAATCAACAGGTCTACGACGCGCTCACGGTCTTGCAGCACCGTGGTCAGGATGCCGCGGGCATCATGACGTACCACGACGGCGAGCTGTTCATGCGCAAGAAGACCGGCCTGGTGCGCGATGTCTTCCAGGAAAACCACATGCTGAAGTTGAAAGGCAATGTGGGTATCGGTCACGTGCGCTATCCCACCGCGGGTTGCGACGGCGCCTCCGAAGCGCAACCGTTCTTCGTGAACTCGCCGTACGGCATCTGCCTCGGCCACAACGGCAACCTCACCAACACGACTGAACTCGCCGAAGTGCTGACGCGCGAAGATCTGCGCCACCTCAACACCAGCTCCGACTCGGAAGTGTTACTCAACGTGCTGGCGAGTGAGCTGTCGCGCGTCAAGACGCCGCGCGCTTCGGCAACGGACATCTTCGCCGCCCTCAGCTCGGTGTATCGCCGCGTGCGTGGTGGCTACGCCGTCGTGACGATGATCGTCGGCCACGGTCTGCTGGGCTTCCGCGATCCGCATGGCATTCGTCCGCTGGTGCTCGGCAAGCGCGAGTCGGCGCAGGGTTCTGAATACATGCTCGCCTCCGAGAGCGTGGCGCTCGACATGCTCGGCTTCGCGCTGGAGCGCGACGTGAATCCCGGCGAAGCGGTGTTCATCGACGAGCATGGTCGCTTGTACTCGCAGCAGTGCGCGCCAGCCGCCAAACACACGCCGTGCATTTTCGAATACGTTTATTTCGCGCGCCCCGACTCGAAGATGGACAACATCTCCGTGCACAAGGCGCGGCTGCGCATGGGCGATCTGCTCGCTGAAAAGATCAAGCGAGTCTGGGGGGATCACGACATCGACGTGGTCATTCCGATTCCCGACACGAGCCGCACCGCCGCCGTGCAAGTCGCGCAGTTGCTCGGTGTGAAGTACCGCGAAGGGTTCGTGAAGAATCGCTACATCGGCCGCACCTTCATCATGCCGGGCCAGGAGCAGCGGAAGAAGTCGGTGCGTTCCAAGCTGAACGTGATCGATCTGGAATTCCGTGGCAAGAACGTACTGCTGATCGATGACTCCATCGTCCGCGGCACGACTTCCGCGCAGATCATCGATTTGGCGCGTGAGGCTGGTGCTCGTCGCGTGTACTTCGCCTCGGCCGCGCCGCCGGTGCGCTTCGCCAACGTTTACGGCATCGACATGCCGACGGCCTCCGAGCTGGTCGCGAGCGATAAGACCGAAGAGGAAGTCGCCAAGTCCATCGGCGCCGACCGGCTGATCTATCAGGACATTGAAGACCTGGTACGCGCGTGCTTGCACCACGACTCGCAGATCGAGCAGTTCGACACGTCCTGCTTCTCGGGCGAGTACGTCACGGGCGACATTACGCCGGCCTATCTCAAGCGCTTGGAAGATGAGCGTTCGGATCAGGCCAAGGCGAAGCGTCGTCAGTCGCCGTCGCTGAAAGCTATCCGCGCGGTGTGATTACGCGGCGCCGGCAGCGTGTGAGCTGACGTCATGGCGCTGCCCGCCGGCCCTGCTTCTCGACCTCTCGCAGCGGCGTCCGCCACGTTGGCGCCGCGTGTGTTGATCATCACCGATCACACAGAACTCGCGCGCTCGCTTGAACATCACATCTCCATCGTCTGGGCGGATGCGGAATGCCGTATTCATGCGCCGATGATTTCCGGCCGCTTGCACTCCGCGTTCTCCGCGATCGGGTTCGACGCGGTGCTGCTCGATGACCGCAGCGAGCGCGGCCGGGGCGAGGAGTGGCTGGAGAACTTCCTGTACCGCACGGGTTTTCCGCCGATAATTTATTTGGCTCGCGGCGACGATGCGGCGCTGGCTGCGCGCGTCGTAGAGCGCGGCGCTGTGGATTGTGTGATCCGCGAGCGCATCGATCATCGACGACTTGCGAACGCGCTACGCGACGGCGTTCAGCGTCGTCGCCAAGAACTCGCGTTATGGCGCACCGGCTCGCAAGCCGAGCAGTTGTCTCGTTTTGGACCGATCACGATCCTGGGTCATCGCTTCGCGCGTGAGCTGGCGATCGGCGGTACCTCGATGGTGTATCTCGCAGAGAGCGAACGCGCCGGCGAAATGGTGGTGTTGAAGGTGCTCAGAGATGCGCCAGAGACCGGCGATCAGCACCTGCAGTTTTCACGCTTCCTGCAAGAGTACGAGCTGATTTCCAAGATCCGTCATCCCAACGTGGTGCGGATTTTCGATCTGGGCATCGCTGACGATCACGCGTACATCGCGATGGAATATTTCGCGCTGGGCGATTTGCGCGGGCGCATCGCGAAGGGCATCCGGCCGCGGCTGGCTTTGCAGTATCTGGCACAGATGGCGGCGGCGCTACTGGTCGTGCACGAAGTCGGCGTGCTGCATCGGGATTTGAAACCGGGCAACATCATGGAACGCGCTGACGGTTCGCTGGCATTGATCGACTTCGGCTTGGCCAAGCATCACGATGTGAAAGTCGAGATGACCGGCACCGGGGAGATTTTCGGTACGCCGTATTACATGAGCCCGGAGCAGGGTCATGGTCAGGAACTGGATGAACGCAGCGATTTATATAGCCTGGGTGTGATTTTTTTCGAGATGTTGACCGGTAAGAAACCTTTCCTGGCCCCGACTCCCATGGGTGTCATTTATCTGCACGGCAACGCGCCGCGGCCCGTGTTGAATGACGAGCTGAAGTTTTATCAGCCGATCCTGGACCGGTTGCTGGCGATTGCACCGACCGATCGCTACGGCTCCGCTCGGGAATTGGTCGATGAACTTGGCAAGCTTGAGTTGGTGTTTGGATGAGTGCTGTGCCTCGATGCGATGATGGTTCTAACGTTGTTGCTGCCGTTGCGCCGAGTGCCGTCGCTGGCGCATCACGCTTTACCGGCGTGCTGCTCGCGCCGACGCCTGCTCGTTGGTTCGAAGTGGCTTGCGAGCGCTGGCGCGAGCTGGTGGTCGA
>NZ_JAEUPY010000345.1 GCF_016790065.1 Steroidobacter sp.
CCCGGCTCGACACTGCCACCCTTCACTTGCAGCACTCCGCCCTGCCGTTCCGATTTCAGATCGACGCGACCGACGATGCGCTCGCCCAACAACAGCGGCAGCACGTAATAGCCATGCGTGCGTTTATGAATCGGTGTGTAAATTTCCAACCGGAAATGAAAGTCGAACAAACGCTCGGTGCGTTGACGCTCCCAAATCAACGAATCGAATGGCGATAACAACGCAGCCAGCTCGGCGACCTTGGCGGCGCGCGGAATCTTCGCCTCGTGATGCAAATAGCCCTGGTGTTTCCAGCCTTCGACCGTGACCGGGATCAACTTGCCCTGCTCCACCAACTCCGTCAGCCGCGTCGCCGATTCCTTCGCCGGTAAGCGAAAGTAATCGCGCAGGTCACGCGCCGTGGCTACTCCCATGGCTCGGGCGCCGATCAGCATCAACTCGCGCTGAGCCTGCTCTCGTGCAGGCACAGGCAGGGCTCGAGCTGAATCAGGCAGCACGCGTTCGGT
The DNA here is from genome assembly GCF_016790065.1 of Steroidobacter sp. Lineage (GTDB taxonomy): Bacteria > Pseudomonadota > Gammaproteobacteria > Steroidobacterales > Steroidobacteraceae > Steroidobacter. Next base: position 507 of record NZ_JAEUPY010000345.1, read on the forward strand.
GAGATCGTAGAGCCGTTCGAAATTGCGCCGGCGCGCAGTAGTGACATCGCCGATCCAGAACAGCCATTCCAGGATTTCCTTGCCCTGACTCCAACCCCACCAACTGCCCTTGGATTTGCCGGCGTGAGTGAGCTCGCTGGCGCCGAGCGGACCCTGCTCGCGAATCTGCTCGATGGTGGCCTTCACCAAATCTTGATGAGTGGTCGCGTAGCGCTTGAGACGGCCCCAAGTCCCGACGCCCTGCCGCGCATCGTCCATACGCCAGCGGAATAATGGATACGACTCGACTGGCAACAGCGACGCTTCGTGTCCCCAATATTCGAACAGTAACCGCGAGTCGTACGCGGCCTTTTCCAGCAACGCACTCTTGTAATTGCCGCGGCGGGAAAATATCGGCAGGTAGTGCGAGCGCACCAGCACGTTGACCGAATCGATTTGCACGACGCCCAAGCGCCGCACGATCTCCGCAAACGCTCCAGCGCTGCGGGGCGCGCTGCCGGAACCAATGAATTGCTGAGCGGCCAACGCCGCGCGTCGCGCTTCACTGAGGGAAAGAGTTTCCTTTGCAGCCGCCATACCCACATCCCAGCCCGCAAGGCCGGGAAGTGTAGCCGCAAACCCTGACCAGGCCCGCCTGCTTTAGGCCCGCTTATCTTAAGAAGACGCGGTGGCGTGCACGTTCGCCGGCGTGGTGCGCGATTCCTTTACACGCCACCAAGGCTGCGCCCGCTGATATTGACCCAGCCGCACGGCCTCGCCGATGCGCGGCATGGTGAGTCGAATATCCTGCTGTGCCGACAGCGCCAGCATTTTTTCCATGGGCTCATCCCACGAATGGAAGGCCAGATCGAAGGTCGCGTTATGAATCGGTAGCAACCAGTCGCCACCCAAGTCGCGATGCGCTTGCATGACTTGCTGGGGCAGCATGTGCACGCCTTCCCATTGCTTGTCGTACGCGCCCGCTTCCAACAACGTGAGATCGAACGGCCCATGACGACGCCCGATCTCGGCGAAGCCGTCGAAGTAGCCGGTGTCGCCGCTGAAATAAATCCGATGCGTGCCGGTGTAGATCACCCACGAGGCCCACAAGGTCGGGTTCTTGGCGAACACACTGCGCCCGGAGAAATGCTGAGCTGGCGTGGCGGTGAATTGGATACCTTCCAGCTCGATGGTCTGCCACCAGTCGAGCTGATGAGTTTTGCTCGCGGGAATGCCCCAGCGAATCAGCTGATCGCCCACGCCCAGCGGCGCAAGAAACACATTGGTCTTGGCAGCTAGCGCGATGACCGTCTCGCGATCCAGATGATCGAAATGATCGTGCGACAACACCACCGCAGCCAGCGGCGGTAGTTCCGCCAGCGAAATCGGCGTGGGTGTGAAACGTTTCGGCCCGGCCCATTGCACCGGCGAGGCACGTTCGGCGAACACCGGATCGGTGATCCAGAACTTGCCATTCAACTTCATCAACACGGTGGAATGACCCAGCCGATAGATCGACCCGTCCGGCGCTTGTTCCAATTGTTCGCCGGTCAGCGGCACCACCGTCAGCCCCGTCGGCGGCACGGTGCGGCTGGTGTCCTTGAACATGAACTGCCACCACAACTTCAACACCTGCCAGCCGCCCGGCTGTTTGGGCGACACGGCGTTATGAAACTGACCGTCGCGGAACTGCGAGGACCGATACGAAGGCGGATTGCTGCAAGCCGTGCTCATGGCGACAACTCCCAATAACAACACCCAACCGAGGTGGCGCATGGCGGATATCTTGCCTGGCAAGACTTAGCCTGGCGTTAGGTGAAGCTGGCGGGTCCTTGCCTATTCCTGGCCTATTCCCGGCATGTATTGGGGCGCAACGCGCCCTGCATTACGGTAAATCACCACAATTCATAACCAATGCAACGCGCGGTGTGAACTGCGTTGCAGGCTTACTGCCGGTAGCTCTGGCAGCATCTGCCCGTCGAAGCCGAAGTCGAAGCGAGGGCCCCATCATGAATCCCGTTGTCGAGATCTCCATCGATCTCACGGCCCAGGAGTTGACCGACCCCGCCAACATCGCGCCGTTGGCCCATAGCGAAATCGAAGTCGACGATATTTGTGAGTTCGATCCGCTGCTGAAGCCGCAACCGGCGGCCAATAATGACGGCGCGGTGCTGTCACCCGCCGACCCGAAGCCGGACCCGGCGCTGGACACAGACACCATCGAAATCGAGATCGAGCTGAGCGCGCCCCAGATGGACGCGCTGCTTAGTGGCGAGCTGGTCTGATTACGTGCCGGTCTAATTACATGTTGGGCCGGCCCGGGTACTGACGCATCAGCTCAGTGACCACGGCATTGATGGTGACCTTCGGGTTCTGCAGTTCCTCTTCGCTGACCCGACCTTCGGCCACGCCTTCCCACACCAACTGTTTCTTCTCGGCATCGACGATGTCGAGGTTCAGCGTGCCGACCTTGTAAGTGACCGTCCGATCTTCGTCATACAGCGGCCACGCGTTGTACAGGCCGTAGCGATAGCCGTAGTAGCCATAGCCCAGCGACATGCGCGCGTCCGGCCGGGATTCGGTGCGCTCGCGGGTGTTCATGTAGAAGTTCACCAGCAGATCGGGATGCTCCTCGGTGTACTTGTAGCCGCGAGCTTCCATCTGCGTCGACATGGCTTGCTTCAGATAGCTGGTCATCAAGGTCGAATAGCCGCCGCGATCGGTGCCGGTTTCCTTGGGGAAACCGTAGGTGCGATACACGGAGAAGTCGGCCGCCTTGTCGTAATCGATCCTCGTCTTGGGGCCGCCGGTGGTGGCACAACCGGCCGCGAACAGCGCCGTGGTCAGCGCCAGGGCGGCGGCCAGGCGGGTGAAATTGGGTTTGAATGACATGATGTAGTACCTCATCGGCTTACTTGTTTAGTCGAATGGTACCCGCGCGAGTTCCGGCGCGGCGCGTTACCAATTGTTCATCCTGGATCTTCATACTCGCCGGCTATATGGCGGCTGAATCGCCGATCCCAACCGGCTCCGCCAGCACTCGTCCTACAACGCCAGCGTGCCCTGGCCGCGCTCCAGGTCCAGCAGGATCCGCTTGCGCCATAGCCCGCCCCCGTAGCCACCATCGCCACCGTCGGCGTTAATGACCCGATGACACGGGATCACGATGGCAATCGGATTAGCCCCGTTCGCATAGCCCACCGCCCGCGTCGCCAAGGCATCGCCGATGCGCACCGCGAGCTGCAGATACGACCAGGTGTCGCCGTACGGAATCTCGCAGAGTGCTGCCCAAACGCGCTCCTGAAACGGCGTTCCCGCAGCGCTCAGCGGCACCGTGAAATCACGGCGCTGACCCGCAAAGTATTCCTGCAACTGCAATCGCAGCTGAGCCAACACCGGGCCGTCGCCATCGAGCAGAGTCGCTGCGTGCCGCTGCCGGAGCTCCTGCAATCGTTGCTCCAGACCCTCGGCATCGCAAAATGACAACCCGCAAAGCGCGCTGCCGGTTGCATAAGCAATCAGCGGCCCGACCGGCGATTCGTACCAGTCGATGTATCGCAGCGGCTCGGGGGTCACAGTGGCATGCACGGCCGCGAACGTTACACCGATGCGCTTGTCTCAACTAGAGTCGCCGTCATCCGCCGGTTTCTTGTTGAGCCGTCGCTCCAGCTTCGCCAACACCACCAGCACCACCACCGCAAACGCGGTGCCGATGAAGGCCAGAAAGTAATATCCGGCGCCGCACGCCACACCGAGCGCACCGGCCAGCCACATGTTGGCGCCGGTGGTCAGCCCATGCACATTGCCGCGACTTTGAATGATTGCGCCCGCCGCCAGGAACGCGACGCCGGCAGTAACGGCCTCGATGATGCGCACTGGATCGGCCGTCTTGGTGCCGTCCTCGCCGGTGAACTGTTCATGCAACTCGAAGGTGATCAAAGTGAACAGCGCGGCCGCCAGCGAAATCAAAATATGGGTGCGCAGACCCGCCGGCTTGTTGCGCAACTCGCGATCCAGCCCGATCAGGCTGCCGACCACCACGGCCATCATGATGCGCAGAATGGCTTCGAGCGGCGGCAGCACCGTGTGCTGTCCGCCCAGAGCGACGAACAGGTCCTCGATCTCGCCCATGACCACCCCCGCCGGACCGACGCTGCTCAGAAACGTTGCACCGGCCGGTAGGGTTCCTCCGATACGGCGTACTCAGTCGCTGGCCGGCAGCAGGTGCCGCAATGGCCAGCCGCGGCATTTGCCATTACTCTCCCTCGCATGACTCGTTTCCCGCACCTGAAATCCTGGCTGCTGACGCTGACCGTGCTGTCGCTCAGCAGCGGCGCGGCGCTGGCCGCCAAAGATCCTTTTAAAAATGCCCGGCAGGATTTCAAGGACGCTTACGCCAAAGCCACCAGCGTGCTCACGGATGACAAGGACGACAGCCAGGCACTGCGCAGTTATCCGCTGTATTCGTATTTGCAAGCCGCGCGCATCAAGCGCGAATTGGTCGATGCGACCAATGGGCTCAACAACGCCGACAAGCGCGCTGAGACATTCCTCGCCACTTACGAGCGTGAGCCGGTGGGCCGCGAGCTGCGCGCTGCGTGGCTGAGCAGCCTGGCACTTCGTCAACAGTGGCAGCCTTTTCTTCAGCACTATCGCGACGAAGCGGCCGGCGACTCGCTGCGTTGTCACAGCTTCACCGCCCGCATCGCTTCGGGTCGCACCGAAAATCTGAGCCTCGACGTCGCTCGTCAGTGGCTCACGCCGAGCAGCCTGCCGGATTGTGAGCGCGCATTCGAATGGATGCGCAGCCAACAGGCGCTGACGCCCGAGCTGATCGAGCAACGTGTGCGTCGCGCGCTCGAGAACAACAACCCGAGCTTTGCTAGACAGATCGCCGCGTCGTTGCCGCCTGAGCGCAGCGCGCCGCTGCTGCGTTGGGCCGCGTTGCTGGAA
>NZ_JAEUPY010000356.1 GCF_016790065.1 Steroidobacter sp.
TCAGCGCGATCACAGCCGCGGTATTCGTGTCATTACTCAGCTGCATCGACATTGCTGGGCGCAGGGCTGGTTCCCCGAGCGTGATGTCACGTTCAACTTGTACAAGATGGCTGTGCATGGCGACCGGCCGACCATGTCGAACGCCAGTGTGACCAAAAGTGGCCGCCGTTATCCGGCCACGGTGAAGTCGGTGCCGTTCATGGAAGGCCGGGACGATCACGCCATGCGTTACACCATCGTGCTCGACAGCGAGCTCGGTGAGATGACGTTCCGCATGAAGCGCATTCTGGTGAGCATGCCGACGGCGTTCACTTCGCCCTATGACAAGAGTCCCGGCTCGATTCCTGGATTTCACGCTGCGTCCTCGAACGAAGAGGCGGTGACGTGGGAGTGGGAGGGCGTGGAAGGGCTGGGCTGGAGCGAACGCTCCTTCAATGCGAGTCCGTTTCCGGAATGATCGCGCATCCGCCACCTAGCCTCGAACACTTGCTCGCGGCAATGCTGGCTGCGACGGAGCGTCTGGAGTTCCAAGGCGAGCAAGGCTCGGGCGTGAGTTCGACGCGGCGAGCGTTTCAAACTGCACTGACGATTCTGCTTGCTCGCGAACGCGGTGGCAGTGCCGCTGCGTTTGAGCGCTTACGCGAAGTTCAAACATTGCTGGCTGCTCAACCTTGGGCCGCGGCGGCTCCGATTGCTGAGCGTTCCATGGACATCGCCCAGGCCGAGAACGAGCTGGCGAGAGTGCTGTATCAGAACGAGTTGGCTCTGTGCGAAACCAACGCGGTACTCGACGCTCGCGGTGTGAAAGCTCTGTGCGATTGGGAATTCGCGGATCTAACGCGCGCCTCGAACGCCGTCGGCACCGCTCAAGAAGTCGCTGATCTGTCCATCGATGCGACCAAGCTGCAAGCGTATCTGCAAGATCGCTTCAAGGAGCCAAGCCTGACTGTCACCGAGTGTCGCCAGCAAATGGGCGGCTTCGGCAAGGAAACCTATTTGTTTTCGGTGCAAGGTCAACGGCTCGCTGGCGATTTCGTCATGCGACGCGACCATCCCATCGAACTCATTCCCGGCGCGTGTCATCGCGTGGCGAAAGAGTTCCACGTCATCAAAGCCGTGCGCGACGAAGGTTTTCCTTCGCCCGATGCGCTGTGGGTGGACACCGAGCATGCCTTACTGCCCGGCGGTGACTTCATCGTTATGCGTCGCAGTCCGGGTGCTGCTGGCGGCACGTTACAAGGGGCAGGCGCGGCACCGAGTCCAGCGCTCAATGACCAACTCGGCACGGTGATGGGGCGCCTGCATTCGTTGCCGCCGCTGACCCGACTCGGCACCTTGAACGAATCGATTCGCCCCGAGCTATGGACCGAATCGTCGGCCGAAGTGCTGCGAATCTATCTGCGTGAGTTCCGTTCGATGTTGCTCACCCAGGCGCATGCGCCTTCGCTTGCGACCGTCGCGCTGTTCAACTGGTTGCTGGCGAACGTGCCGGAAACAGGTGCGCGCCCTTGCTTGATCCACGGCGACATCGGCTTCCACAACATGCTGCTCGAGAACGGCGAGATGACGGCGTTGCTGGACTGGGAGAGTTCCCAGATCGGGCACCCGGGCCAGGATCTCGCGTACGTCTACAACGCCGGTCATGCAAGTCTCGATTGGCCTCGTGTGATGCGTGCTTATCAAGCCGCCGGCGGCACGCCGTTGAGCGATCGGGAGCTGCTGTATTTCCGAATCATGATGCTCGGCCGCTTGTTGGTGACGTTGAATATCGGCCCGGCGCGCCTGTTCACGGGCGAGGTGGATAGCGTGAAGCTGCTGAACGCCGAGATGGTGTTCCGGCCGCCGGTGTTTCGCCAGGTTGCCGAGCTGTTGGAACGTTACGAATCGCTGTATGGCGCGGGAGGGCAAGGCGCATGAGCGAGCCACTTGCCGTAGAGCTGGCGATCTTCCTGCGGGCCGCACGCGACGAGTTATTGAGCGTCGCTTCGGGCGAGGAAGATCCATTTCGTCCGCATCGCACGAGGCGTTTGGCCGCAGCGTTGAATCATCTGATCGTGCGTAGCGAATCGGATACCGACGTGGATTGGGCGATGCTGAAGGAGGCCGCGTCGTTTCTGCGTGACGCAGGGCAAAGCTTCTATGTGGCGTGCGATCAGCAGCAGAGCACGTCGACTCGCTTGGCCGGCATTGCCAACGCGTGCTCGGATTTGGCGCGCCGATCCGATGCGCCACGAGTCGATTGCGCTCAGGCTGTCGAACGGATTCATGATCTAGAGGCGCATCGGCGGGAGTTATTGCGTGAGGTTGCGGCGGGCATCGCCAAGAACGATGCAGACAAGCTCGCCAGTCGGCAGCAAGAGATTCCGCCGCTCACCGCCGAGGATGTCGAGCAGTTCCTGCGCGCTCGCTTTCCTGAGAAGCCGGCGCTGCGTGTCGCAAATTTCGTCCGCCCGAATGGCGTGTACTCGAAAGAGAACTACGCGTTCGATCTGGTGGGCTGGAAGGAGCAGCCAGTCGCGGCCATTCTGCGTCGAGATCGCAACTTCGAGATCGTGCCGTCGTCGGCGTCGGGCGAGTTCGAGCTGCTCAACCATCTACATGCGCAGGGCTTGCCGGTGGCGCACTGTATTGCCGCTCAAAGCGACGACACGCTGCCGTTGCGACGGCCGTGCCTCATCATGGAACGCTTGCCAGGTGCCACGCTCGCCAAGGTCGATCCGAAGAGCTTGGAGAAGGTGAATACCAAGGCTGCGACGTCCGAGGTGGTGTTGCAGCTGGCCGAGCCGTTGGCTCGCTTGCATCGCCAGAACATTCACCAGTTGCCGATCTCCAAGGCACCGCTGCGGTTGTCACGGCGCGAGTCCTTCCTGAAGACGCTGGACGAGTACCACGACCGTCTGCATCGGAATCAGCGCGAGGACTTTCCGTTGTTGGAGGCCGGCTTCGCCTGGCTCTACAACAACTCGGCACTGATCGACGACACCACCACGCTGGTCCACAGCGACTACGACCTGCGCAACATCCTGTTCGACAACGGTCGACTCAGCGCGGTGCTGGATTTCGAGCTGGCGCATGTCGGTCACCCGGCCGAGGACCTGGGCTACTTGCGCAAGGACCTGGGCAAGTTGATCCCCTGGCAAGACTTCATCGACGCCTATCTCGCCGCTGGTGGCGTGCGCGTGCCCGATGAGCTGGTCCTTTACTTTCAGATCTGGGCGGTGGTGTTCCACGGTGTGTGCAACATCACGGCCTTCAGCGGTTATCGCAGCGGCGTCCACAACGACGTGTTCCTGGGCACGGTCAGCTTCGTGGAGTTCGAGCGTGTGCAGGAGCGCTTGCTCGAGCTGCTGCCTTCGTCAGGATCCAATAGATGAGCAAAATCGCCAACTACCTCAGTCCCTTCGACGAGTTCCCGATCCATCAATCGTCACAAACCTTTGGTTATATCCCGTCCACGGATTTCACCTGGGACGACGGTTGCTATTTCGGCGTCTTCAGTCCCATACACCGAGTGTTTTTATGTACCGGATATCGGGTCAATCCCAACAGCGACATGATCGGCGGCTTCGCGCTACTCAACGTTGCTGGCATCCAGCGCACGCTGCGCTTCAGTCGCTGCTGGCGGCGCGATATGCGCACTACTGTCGGACCCTTCAGCGTGGAGGTGGTGGAGCCGCTGAAGCAGCTGCGGCTGAAGCTCGAACCGAATGAGAGCGGCATCAGCTTCGACATCCTGTGGGACGGCGTGTCCCCGGCGCAGCTCGAAGAGCATCATCTAGCCGAGCAGCGCGGTCGTCGCACGACCGATCAAACGCGCTATTGCCAGCCCGGCAAACCCACCGGCGTGCTCATCAACGGCGATCGGCGTTGGGACGTGGAGCCGTCGGATTGGAGCTGTGCGCGCGATCACAGCTGGGGGTTGTACGCCGAGCGTCGCCCGTTGTCGCCCGATCCGAAGTGGCTGCCGCCGCGGATCAAGCCGGGCGGCATTCAACGCGCGCTGCGGTTCTGGATCATTTTCCGGAGCGGTGACTACAGCGGCTTCTATCACTTGCACGAAGATGCCGACGGCATCCAACGCGACTTCTCGGACGTGTTCGGCACGGCGCTGGGCGGTTCCATCGTCAAAGGCTGGGATGATTCGCGTCATCAAATCGTTTCGG
>NZ_JAEUPY010000419.1 GCF_016790065.1 Steroidobacter sp.
GCTAGTCAACGCTTCGGTCTGAATTTGCGCGCCAGTCATCACGTTGTAGATCGGCGTGAAGCCGAGCGTGACAGTGTCCCCAGACTCCGTAGTCGTGTCGAAAATATCCCAGAGGATTTCGCCCACGGACATCTCCGAGAACCAGCCTTCGTATGCAGTCGAGTTGCTTTCCATGTTGAAGCCGGAGTCCTGACGGATGCCGCCGGAGGAATCGCGGTACACCGGATCATTCAGCGCCATGCCACTGAATGCATTGCCCCAGCCCTCGCCAAAAGCCACGCGCAGGTCCAAACGATCGTTGAGGCCATGGCTGCCGCCGATGGAATCCGAGCGGCTGAACCGATCTTCGAAGTAGTGACCGAACTCGTGCGCGATCACGTGCGAGTCGAACTCATCGGTGTCGCCGTTGCCGCTGGCAAACTCGCCGAGAATATAAATGCCGTCCGGCAGTGCTCTCTGGGTCGTGCATTGATCGGTCTCGCCGCGCACGTAAAACGACGTGCCAATGTTGCCCAGGTCGGGACAGAACGCCAGGCCGTTGGTCGGGCAGCTGGTGTCGCTCGGCAAACAACCCAAGGTGCGATTCTGAGTGCTCCAGTACAAATTCAGAATTGGAAACTGCGCGCTGGGCGCGGCACTGCGAATCAGTTCTTTGGCTTGATACACCGTATCGATGATGGCGAACGGAGCCGCCACTCGCGTGTTGCCATAGCTGCTGCCGGTCCAGCCGGAGGGCGCCCGCAAGTTGCGAGTGACGTTGGTCGAGCCGCTATCGAACGTTTGCCCTTCCATTGCGTACTCCGCGTCCCCGTTGGCATTGTTCAGAACAGCGAATTTCCAGGTCGACACGCCGCTACTCTGTTCTAAGCGAGCACGGACTCGGATGAACATGCTGGTGTTCGCCGGTACTGTCAGGGAATAGTCACCGTTGGCATCGGTGCTCGTGGTGCGATTGCCAGCGGCACCCCCGACTACCGCTTCAACCCATACACCGCGTGCTGGCGACTCGACTGCATTCGCCGGGTCCAAACCGCCGTTGGTGGTCGATTTAAACTGCACTTTGTCGTATGTGATCTTGCCGCTGACCGTGACGGTGGTGCCGCCACCGCCACCGCCCCCTCCGCCGCCGCCACCTGAGTTCCCACCGAGCGAGCCTCCACCGCCGCCACCGCAGGCAGCCAGCGCGGACAAGCCGGCCAACACAATCACCGAGCGCACCAGACGGGAAAGTACCTGCGGCATTTGTTCAATTCTCGGGCGCATGAGGGACGGTTGTTTCCAATGCTTTATGCCGATGGGCGCGGGACGCTATCACAGCGGTAACAGAGCAAAAAGTCGATGCGGTCGCATTCCCAATTGACGCCACCACGCCATTCAGGGCGCGTTCAGCGCAAATCCAACGGGCCTTCGGCAATGGCCCCTAGCTGCTCACGTAACGACAGCACCTGATTCTCCCAATAGCGCGGCTCGACGAACCAGGGGAACGCCGAGGGAAACGCCGGATCGCCCCAACGCCGCGCCAGCCAGGCGGAGTAATGAATCATCCGCAAGGTCCGCAAGCTCTCCACCAGCACCAGTTCGCGATAATCGAAGTCGGCGAACTGCGCATAGCCTTCCAACAGCTGCGACAGCTGTTCGCCCATGTCATTGCGATTGCCCGACAGCAGCATCCACAGGTCCTGGATCGCCGGCCCCATGATGCAATCGTCCAGATCGACGAAATGCGGCCCGTCATCGGTCCACAGCACGTTGCCGCGATGACAATCGCCATGCAGACGTAGCTCGGCGATGCCGCGGGCGTTGTCGAACGATTCGCGAATCGCCTGGAGCAGGTCGTGCGTCAGCGAGTCGTAGGCCGCTTCCAGATGCTCGGGAATCCAACCGTCATCCAATAGAAAGTCACGGGACTGTTCGCCCATGCGCGCGATGTCGATGCGTTCGCGATGTCGAAAGCGCTGGCGCCGGCCGACCATGTGGATACGGCCCAGAAAGCGCCCCATCCATTCGCGCTCGGTGGCCGACCCCAGTTCCGGCCAGCGGCCGCCGCGACGTTCGAAGATCGCAAACCGAAAG
>NZ_JAEUPY010000482.1 GCF_016790065.1 Steroidobacter sp.
GAACGGCGCCGGAAGCAGCAGCCGCCCGTCTGCTCGAGCAAGCGCCCCGCAGTGAATCGCCGACATGAAATTTTTGGCGAGCTGGGCACGCAACCGGCCGGTGATCGACCTGGGGTGGCCTTCTAAGGGGTTCCCTGAACCGTGCCCCTGGCCGTGCCCGCAATGTGCTTTTTGCGATCCACTTCACTCAAGCTTGGGGTACTTTGCTTCGATTAATACATATCAGCCGGACCACCGAAGCTGCCGACAACAAAGCTGGGCGAACCCTGTTTGAGTAAACGCGTTGTGACTGCCACCGAAACCGAGAATTGGCGCACGAAATACTTCGATAGCCTGGGGAGGCTGGAAAGCGAGCAAGAGCAATTCCGCGCCATGGAGGCCGCGCTGAAGCGGCTCATCGGCCGGCTTTGCACGGCTGCGCTCGGCCAATCGCCCCAGCTCGACGAGCAGATCAGGAAGCTGCAAGCCGTAGTCCGTCGAGACACCAACATCGACGAGCTGGCGCAGCTCACGTCACCGCTCACCGACGCGATCGGCGCGCTCGACCACCCCATGGTGGCACCGCCATCGGCCGTGCTGCCCGCTGCCGTCGCTACCGGGGGCGGCACCCGAACGTCGCTCGACGAACAACGCCTGCGCGCCATCTTGTCAGCGCTGCTCACCGAGCTACGGCGCGATACCGAGCTGCTCGAACAGTCCGACGCGCTCGATGCCAAGCTGGCCACGCCGTTGACGACCGAACGACTGCCCGAGGTGCTGGAGACGCTGACCGACCTGGTCATCAAGCGAATCGGCCGCGTCGAACAGGCCAAGCAGGAGGTCGAAGTCCTGCTCGGTGCCATGGTCGGCAAGCTGGATGAGATCGGCCAGTTCGTGGCCGAACAAAACCAGAACCAAACCCAATCGCAAGCCAGTAGCGAGACCTTGAACAAGCAGCTGGCCGGCGAAATGAAAGCCATGGGCGAGTCGGTGGACGCGGCCGGCGACTTACAGCAGATCCGCCAGCAGGTGCGCAGCCGACTGGACTCCATCGACCGCCACTTGCAGGAGTTCCGACAGCGCGAGACCACCTTCGCCGCCGCCATCCGCAACCGTAACGACCAGATGCGTTCGCGCATCGTGGAACTGGAAGCCGAAGCTAAACGGCTGCACAGCCAGCTGCAGGACGAGCAACGTCTGTCGACCATCGACGCGCTCACCAAGATTCCCAACCGGCTGGCGTACGAAAAGCGTATCGACGAGGAATTGAATCGTTGGCGCCGCTTCGGACAACCCATTTGTCTGGCGGTATGGGACGTGGATCATTTCAAGACCATCAACGATTCCTACGGGCATCGCGCCGGTGACCGAGTACTGCGGGCCGTCGCCGAATGTTTCGCCGGCAAGGTACGCAGCACTGACTTCGTCGCTCGTTATGGCGGCGAGGAGTTCGTGATGATTCTGCCGGGCACGCAGCTCGACGATGCCGCCCGCTTCAGCGAACGGCTGCGAGCCTCCATCGCTGAGATTGGTTTTCATTTTCGCGGCGCGCCGGTGTCGATCACTGTTTCCAGCGGTGTGACCGCCCTGCGGGCCGACGATACCGCCGAAGCCGTCTTCGACCGAGCCGACAAAGCCATGTATCGAGCCAAGGAATCCGGCCGCAATCGCTGCGTAACTGCGTAGCGATTGCGACCGCCTCAGCCATCGAATGTAACTTGAAGCCACGGCCCGACCCATTGTCATCGGGCTCGTTATAAAAATAGTTTGTTTCTTACAAATCTCGTTGTAGACTCGCCGCCCGTTACAAACATTGCCCCGAATAGTCGTCATGACCTTCACCGCCAAACCAGCCATGCACACGCAACGCGATTCGAATCGCGCCGCGTTCGGCTGCCTGCGGTTGGGTAGCTGGCCGTTCGCCGAACTCATTCGGTAACCGCCTTTCGGGCTCCAGCCCCGAAGGCGCAAGCCGAACGGGGCACAAGGAGCCAACACCGCGCGAGTTTTCCTCGCCGGTCCATCCTCCTCCCAAGCCTCGTTCGAGAAGTATTTTTTTCAAGCACGCGTCGGCGTGAGGCCACCCCTCAGCCCGACGATTCGTTTCTAACGCTCGACACAGGAGGAGCAACGATGAGTCCGCACATTCTCGCGCTTGACGTCGCCGGCGCTCCGCACCGGTGGCTGAACGTTCGTGAGGCCGCGCATTACTACGCCACCGACATGATCGCTTGGGCTGCCGGGCAGCACGAGTTCGTGCTCCACGGCGGAACGCAGCGAATCTCGGGCGAGCAGTCGCTGATTCGTGCCAGCTCGATCATCGCCATCAAAGGCCGCGACTTCATGGTTCGGCACTTCGATCGCGTACCGACGCTGACCAAGGACATGCTGCTCGCGCGTGACCGTTATACGTGCGCGTACTGCGCCCAGCGTTTTCGTGCCGAGCAACTCGATCTCGAACACATCGTGCCGAAGTCGAGAGGCGGAGCGGATACGTGGACCAACTTGGTCGCTGCCTGCAAGGCGTGCAATAGCCGCAAGGCCAATCGCACGCCCGAACAGGCCGGCATGAAGTTGCACTATGTGCCGTACGTGCCGAATCGCTACGAGGCGTTCATTTTGCGTAATCGCAAGATCCTGGCCGATCAGATGGAGTTTTTGCTGCTCGGCGTGCCGCGAAACTCGCGCTTGCACGGGAACGAGTGAAACAAGGCGGACGGAATTGTTTCCGTCCGCCGCAACAACGATTGTGTCCGAGCGCGCACATCGCGCTTGGGAAATGAATTTCGGTGGCGAGAGAGCTCGCGCCGATACCGCGGTCTAGGCCGAACGTTTTGTGTCAGCGGTTGTGGGTACCACCACACTGGCACGCTGCAGCGCTGCTGCTGTGTGTACCGCGCAGGACGTCGCCTTAACCACCAGCAATGTAGCTCAGTGGGTAGAGCAAGCAGCTCAGAACTGCTGTGTCGAGGGTTCAACTCCCTCTATTGCGTACGACCTTGCAAAAGTCGTGGGTAAGGCCGAAAGGCCCGGGGTTCGACTCCCCCTGTGATGCCAGTTGCATCAACACGCGAGGCGCGAGCCTCGCATCCGGGACGCCCCGGCGACCATGAGTCGCAGCGAGGGTCGAGCTTTGAGCGTCGATGTTCGACGTGTGTCAGGCCCGGTGGAGAGCGGCAGTTGAACAAACATTCGCACAAGGAAGCGCGAATGATGACAACTCCCGCCTGCGCCGGCGACGACTCCGTGGAACGCGACGACCGCACGACCAGCGCGGGACCGTTCCGGACCTTTTTTGGAATGCAGCCCTCGAGGAACTTGTGGGCTGCGTATTGAGTGGGTGACAACAAGGAGAAACGAAAATGACTATCAAGCGAATGATCGTCGCCCAGCACGAGCGTGCATTGGTGTGGAAGAACAAGACCTTTGCCGGCGTGCTGGAGCCGGGTAAGCACTGGGTGGCACAACCGTTCGGCGAGATTGCCGTGCAGCTGTACGACTTGACGGTGCCGGAGTTCGAACACGCGCGCGTCGACTTCCTGGTGAAGGAAGCGCGGCCGCTCATGGAACGTTATTTCGACATCGTCGAGCTCAGCGACAGCGAGGCGGGTCTGGTTTACAAGAACGGCAAGCTCGCCGGCGTGCTCGCGCCGGGTAAGCGGCAGCTGTACTGGAAGGGTCCGATCGAGGTGAAGGTCGAGAAGGTCGACATCTACCAGGATCTCGACGTGCCGGCGCGCATCGCCAAGCTGTTGGCGCGCGCCAAGCAGCCGCTACTCGCGCAGGCCAACGAAGCAATCAGCACCGTCGAGGTGCCGGACACTTCATTGGCGTTGCTGATCGTGGACGGTAAGTTCACCAAGCTGCTCGAGCCGGGCTTGCACGCGTTCTGGAAGTTTCAGCGCACGGTGAAGACCGAGCTGATCGACCGACGTGTGCAGACCATGGAAGTGTCGGGTCAGGACATCCTGACTCGGGACAAGGTCAGCTTGCGCGTCAACCTCACTGCCTTGTGGCAGGTGGCGGACGTGGTGACGGCGCGTGCAGCTCTGCAGAACTTCGTGGAGTTCATCTACAAGGAACTGCAGTTCGCGCTGCGTGAAGCGATCGGCAGCCGGACGCTGGACGAATTGCTGGGCGCCAAGGGCGAGTTGGATCGTGAGATCTACACCTCGGCGCGCGGCAAGATCGAACAGCATGGCATTCGGTTGACGAGCGTCGGTATCAAGGACGTGATTCTGCCGGGTGAGATGAAGGAAATTCTGAACCGGGTGGTGGAAGCCGAGAAGGTTGCGCAAGCGAACCTGATCAAGCGTCGAGAAGAGACCGCGGCTACGCGTTCGCTGCTCAACACTGCACGACTCATGGAAGAGAACCCGACGCTGTTGCGTTTGAAGGAATTGGAGACGTTGGAGAAGGTCACCGAAAAGGTGGACAAGCTGACGGTCTTCGGCGGACTGGAAGGCGTGTTGAAGGACACGGTACGCATCCAGATTCCGGCCCACTGAAAGGACGCACCGGGCCCGGCGGATCCCCGCCGGGCCTGTTTTTTTAGGTGTAGAATGCTCCGTCATGAACACTTCATCGAACAGCTCATCTGAAATATTCACGTTCGAGAAAGACTTCGCCGGCGCGTTGTACTGCATTCCCATGGCAGTGCGCCGCAAGCTCGATCTGTGCGGTGTGAAAGTTTCTTTGAAACAATGGAATCGTTTCGAGCTCGACGAACGCGAGCAAATGGTGGCGCAGGATTGCGAAACGCCGAATGAGATCGACACTTACGGCCGCTACGTCGTAGGCGTGATCGAACAGCGAACCGACGACGCGGCGCAGTTACTGGAGCGAGATGCCGGCACGGAATGGAACGATCCGAAGAGCGTGCCTCAGCGCGTGCTCGACTACTCGATGGAGCGCGATGTAACTCCGCCAACTGTAGCGCAATGGGCAGCACTCTCGCCGCTGCAGCGCTTTTCGATTTTCAAACTCACCCGCCCTGGCCACAGCAACGAAAACTTCGTGCCGGCCATGCGTGAGTTCGGGCTGATCGACTAACTGGCCCTCTAGCTGGCCTTGGCCGCGGCTTCCTCAGCCAACTGCTGAACCGCGGCGCGCACCGCCCCTTCCAACTCACCGCCGCCGGTTTCGTTGAAGTACCCGATGATGCGCCCTCGCATCCGCGGATCCCAATAGCGCCGTATGTGTTGATGAATGTTGGCAGCCGCCACCTTCTGATCCGCCTCGCTGGCGAAAAAGGACCCGATGTCGTTGGCCATCCGAACTAAGTAGTCGATGTGCATAGAAGCCGCGAAGGGTGAGCGTAAACCACGTGCTGATGCTCGCGAGCGAAACCGATCAAGGTCAAACCGGCAGACTCAGCCATCCGCACGGCAAACGCCGTCGGTGCCGACACCGCAGCGAGCAACGTGCCGCCGACCGTGACTGCCTTTTGGACCATTTCATAACTCGCGCGACTGGTCACCACGAAATAGCCTGCTGAGAAATCGCCGCCGGCACGCACGACCGCACCGATGACTTTGTCGAGCGCGTTGTGACGACCGACGTCCTCGCGCACCAGCTGAATTCCTGATTCCGGCGATACCCACGCCGCAGCGTGGACGCTGCCGGTACGTAAGTTGATCTCTTGTCGATGACGCAAATCCTTGAGCGCCGCATGCAATCCCTTCACGCCGACACTCACACCGCCTAGCACAGGCGCCGGGTGCCGAATCGCATCTTCGACCGTCGACGCGCCACACAGCCCGCAGCCGGTCCGGCCGGTGAGATTTCTTTGTCGACGCAGCAGCTCGGAAAGTTTCGCCGCGGGAATGCCGATGCGTACTTCCAACGCGCCATCGTCGCGCGTCACCGCCTCCACCGACTGAATCTCACCAGCAGAGTCGACGATGCTCTCGCTCAACGTGAACCCAACTGCCAGGTCCTCGAGATTCGCCGGCGTCGCCAGCATGACCACGTGCGGCACGCCCTGATACGTCAGCGCTACCGGCACTTCTTCGGCGACTTGATCGACGACCCGCTCGATGTCGCCATCACGCCAGCGCTGGACCGTGACTTCACAGCTAGTCGCCGGCGGAGGACTGTTGTCAGGCATGCACGCCTGTACCACGGCGAATACGTGTGTTGCGCTCGCTCATCTCGCGATAGCGCTTCTGCCACTCCGACGGCTGATTCACCTTCACCACTTGCACGGCCGTCACTTTGTACTCCGGGCAGTTGGTCGCCCAATCCGAGTTATCGGTGGTGACCACGTTGGCGCCGGACTCAGGGAAGTGG
>NZ_JAEUPY010000527.1 GCF_016790065.1 Steroidobacter sp.
TTTCATCGTGACTACCGCCAACGACCAACAGCGTGGACGAGGTCACATCCGCTTCCAGCGTGCCGTAGAAAAATCGGCCTTTGTCATGCGCCGTATCGTAGAAATAATCGCGATCACGCCACGTGGCGACGGCGCGACCCCGCAAGCGGCCATCGAACCCGAGCGGACCCGTGACATCGAGCATGGCGTTGAAGTTATTCCAGCTACCACCCTGCGCCGTGACGATCGTCTCCGCGTCCGCGCGGCCACGCTTGCGGACCAGGTTGATCGTGCCACCGGGCTCGCCGCTGCCTGCGAATAGGCCGTCGGCGCCGCGCAGGACTTCCACCTGCTCATACATGGCCAGATTGGGACTGAAGAAATAGCTACGATTTACGTCGACCGACACACCGTCGATCTGCATGTTGCTGATCTCGAAGCCCCGCGAGTAGTACGTGGCGGGCTTACCGTAGTAATCGTTCTCGACCGTCATGCCGGGCGCCTGGTCGATCACTTCGCTGATGCTGAGCAGGCTCTGCTCTTCGATGCGCTGCTGGGTCATGATGGTGACGGACTGCGGCGTCTCACGCATGGTCTCGCCGCGTTTCATCATGGAAACATTGTCGAGCAAGCGACCGGTGACGATCACTTCGGACAACGTGTCGTCCAAATTGATCGAGCCGTTACGACTGGCCGACGGCTGTGGCGCCGCTACGACCATCGCGCCCGATGAATCGATGCGCAACGTCAACGGCGTGCCTTCGATGAGCTTGTTGACGGCCGCCGACGGCGTCAACGATGCATCGATGCCGCGTGTCTTCAGACCTTCCAGCTGGTCGCGGTCGTAGATCAGCTCGACGCGAGTTTGTTTGGCCAAAGCATCCAGCGCGGTAATCAGATCGCCGGCAGGAATGGTGATGCGCGTTTCCGGCGCCGGAGTCTGCTGACCCGCCGCGCTGGCACCGGAAGCAACCAACGATGCCGCAATGGCAAGCGCCAGCAATGAACCCACCCGAGCTCGCTTGATAAACATGAAAGAGATCCTCGAGGACAGCCAGTAACGACGAGTACCTCTTACACCGACGATTGCAAACCAAGGTTCCTCTAGTGCTTTGGAATATTTCTCGCCGTCAGCACGATCTCATCGTCGCGCTGTTCGACGTCGATGGGGAACGCGCCGTGCAACAGCCGTGTGAAAGCATCGACGTTGGCCGCACGGAACGTCCCGCCGATGCGCATCGCCGCGACGGACGGATCGGCGATGACGATCTTGCGTTCGTTGTAGCGATTGAACTCCGCGGCCGCTTCCGACAACAGCATGCCTCGCAATACCAGGAAGCCGCCGCGCCAGCTCAGGATTTCCTCAGCCTCGGGCAACGACTTCTCCTGCACCAGCACGCCGGTGCTGCTCGCCACAGCGACCGCGCCGACCTGCAATTGCACCGGCGCCTTTGCCTTGCCGGCATCGACCGCGCGTTCGACCCGAACCTTGCCTTCGGTCACGACCACCTGCACGTCATCGCCAGTCCGCCGCACTGAGAACTTGGTTCCCACTGCCGTGACGGTCTGCTGCCCGGCCTCGACCACAAATGGCCGACGGGGATCCTTGGCAACTTCGAAGAAGGCTTCCCCCTGATTCAGACTGACGCGTCGTTCCTCGTCACTGAGCGTGACGCGAATCCGGGTATCGGTGTTCAAGGTGATCTTCGAGCCGTCCGCGATGGGGATGGCTTCGATGGCGCCGACCTGCGTTTTGTAAGTCGAGCCGGCGGGCAGCAACCACATCGTGGCCGTGACCATCGCTAGCACGACACTCGCCGCGAGCGCAGTCAACGATTTGGAGAAGCGTCGCCCAACCTGCGGCGCCGGCGCTTCGCTCGCCAGTACCTGCCGGTCCGCAAAAGGAATGTTGGCGAGCACTTCGCGGCTCGGCACCGTGCCCGGCGGCACGCCAGCGCCGATGGCCTTGAGCCGATCGCTGTGACTCCAGGTGGCATTCAGGCGCAGGTACTCGACACGATGGCTCAACGAACTATTCAGCCAGGTCGTGAACTGCGCCTGCTCGGCTTCGCCCCAAGGCCCGAGTTCGCGACGCGCGATCCATCGGGCAGCGGCCTCTTCTGCCGCCTCTCTAGTCTGCATTGCTCCTCCTATTGCTGACACCGCCGCTGCGCTCCTGCGTCGCTTGGGACTCGCTATCGTCGTGGAACAGCGCACCGAGCAATTTCACACCGCGCACCAGATGCGCCTCCACCGTTGCTTCGGCAATCGCCATACGTTGCGCGATCTCCTTCTGCGAGGCTTCTTCCACCTTGCGCATCCACATCACATCGCGGCACCGCGACGGCAGCTCGTTGAACGCGGCGGCCAGGCGCAGTAACTGCTGCCGACCACTGACCTGCCGCTCGGGCGAAATCTCATCGACCGTGAAGTTCAACGACTCCAAGTCCTCCATCAGGTCGATGGAGACGATTCGATTGCGGCGGGCCCGGTCGATCAACAGATTGCGCGCCGTGGCGAACAAGAACGCCCTCGGCAGCGCCGGACGGGAGGTCGCTGCGCTCTCCAGAATTCGGATGTAGATATCGTGGCGCAGGTCGGGGATGTCGGCGGAATTCGGCCAGACACGGCGCAAGAACCGCATGAGGGCGCGCTCATGCGGCAGGATTTCGCTGCTGAACCAGTCGTCGAGGCTGCTATCCACGGCTGCCTAACTTAACCGCGGTCCAGCGCTTTACAATGCGCTCAAAATTATTTTTTCGCGGGCTAGAGGAGGTACCGTCGCCACTCGTCTGAAGGTTAGGGATTCTCGAGCGCCGTTCGTTCTCGACTACAAAGCTTGCAAGCGCCCGTTCTTGAGCACGGCCTCGATGGACTCGGCGTTGGCGATATCCAGCAACGGATCCTGCCCGAACACGATCAAGTCCGCGTACTTGCCCGCTTCCAAGGTGCCGAACTCCTGTTCGCGCCCGAGCATGCGAGCCGAGTTGCGGGTGGCCGTCTGCAGTACTTCATGCGGAGTCATGCCGCCCTTGGCGTAAGCCTGCATCTCCCAGTGATAGCCCAAGCCGGGCAACTCACCATGTGCTCCCAGACCAACTGTGCCTCCAGCGCGCAGGATCTTGGCCGCCGACGCAGCCAGGCGTTGGAAGATGTAGTGCTCCTCGGGCTCCCATCTCACACGACCGATACGAGCGCGCAGGTAGTTACGAGGGACGAATCGATTGAGTTTGGCGTCGTTCATGGGGTCTCGACGAGCCAGGAAGTAGTCGACGCCCATCGGTCCAGCAGCGCCGCCGATCAGCGTGGTCGGCGAAAAGCCCGCGCCGGTGCGAGCGTAGAGTTGCGCCACATCGTCGTAGTAGTCGATGGCATCGGCAGCATGCTCGTTGCTGGCAAAGCCATCCATCGCATGCGTCAGCGAGTAACGCGGGATGCCCCAATTCTCAGTCACCAACCGCATGCCCAACTCACGAGCCGCCGTCACCATGTACTGACGTTGCGTGCGGCTGCCGATCATGTACGACTTCACGATAGGTGTGCGATAGAAATCCCGATAGCGACGGAGCACACACTTCGCTTGCTCCGCGGAGGCGAGATTGTTCCAGCTGTGAATACCTGGGCCCGTCGTATAAAGACGCGGTGCCGAGATGACGCCGGCATCGCTCAAGTCCAAATAAACAAAAAAGTCGCTGGTGAAGGATTGCGGATCGATTGTCGCAGTCACGCCATAAGCCAGCTGCGCTGGGAATTCCCAGTTACGGTAATCGATGACCTGCCGGCCCACGTGATAGTAGTGAGCATGCGTATCCACGAAGCCCGGCGTAATCGTCTTGCCGGTGAGATCCCGAATCTCCGCATTCGCCGGCACTTGAATCATACCCGTGGCGCCAATGGCAGCGATGCGGTTGCCTTCGATGAGCACATCGGCTCGCTCGATGATCTCGTCACCTCGCATGGTCACCGCTTTCGCGCCTCGCAGCAGCACTGTGCCCTGCTGAGTCGCGCGAGGAATCTCGACGTCGATTCGCACGCCTGCGTAACGATCGTCAACGCAACCCGCGTCGGCCGGCTGGGATGCGAGCGCCTGCGCCAAGGTCAAGCGATGGAAGGTCGAACCGACCGTCCAGAAAATCTCGCGACTGTCGGCTGACCAACCAAACGAGTCTGCGCCGATCTGCGTGATCTGCCGATGCAATGCCGAGGGTGCATCCAGATCGATCTGAACATCGCCACCGACCGCCGGCACGGCGAGCAAATGCAGCTGAGAGTTGTTGAGCACCAATACCCAACGTCCGTCCGGACTCAACGTTACGTCGTCGACCGGCTGCTTGTGCTGATACAACTCGGCGTACACACCGACCGAGGTTTCGACCTTCAATACTGGCTGCGCATCGCTGCCATCCAGCGGCACTTTCAGCAAGCCGTCGGGCGTATGTGTCAGCACCGCATCGGCACCAGCCGCCCGATGCGGCTGACCCAGATCCACCTCCAGCGACGAAGGCGGCAGATATGAAATCAAGCGAGCCTCGCCGCCTTCGGCCGACACTCGCACCAATTCCTGGGCTGAGTGCCGCACCAAGCCCATGCCGCGTTCGACCAGCAGGTTCTGTTGATCGTATGTCGCTGAGCGCAAGGCGATGATCGACTTGCCGTCCGCGGCGTAGACCGGCTTGCGAAAGTAAGCAGCAGCTTGCGTCACACGCTGCGGCTTGCCGCGGCCGTCGCTACGCACGCGCCACAGGTGGCCGCCTTCCGAGCGTGACCAACTCGCGTAGGCAATCCATCGGCCATCCGGCGAATACGTCGGATAGTTCTCAGCAACTGCATCCTCTCGCAACGGAGTATCCGTCACGCGTCGATTCGCACCGCTCGCCAAGTCGCGCACATAGAGTTTGCCGAACGCGATGAATGCGAGTTGCTTGCCATCCGGCGACAGACTCGGTGCTTGAATCATCCGAGCGCGAACGGGGCCGGTTTCATCGCGCCACTGCGGCTTCGGCTCGAGCTCGGTCGGCAACTCGAATCGCGCCTGGAAAGGAATGACTCGATCGACGCCGCTGCGCAGGTCGATTCGATGCAACTTGCCGCCATAGCCCATGATCACGGCACTGGAATCCGGCGTCACTGCGTAACCGGGCAGCAAGCCTTGAAATGCAGGAGACATGTCGCCCAGCGATGTTTCGATGGGGAATGCCAGGCGACGATCCGAACCGTCGCGCAAGTTTCGAACGCGCAGTTCAGTGCGACCTTCGATGTCCGAGCCATAGATGAGCTGCGAACCATCCGGCGTGACCTTCGGTTGCAACAAGCGAGTGGCGCTGGCTCGGCCGCTGATCAGCAGTATGGAACGGCCCGAGCGCAAGTCGCGACGAAAGATGTCGTAGCCGCTGCCACCATCCCCCATCGAGAAGTACAGCGACTGGCCATCGGGCGACGGCGCGGCGCCCAATCCGGGGGTGCGCTTGGACTCCACCTCTCCCTGCAACGCGCTGCCGCCACCGTTGACATCGAATACCCACAGGCCACCGCGTGTGCTGAAGTTCAACCGGCTGCGCGAGTCGAAGCGAGTGACGAACACAGACTTGCCGTCAGGCGCCCACGCCGGCGACACGAACACCCCTTGCGTGTCCTGACTCAGGCTACGAGCATTGCGACCGTCGACATCGGCGATCCACAGATTCTCCGAGCCGCTGCGATCGCTGACGAAAGCGATCCGCTTACCGTCCGGCGAATACACCGCCTGAGTTTCGAACGACGGGCCGGCCAATAACGCTCGCGCCTGCCCGCCGTTCGCATCCAGCTGAAACACATCGCCAAGCACATCGAACAGCAGCGTGCGCCCATCGGGCGACACATCCACCGACATCCACGTGCCTTCTCGAGTCTCGAACGAACTCGCCGCAGTGGCCGGCGTGACGCCGACAATCAGCAGCGCCACACCCAGCCACAACGGCTTGAACATTCGATAACACCCCATCTTTAGAATTTGTAGCCCACGTTCATACCAAAGGTCGCCGGGCGCAAAATGTTTGCTACGCCGCTGTACGTATCGATCCAAACACGAGCACGCGAGTTGGTCAGGTTGTTGGCGAACAAGTTCACGTCGAAGGCGCCGACCTGCACGCCGCCACGCAAGCCCACTTGCGTGTAGTCGCCGATCTCCATTCCCGTGGTGCCAATGCCGGTGTAGAAGCCGCCGACATAGGCAACGTCACCTTGCAGGTAAGTCTTGTAGCCCAGCACATCGAAGTCATAGTCCACGGCGACTCGCGCGTTGTACTCAGGCGCGCCCGGCAACCGCTCGCCGTCGAGGCCGATGCCCGGTGCGTCCTTGGCCAACTCTGCTT
>NZ_JAEUPY010000542.1 GCF_016790065.1 Steroidobacter sp.
TACCTGGCGATGCCACCGGAGCGATGCGCCAACCGAAGAATTACGTAACGCGCGCCAGCCGAGCCAGAGCGCCCATAACCACAATGGCAACAGCGGCGCGCGCCAACCGCTCAGTTGCCAAGAGACAATCACCGCGACCCACAGCGCCATTCCGACGCCCACACTCCACCAGCGAGCGTGGCGGTGGGGGCGACACAGTAGAACCACCGCCCCCACGCTCAGGACCAACAACAGCATCTTCATCTAGAAACGTTTGCCCACCGACATCTGGATGGCGCGCAACCGAGGATCGCCGAAGTTCGAGTAGAACGCGCTGCCACGGCCACCAGCGTATGCATCGAACGGTGGCAGCGTGTTGAACACGTTGCGCATGCCCAGCGTGATGCTGGTATTCGACAGCACTCCGACTCGCCCTTGATCCGCGAATCGATAGCCTGCGAACAGATTGTGATAGACCTGATGCGAGACTGTCGTGCCGCCCTGTGCAGCCAGATAGAGCGGGCTGTCGTATTGGTCGTACGGACCGTAGTACAGCGTCGTCCAACCCAGACTCCAATTGCCTCGCTCCCAACCCAGAGTTGCATTGGCGCGCAACTTGAGTGGACCGCCGTTGGCCACCTGTCCGGCAATGTCTTCCTCGGCACTCTCGGGAGACAGCACGCGAGTGAAACTGTCGATCATGGTCACTGCCAGATCGAAGCTGAAAACGCCGAGCCGCTCGGTCGCATGGCTATATCCCAAGGTCACGTCGAACCCTTCCATGGCCACGTGACTGACGTTGACCAGTCTTCGATCCAGCTGCGTGATCGGCCCCACGCTATACGGATCGCCGGCCTCCGGTGCCGCGCGCGTGATGCGATTGGCAAACAGCTCCTGATTCAGCAGGATCAGGGACGCCGAAGGTTCGAAGATCAGATGACTGCGTTCGATTCGAAACCAATCCAGACCGACCCGCAGGCCTTTCAAGAACTGCGGCTCGAACAGAAAGCCGACGCTGAAGGTCTCCGCATCCATGGGATCGATGTTGGGATTGCCGCCGGTGAGATCCGTTGCGTAGACCTGTTCGTTACCTCGCTGCGGATCGAGCGCGCCAAAGAAACTGACTGGCTCTGGGTCGACCGGATCCGGCAGCAACTCACCGAACGCCGGGGGCAAGAAAGCCGTGGCATAGCTGGCACGCACAGTGAACGATTCGACCGGCTTGTAGCGCAAGCCCACCGTGACACTGGTAGACGAGTAATCGACCTGCTCTCGCTGCAATTCTTCTGCGGGATCCACCTCATAGTCAGGCGGAAAGGTGTCTCGGCAGCAGGTACCGGAGCTCACCGAATAATTCTCGAAGCGGCTGGCAATCTGCAGATCGAGCAACCGCACGCCAGGAACGTCGTTCGCAGCGGCGATCAGCGGCACCAGCGCTTCGGCGTAGACACTAGTGACATTCTGCGATTGGGGAAAGTAAGTGGTCCGCCCGAACGCCGCCAGATCGGAATAGCCGCCTTCGAATTTTTCTTCTCGATAGCCCAGACCAATGGTCAGGTTCGGCTGTCCCGCAGGCAGCGTGCCCACCGGACCCGACATGCGCAAACCAATATCGGCGAGCGTGTAGTCCTGCTCACTGGCCTTGGCTCGATCGGCGACGGTGGTGTAAGGCCCGATCTGCAGCGGATACGCCAAGGTGTCGAGGAACGGATTCAGCGTGCCGTCCGCGAACGCCTCCTCCGATGCGATTTCACCCGAGGCGCAATCGAAGCAACCTTCCTCCAAAGGAAACTTGGCGCGATTCCAAGTGTAGTCGCCCTGTACGCGCCAGTCGTTCGGCAGATCGAGCACGAAGCCCAGCACCGCGCGCAACGATTCCGCTTTGAAGGAATAAAACCCGAGGTTGTCATTCAACGGCGGCGTGACACGCACCGCCTGTTGAAACGGATTGGTCGGTGAGTCTGCCGGAATGATGACGGACAAACGATTGGAAGGATGGCCGCTGCCTTCGTTGCTGTTGTACATCAACTCGCCGATCAGCTCGAAGCGGTCCGTCATCTTACGGCGGATGGCGCCGGTCACCGATCGGGATTCGGCAGCTTCCGCACCGAGCGGCGCGCGTAGACCGCTGATCGTTGCCAGAGCGCCGCCACGACCCGGCGTCGTGTTCTGTCCTCCGGCGTTCGCCAACAAGCCTGCCTGTAAAGCGGCCAACGAAGTGCTGGGCGACGTCCCTGTGGGAATGTATGTCAGCGACGATCCCAGCGGCGTACCGTCATCGAACACCAGAGCGCTGCCATTCGCCGAGGCGATGTTGGGAGTCGAGCCAAACTGCGCCGGAAAGTTCGCTGAATACAGCAGCCCAGGCGCCCTGGCACGAATGCGCGACAGGCCGCGCTCATACAACTCCGAGCGATCTCCGAATGTCACCGCTTCGCTGTCCCGAAACGAAGCACTGAGCGTGATGTTGGTTCTACCGTCCTCCAACGACCAGCCGTAACCCGTGGCGACGCTGCGAACCGGAGCATGCGTATCCAGCGGCGTGTCGTAGGTCAACTGAATGTCACCGCCGACAAAGTCACGCTTCAACACGATATTGATCACACCGCCGACCGCACTGCCGCCGTAAATCGCCGAGGCAGACGAAGGCAACACCTCGACCCGATCGATCATGGAGGGCGCAAAAGCGTTGACATCGAACTGCTGATCGTTGGAGCCGCCGGTGCGACGACCATTGACCAGGATCAGAGTCTGGTTCGTACCCAGACCGCGAAGGTTGGCCGAGCTGAAGGTGCGGCCGTTGCTGGTGCCTTGACTCATCGTTCGGCTGACCGTGTTCATGGTCAGCCGCTGCTTCAGGAACTCTTCGAGGTTGACCGTATTGGCTTGCTCGATCTCCGCAGCCTTGAAGATGTAATAGGGTTGCGCGTCGTTTTCGGTGCGCACGATGTCGACGTTGGCATCCGTGAACGGCTTTCTGCCGACGACCTGGATCTCTTCCAACTCCTCGGTGGCAGAGGCGCCGCTGCCGCCTGCAGCCGAAACTGTGCCGGCTTTGGCAGCGCCAGTGACCGACGCCGCCTCGGGCCTGCGGATGGACACCGTGTCGTTGTTCAAATATTCGTAGATCAGTCCGGTGCTTTCCAGCAGCCGGCGCAACGCATCCTCCGGGGTGAAATCGCCCTCGAGCGTTTCGGAATGAATGCCGCTTGCGGTGCTGGAATTGATGACGACTTGCAGGCCGGTTTGGCGAGCCAGGTCATTGAGCGCCTCGGCGATCGGCTTGGCGGCAACCATCACATGCACCGGCTTCTGTGCCCGGCCCTCCGGCGCACCGGCTCCCGCCGATGCACTGGCCACGCATGCCACTAGTGTGCAGATCCATTCTTTACCCCTGAGGCGCATCCAGACTCCGCGATATGTGCTGTGAATTGATCTCTCGTTGCAGGTTGGGTGGTTCCGGCATCGAATCGCACACCCTGGCCAGCAATTTTTTACGCCAGCGCCCGCCAGCCATATTTTTTTCACGCCCGCCTATGCGATTCGCTGCGAAATCCTCCCAATACAGTTCAGGCCCTATACTCGCCCGCTCGTGGACACCGAACCAACGCCCGCCGCCTTCGCCGAACTCGCTCAATCGAATGAGCGGCGAGCGCTATTACGGCGCTTCTTCTCCGGGGTAGCGCGTGAGAAGCAAGGTGTCGACGACCTGGTGCAACAAGTCTATCTGGAGCTGATCCAGTATCCCCCGGCGGAGCTGGTTCGCGACCCGACCGCTTACCTTTACAAGGTGGCTTGGAATGTCGTCCGACGGGCCAATGCAGCTCACCGACGGCGCGCGCCCACGTTCGACCATGAAACTCTGGACCGCCTGAGCGCGGTGCGCGGAGACGACCCCAGCAGTGAAATCAACGCCGAGGAGCATCTGATCCACCTACTCGCGCAGCTGCCGCCGGTCTACGGCACGGTCCTCATGCTACGCAAACGCGATGGTCTGTCTTGCGATGAAATCGCCAGCCGGCTGCGGTTATCCCGCGCGCAGGTACTACGGTACTTGACCAAAACCTATGCGCATCTTCGCGATGCGCAGCGCACCGAGTAAGTGGTCAGGGATATGGACATGAGATTCTTCAGGCGACCCAAGAGCATTAGCGAGGAAGCAGCCGCGTGGCTGGTGCGTTGGCAGGAAGATCCTCGGCCGCCGACGCAGCGGGAACAAAGCCGCTGGCTCGCCTGGCTGCGCCGTTCCCCCGAGCATCTGCAGGCTTATTTCGACATCGCCGATATCTCCGACGATCTGGATCGGATGAAATTCAGCGACCAGTTTGGTCTGGCACACGAGCAGCGCCCTGCCGTGGTCGTGCCGTTCACCGAACAGAGCAAGACGGCGACGGTGCCCACGCAATCCTCAGCGCCAGCAAGTGAGCAGCGCCGTGTATTCGCTGTTGCCGCCGCCGTAACCGCCTGCGCCATTGGAATCGGTTGGTATCTACATAACGCCGGCAGATATGTCACACACATCGGTGAACAACGGACCTACACCTTGGAAGACGGCTCGCGCATGCAGTTGAACACTCAATCGCGCGCCAAAGTGTCTTTCAGCAACGGGCAGCGGGTCATCGATCTCGAGGGCGAAGCGTTGTTCACGGTGGCGCCCGACAAGCAACGGCCGTTCTATGTGCGCTCCGCGAATAGCGTCGCTCGTGCCGTTGGAACACAGTTCAATGTATATGCCCGGCCCGAGGAGACTCGAGTGACAGTACTCGAGGGCATCGTCGAAGTCAGCGCCGGCTCGGCGCTTCCGCCGATTCATTCTGCTCGTACCGCGGCGGTAGGCCAGCCCCCCGCCACCCTGGAATTGTTGGCGGGCGAAGCGGCACGGACCACACCATCGCAGATGGCCAGGACCGACGAGACTGTTCGCACCGCCACCGCATGGCGATTGAACCAACTGGTGTTCTCGGACGCGACGCTCGAGGAAGTGGCGCGGGAGTTCAATCGTTACAACGAGACGCAGCTCATCCTGGAAGGCCGCGTCGGCCAAGACGACGAACAGCGCCTCAGCGGAACCTTCGATGCCCACAATCTGCAGTCACTGCTGCTGCATCTACAAGCGAACCCACATCTGCTGGTAGAGCACGGCGACCAGCGCGTTCGCATTAGAGCGCGGTGAGACAGAGTGCCTCCAGTCGCACGCTCTTGCTCATCCGCGGTTTGACTCGATAGTGACTGG
>NZ_JAEUPY010000567.1 GCF_016790065.1 Steroidobacter sp.
CGCGCATCAGGCGCGGAGCTTGTGGGACGACCACAAAGCCGAGCGCGCCAAGGCAGCGGCCTTCTACGAGAGGCAAGAGAAACGGAACGCTGCCAAGTTGGCCAAGAATCCGGACGCGGGCCTCAAGCTGATCAAATACACCGGCAAGCCGACGTATATCGATCAGATCTTCACCAGCCTGAAGACGGTGTTCACGGGGTTCTTGCTGGCGACGTTGATCGCCGTGCCCTTGGGCATTCTTTGCGGCCTGAGCACCACCATCAACTCGGCGCTGAATCTACTGATTCAAATCTTCAAGCCGGTGTCGCCGCTGGCGTGGTTGCCGCTGGTGACCATCATCGTGAGTGCGGTGTACGTCACTGCCGATCCCATGTTCGAGAAATCGTTTCTGATTTCGGCGATCACCGTGACGTTGTGCTCGCTGTGGCCGACGCTGATCAATACCGGCGTCGGCGTGAACTCTATCGATAAGGATCTACTGAACGTCGCGCGAGTGTTGCAGCTCAAGTGGACCACCAAGCTGTTCAAGCTGGTGTTGCCGTCGTCATTGCCGTTGATTTTCACGGGCATGCGACTGTCGCTGGGCGTGGGCTGGATGGTGCTGATCGCGGCTGAGATGCTGGCGCAGAATCCTGGCCTCGGCAAATTCGTGTGGGATGAGTTTCAGAACGGCAGCTCCGATTCGCTGGCGCGCCTGATGGTGGCGGTGTTGACCATCGGCATCATCGGGTTCCTGCTCGATCGGGTCATGCATACGCTGCAGAGCCTGCTCGACTTTGGCGGCCGGCGCTGAGTCCAGGAGTCGTCATGACATTTCTGCAGCTCAATGGTGTGGCTAAGAATTTTGGCTCGGGGGAGCAACGAGTCGAGGTGCTCAGCGACGTGAATCTGAGCATCAACGAAGGCGAGTTCGTCGCCATCGTCGGCTTTTCTGGCAGCGGCAAAACCACGTTGATCTCGACCATCGCCGGCTTGATCCAGCCGGACGCGGGCGAGGTGTTATTCGAAGGCCGGCCGGTCACCGGGCCGGCACCGGATCGCGGCGTGGTATTTCAAAACTATTCATTGCTGCCGTGGTTGACGGTCCAGAGTAACGTCGCTCTGGCCGTCGACAGCGTGTTCCCTCAATGGACGGCGGAGCAGCGACGCGCTCACGTTCATAAGTATGTCGAGATGGTCGGGCTGGCTCATGCGGTGGATCGTCGGCCCGCCGAGCTGTCGGGCGGCATGCGTCAGCGCGTGTCTGTGGCCCGAGCGCTGGCGATGGATCCGAAAGTGTTGTTGCTCGATGAGCCGTTGTCGGCGCTCGACGCGCTCACACGTGCACGCTTGCAGGATGAGATCGAGGCGATCTGGGAGCGTCAGCGCAAGACCGTCATTCTGGTCACCAACGATGTGGACGAAGCGCTGCTACTGGCGGATCGAATCATCGCGTTGAAGCCAGGGCCGCGTGCGACGCTGGGTCGTGAATTCAAAGTCGATCTGCCGCGACCGCGCGATCGCATGGCGGTCAACGAGGACGATTCGTATCGCCGACTGCGCGCCCAGATCTCTCAGTACTTGATGAGTCTGAGCATGCAACGTAGCGGCTCTTCCAGTGTCGCGAAGACGTTGCCGTCGGTGGTTCCTATCGAACCGCCGGTGCCCCGAACCATGCGCCGGGCGACGCGGCCGAAGCCGGCAGAGAATCTGGACAAGTTCGTCGAGTTCTACGACGTGAGCAAAGTCTTCCCGACGCCCCAAGGCCCGCTCACGGTGGTCGACCGATTCCAGCTGGACATTCGCAAGGGTGAGTTCATTTCCTTGATCGGGCATTCCGGTTGCGGCAAGTCCACGGTGTTGTCCATGGTCGCCGGGTTGAGCGATGTATCGAGCGGCGGCATCACCTTGGATGCGCGTGAAGTCACATCGGCCGGGCCGGATCGCGGCGTGGTGTTTCAGGCGCCGAGTTTGTTGCCGTGGCTCACCGCTCGCGAGAACGTCGCGCTCGGCGTGAATCGCGTCTATCCACACGCGACCGAACAAGAGCGCACTGACATCATCGAGTACTACCTGTCACGCGTCGGTCTGGGCGACGTGCTCGAGAAGAAGGCGAGCGAGCTGTCGAACGGCATGAAACAACGGGTCGGTCTGGCACGTGCCTTCGCGTTGTCGCCCAAGCTGCTGTTACTCGACGAACCGTTCGGCATGTTGGATGCGCTGACCCGCTGGGAATTGCAGGAAGTATTGATGGAGGTCTGGAAGCGCAATCAGGTGACCGCCATCTGCGTCACGCACGACGTCGACGAAGCCATCCTGTTGGCCGATCGGGTGGTGATGATGACCAACGGGCCACAGGCTCGTATCGGCCGGATCATGCAAATCGATTTGCCCCGGCCGCGTACGCGCAAGCAGCTGCTGGAGCACCCGATGTATTACGACTATCGGAACGAGTTACTGGCATTTCTAGAATCTTGCGAGCGGCAACAAACGCACGCCGCATAATCCTGCAAAACAACGCTCGGGGAGGGCGGCACGATGGCTTCAGGGAGTCAGCGTCGGGGACTGAACATTGGCATGGCGTTGGCGATGGCCGCTCCATGTGCGGCAGGAGCCGCGGATTTCGGCGTGATAGGCGGAGCGCTGAGCGAATCGAAACCCATCTTCGACGCCCGGCTGCGATATGAGAACGTCGAGCAAACCCCGTTGGTGGAAGACTCGCACGCCGAAACTTTGCGAGTGCGCTTCGGGGTCGAGACCGGCAAAGCCTGGAACACCAGTTTGCTGGCTGAAGGCGAAGTGATCACCGAGCTGGCCGGCAGCTATCGCGACGATGCCTCCCGGCCTCGCAATGTCACTTATCCGGTGGTGCCGGATCCGGAGAGCGAAGAGATCAATCGCTTGCAGCTGGTCAACACGTCGTTGCCGGGAACGACGCTGACGTTGGGTCGACAGCGCATTCTGCTCGACGATCAACGCTTCGTCGGCAACGTCGGTTGGCGCCAGAACGAGCAAACATTCGATGCGGTTCGTGTGGTCAATAAATCGCTGGCGGCGCTGACTTTGGATGCAACCTATCTGAATCAGGTGAACCGTATCTTCGGCCGCGACTCGCCGCAGGGTCGCTATCACGGTGACGGTGTGCTCGCCAACGCGGCCTATCAGTTCGGCATCGGCAAGCTCAGCGTGTTCGGCTACTGGCTCGATTTCGATGCCGAAACCGGTGTGCCGGCGGCGTTGAATCCGCTGCGGGTGTCGACTGAGACCATCGGCACTCGCTTCGCCGGCGAGCGGCCGCTGAGCAAGCTCAAGGTGGCGTATGCGGCGACCTTTGCACGGCAGAGCGACTACGGCAGTAATCCGCTCAGCTTCGATCTCGACTATTACTCGCTGGAACTCACCGGTACCTATCGCCAATACAGTGTAACGCTCGGTCAGGAAGTGATGGAGGGCAATGGCACGGTGGGCTTTGCCACGCCGCTGGCGACCATGCATCGCTTTCACGGCTGGGCGGACAAGTTCCTGACCACGCCGGCCAATGGTATCGACGACCGTTACGTTGGTCTGGGCTATACGGCCAAGGGCGTGGCGAAATTGGATACATTGTCGGCGACGCTGGTGTATCGCAACTTCGAATCCGAACGCCTGGCTCAGGATTTGGGCGACGAGGTCGACTTACAGCTGCAAGCCAAGTATCAGCGCTTCGTCGGACTGCTCAAGGTGGCGTTGTACGAGGCGCACGAAGGACGCACGCCTGCTGCCTACCAGGACACCACCAAGTTTTGGGTGCAGCTCGAGTATGTGTGGTGAGCCGGGCCGTCTTACTTGGACGGCAGAATTTTCAAAACCGTGTCGGCGGGGCGGCTCAACACCGCGCCACGTGCAGTAATGACGATGGGGCGGTTCATCAGCACCGGATGCTTCAGCATGTATTCGACGATTTGCTCGTCGCTCCAAGCGGATGAATCGCCCAAGCCCAGCTTCTCGACTTCTTTTTCGCGCATCAGTTCGCGGGGCGTGAGCTGGGTTTTGGCCAGCAAATCCAGCAGCGTTTTACGATCCGGCGGTGTTTTCAAATACTCGATGACTCGCGGCTCGAGACCGGCTTCGCGAAGCAATGCGAGTGTGTTGCGAGACGTGCCGCAAGCCGGGTTGTGGTAGATGGTGACGTCGTTGGCGCTCATGCCGGTAGTTTAGCGCAAGACTCGGTTGCCGAGGGGCCAAGGAACTCGCGCCGGTCCAAGGCAGTTCACTTCACAGCGTCGTCACTGTGGGGGAAAGCATGACCACTATTCTGTTGATCGTTCTGATTCTATTGTTGTTGGGCGTGGTGCCGGCTTGGCCGCACAGCCGCGGTTGGGGTTATGGGCCGAGCGGTATCGTCGGCGTGTTGGTGATCGTGTTGTTGCTGATGTTGTTGACGGGCCGTCTCTAGTGGTCCAGGCGAGGCCATCCAGCCTGGCATTCTGACCGTTCGTCACAGCAAAACGGTCGCGACGGAGCGCGGCCTGTTACGATCCCGTGAGCGTTCGAGACCTACCAACGAATCCTCACGGGAGATGACGTGCCGACTCGACAGACCCCTCCGGCCAAGCAGGCCGTTAGCCGCCGTTCCATCCTGAAGTCCGCTGCCGCTGCCACGGTGCTCAGCACCGGCTTTCCCATGATCAATCTGGGAAGCTATCAGGCATTCGCAGCCTCGCCGACGCGTTATTCCGCCAAGACTCTGAAGGCCGTCGAGAAGGCGTTGGTCATCGACATGCTGGCGCCGCTCAAGATCGACTTCTCGCCCGAAGCGTATGCCGGTCGCATGACCGATCCGCAGGCCGAGGAGTTTCGGACTTGTGGCATTACTGGCTTTCACAATTCCATCGGTACCGGTGGGCCTTCGGCGGTGGAGGAGACACTGACTTTCTTCGCGGCCTGGCAGGGGTATGCCGGTCGTAACTCGCATGTGTTTACGTTGGTCAACACGGCTGTCGATTTGGATCGTGCCAAGGCGGATCGCAAGGTCGCGGTCATCATGGGCGTGCAGAACGCCGAGCACTTCCGCAAGAAAGAGGATGTGAAGTCGTTCTATCAGCTCGGTCAACGCTGCGCGCAGCTCACCTATAACTCGCAGAACTTGCTCGGTGCCGGCGGCACGGAGCGCGTCGATGGCGGGCTTAGTGATTATGGCGTTGAGATCGTCAATGCCATGAACGAGGTGGGCATGTTGGTGGACGTGTCTCATTGCGGAGATCGCACCACGCTCGATGCCATCGAGGTGTCGCCCAAGCCCATTGCTATCACTCATTCCAACTGCCGCGGCATTTTCAATCATCCGCGGTTGAAGACGGACGAGGCCATCAAGAAGATGGCGGCCAAGGGCGGGGTGATGGGGATTACCGGCGTGCGCATGTTCGTGCGCGACAAGGAGCCGACGACCATCGATCACATCGTCGATCACATCGATCATGTGGTGAAGTTGGTCGGGATTGAGTATGTGGGGATCGGGTCGGATGCGGACTTGAATGGCTACGACGATATGCCGCCGGATCAGCTGAAGATGCTGCGTGGGTCGTATAAGGCCAGCTATGGGTTCCGAGATAAGATCGACATCGAAGGGTTCGATCATCCCAAGAAGGTGTTCGACCTGACCGAGGCAATGTTCCGAAGGGGCTATTCGGAACAGAACGTGGTCGCCGTGCTCGGCGGCAACTTCCGTCGCCTGCTCGGCACGACCTGGAAGTGACCTTGGTCAGCCGGCTGCCGCCGGCTGATCGGTAATTACAAAAGGCCTAGCCGGCTTCGCCGGCTGGCCAGCAGCGCGCTCTGGTAGGTAACAATCATGGTTGGATTCACTGCGAGCCGCTGGCTCGTTGCGGTCGTTGGTTTTGGCTTCGCGGGTGCGGTGAGCGCGGCGCCGCCGCCTGATCTTGATCGTTACGCCGGTCGAGTGATGCAAACATTCGAGACGCCGGGCATGGTCGTGGCCATCGCCGAGCGAGGCAAGCCGAGCATCGTTCGCACTTACGGCGTGAAGCGCCTGGGCGAGTCGGCGAAAGTAGACGAACACAGCTTATTTGCCATCGGCTCGACCACGAAGGCATTCACCTCTGCAGTGCTGGCGATGCTGGTCGATGAAGGCAAGCTCACGTGGGAAACGAAAGTCTCCGACGTGCTGCCGGGCTTCAAGATGTACGACCCATACGCCAGCGCCGAAATGACAGTGCGGGACCTGCTGGTCCACCGCAGCGGCCTGGGGCTAGGGGCCGGCGATTTGCTCTTCTTCCCCACGACGACACTGAGCAGCGCCGACATCGTGCATCGTCTGCGTTACATCAAACCGGCAACCAGCTTCCGCAGCGGCTATGCCTACGACAACTTGTTATATGTAGCGGCAGGGCAGGTGATCGAAGCCGTCACCAAGATGAGCTGGCACGACGCGATACGCCAACGCATCCTGACCCCGCTACAGATGAAGGACACTTCCACCTCCTCAGCGCTGAAGGACGGCACAAACAGGGCCTGGCCTCATATCCGTACGTCAGAAGTAGCACGCGGCATCGGCCCAATGGCCGCGTTAGATAAACCAATGACTCTCGACAACTCCGCCGCCGCAGGCGCAATCAACGCGAGTGGCGCCGACCTAACCCGCTGGTTGGAGCTGCAACTAGGAAGAGGCCTCGACCCGCGCACCAACACGAGGCTGTTCAGCGAAACTCAATCGAAAGAAATGTGGACTGGCGTGACCTTGATGCCGACGCCGACCACCCTGCCGAAAGGAATGGAACTGGCGAAGCCCAACTTCCGTGCCTACGCGCTGGGCTGGGTGGCGAGCGACTATCGCGGCGAGCCCATTCTCGCGCATGCCGGCGGCGTGCCCGGCTTCGTCACCATGTTCATAGTGATGCCGCAAAGAAACGTAGCATTCGCCATTCTCACCAACTCGGAAGAAATGGGCACGCTGGCGTCCATGCAAAACCGGCTGTTGGATCATTACCTCGGACTCAAAAGCCCGGATTGGATCGCCGCGCTGGATGCCAGCAACAAGGAAAAAATTACCCAAGCCCGCGAGGCACTCGCGGAAAAGCCAGCGACCAATGAACCCGTCAAAGGTCCGTCACTGGCCATTGCCAAATATGCAGGCCGTTATCGCGATGCCTGGTACGGCCCAGTCAGTATCGAAAGCGCCGGCGAGGCCCTGCGCATTCGTTTTGAAAACACGCCGACCATGATCGGCACGTTGGAACATGTGCGCTACGACACATTCCGTGCGCGTTGGGAAGATCGCGGCATCGAGGATGCTTATGTCACTTTTGCATTGACGCCAGAGGGCAGCATCGAGCGCCTGACCATGAAAGCCGTCTCGCCGCTGGCCGACTTCAGTTTCGACTATCAAGATCTGTGGTTCACGCCGGAGCGTTGAGAGATCAATCACGGCTTCGCAAGGTTTCCGATAAATCGGCAAGATGCTTTAGAGGCGTGTCACAGCGGCGGGCGGGGCGGGACGGTAGCGTGCCGTTATGTCCGCCGTTCTTATCGATCTGTTGCCGGATCTGGTCTTCCTCATGCGTCGCGACGGTACGGTCGTAGCCCATGTAGGAGGTCAGGCCGTCCCTGACTTTCGTCGCGAAGGCATCGATGACGGCGACAAGCTGGAACAAATATGGTCGCCCAGCACTGCGGCGCTGATCAAACGACTGCTACGTAGAAGTATCGCCAGTCGCGCGCCGGTCGAAACCCGTTTTCAAGAGCAAGGCCGCAGTTACGAAGTGCGCGTCAGCCCGCAGGGGCCGAGCCGCGCCATCGGGGTGATTCGTGCGTCTTTATCCGACTCGAATCGCGAAACCGAGGCGATTGCCGAAGAGCCACGCTGGCTCGGTCTGGATCGGCGCGGCTTTCTGCGTCGACTGAACGATACGTTGGCAACGGCATCGCTGCGAGAAATGTCGGTCGCGGTGGCGGTCGTTCGTCTCGAAGGCATTGCCGAGATCGCGCGCACGCTGGGAATTCCAGTGGCCGAAGAGGTCATGAGTGTGGCGATGGCCAGGGTCGGCGCCAAGCTGACGGCCACCGATCTAGGCTACTCGGGCCAGTTGCGCGAGAACAAGCTGGCCGTGGCCATGAATACTTCGGATCGAGAAGTCATCGATGCCTGCCTCAAAGAGTTGAGCGATGAACTGCGCGCCGCCATTCCGGCCGGCGATGTGGACTTCACGCTGACTC
>NZ_JAEUPY010000586.1 GCF_016790065.1 Steroidobacter sp.
GATGCTCGTTCAGCAGTCCCTTGGCCAGAGCGACCAGATTGCCGTCGGTGGCTATGGTGCCTGACTTTGTGCCGCTGCTCGGCGCAGTAGGCTCGGAGGCGTTGGCCATTGTGGCCGAGCCCGCGCTGCCGGCAATGGCGACGCGCGCAGCGCTGTCGCTCTTGGCGCGAATGGTGAAGCCGAGGCCGGGCGAGTCGCTGAGCCGCCTCGCCGCATTTGGGGTTTCATCGTGAGCGATGATGTCCGGCGACGTGATCAACGCTGAGTAGCGTTGTAGCGGCTCGGAGAGCAGATAGCCGGAAGCATCAGCGTTCCATACCGCTTCCTGGCCACCGATCCCGGCGGGCCACATCAAATTCAGCACGGGGTTGAATCGAATAACGACGTCGACAGCAGGTGCGCCTGCCACTTCATACACCAGAACAGCACTGGCCTGATCGACCGGCACGAACAACTTCTCCCGCACGACGAAGTCGGGCCCAACGAAAACGCGAGTGACAGCCTCGGCGCTGTATTCAATCCGCCGAAGCAAGGATCGACCCTCGATGAGGGTCGTGCCGTTCTGTGCGCGGAACGACACGTTGTAGTTATCGACGACCTGGATGGGATAGGCCCAAACTTCCAGCCCCTGATCCGAGTAGCCGAAGACACCGGCACGCCGGCCATGAACCGCAACGAAGCGCGATGTTGGAGATGACTCGATGCTCCAGCTACCAAGGGCGTCCGGCGCCGCATGAGCCGAACGCGGGCTCGCCACCGCGAGCACCGCGCACAGAGAAAGAAACGAAAGGCTTGAACGTAAACTAAAGCGCATGCCGCTCCGAAGCCCACCAACCCACCAGCATCGACTCAGCCAAGCGAAGTTGGCTCAAAGGACCAACGATTGCTCCGGTGAGTGAGGCCGGTGCCAGCGCGGTCAGCTCACCTGAGCAATCTGATAGAACATATCAACATAGCCCAACATTGCATCGGTAATGCCCGCGACCTTGGGATTGGTCGACTCGACCACGTAATACTCATCCGGCGCGTGCGCCCCCGAGCCGTGACCGAGGCCGAAGTGGCCGGCGGGCAGCGACAGTGGCGGAGCGGTGAACACGGCACCGGGCCAAGAGCCGGCCAAGCGAGGATTGAGCGTCGCCTTGACGCCGGCTCTTTTATAAGTCGCCAGCTCGG
The DNA here is from genome assembly GCF_016790065.1 of Steroidobacter sp. Classification (GTDB taxonomy): domain Bacteria; phylum Pseudomonadota; class Gammaproteobacteria; order Steroidobacterales; family Steroidobacteraceae; genus Steroidobacter. The sequence continues at coordinate 1,174 of NZ_JAEUPY010000586.1, forward strand.
CGCGAATGATCCGACTGTCTTCGGCGGTTTCGGTGGGATCGTAGCCACCGGTGACATTCAACTCGACATCGGTGAAGCCGCGCTTATCCAAATGAGCTCGCATCTTCTTCACTGCTTCAGCCCGCGTTTGATTCGGGACCAATCGTAAGTCGAGCTTGGCCACCGCGCGGCCCGGCAGAATAGTTTTGCCGCCAGGGCCGGTGTAACCGCCCACCAGGCCTTCGATGTTGACCGTCGGCTGCGAAGCGAGCCGTTCCAGTGCCTGCGCATACGGCAGATCGTCGACCCAACGGTTCACGCCCAGCAGTTTCTTCTGAGTCTGCTCATCGGCGGTGCGCGCTGCCTCCGCGAGCAATTCCTTCTCGCGCGCAGTGAGCGGGCGAACATTCTCGAACCAGCCATCGATGACCGAGTTATTGCCATCGGGAGTCACCAACGAATTGAGCGCCGCCACCAGTCGCCAGGCAGGCGAGTCGACGATGGCCTTCATGCTGGAATGAATGTCACCCTTGGGGCCGCGGCCCCATTTCTCGCCGCTCGACACCAGCTCCAACTCGACCACGCCCTTGGAGCCGAGATTGACCGCGACACTGCCATTCACGTCCTGCCAGCTGGCTGGAATAAAAATGCCCTCGGCTTTCTTGAGCGCCGCGAAGACCTCGGGCCGCTGCACCACTTGATGAAAGTGCGGTGAACCGATTTCTTCCTCGCCCTCGGCCACCAACACGATGTTCACCGGCGGCTTCACTTTGGCGGCGCGCATGGCATGGAGCGCGGCCAGCACCGTTGCCTCCGGTCCTTTTTGATTCACGGCGCCGCGGCCCACGATGGCGCGACCGAAACCGGGCTTGTCGACGATCTTTGCTGCCAGCGGCGGTGAGGACCATTCCGCGGGATCGAACTGCTTCACGTCGTACATGAAATATAAAGCGAGCGTGCGTTTGGCACCGTTGTCCATGGTGGCGAACACGCCGGGATGGCCGTCGGTGGGCACGATGGTGGCGGCGTCGAAGCCGGCGTCACGCGCAAGATTTGCCATGTACTTGGCGCCTTCTTGCATGTTGAGATTTTCCGCTGCGATGGAGGGCAGGGCGATCCAGTCTTGAATGCGCTTGATGGCGGCTTCGCTGCCTGCTTCGGCGGCCTTGCGAATCGCTGGGTAGCGCTCAGCGGCGGCCCATGCGCTGGATGAACTGAACATCATCGAACCGGCCCCGGCCAGGGCAGCGGTCAGAAAATCACGCCGATCAAAGTTCTGAGCCATGCGCAGGTCACTCCGAGTGGTGGCGATTCCGTCCTGTGCTGGATTCTGCCTCGCATCCCCGGCAATCGCCACCGCACGACCGGTCCACCCGGCACTATTTACCTGGGCTCCGGCTCGGTGCCATAGTCGCGCCTGTCGCAAGCAGCGGATGTGACATGGCGGCACTGGCGAAATTAACGCGGCCCAAGGTGCATCGAGCGGTGCATCGTCAGCGCTTGTTCACGCTGTTGGATACACGGCGCGACCATCCGTTGATTTGGATCACCGCGCCGCCCGGCTCGGGCAAGACCACGCTCGTGGCCAGTTACATCGACGCTCGTAAGCTGCGTTGCATTTGGTATCACATCGATGCCGGCGACGATGACATCGGCACGTTCTTTTATTACCTGGCGCAAACATTGCCGCCGTCTCGAAAGAAGCCGGAGGGCGCGTTGCCGGTGCTCACCCCGGAGCATCGCATCGACCTGGCGGCCTTCTGCCGGCACTTTTTCCGTGAGTTCTTCACCCGACTGCCGGCCGGCGCCCTGGTGGCGTTCGATAACTATCACGAGCTGCCGGTGGGCTCGGCCATGCACCAGGTGATGCAGCGGGTGGTTGCCGAAGTGCCTGAAGGTTGTAACGTGGTGGTGATCAGCCGCACACCGCCTTCGGGCGACCTGGCGGCGTGGAAGCTGTCCGACCGGCTGAGCGAAATCGACTGGGCCGAGCTGCGCATGTCATTCGATGAAACGCGCGCCATCGTTGCGTCTCGCGCTCAGGTCGACGATGCGACATTGGCGCGAATCCACCGGCTGTCGGATGGGTGGGCGGCCGGCATTGCATTGACACTCCAACGCGTTCAGAACGGTGGCCGGAGCGATGAGCAGCACGCGCGCGAAGAAGTGTTCGATTACTTTGCCAACCAAGTATTGAACGCGGCTCCACCCGAGACTCGCGAATTTCTGAAACGTACCGCGCTCTTGCCGACCGTCACGGCGGAGATGACGGACGCGTTGCTGGCACGAACCGACAGCGATGCAGTGCTCGATGAGCTGTATCGCAAAGGCGCGTTCGTCGACCGGCGCAGTAATCGGCCGCCGGTGTATCAATACCACGATCTGTTCCGCGCCTTCTTGCTGTTGCAGTTGGAGCAGTCGACCACGCCGGCCGAGTTCAAACAATTGAAGTCGGCGGCCGCGGCGCAGTTGGAGCGGGCCGGTCATGCCGATCATGCGATTCGTTTGTATCTGCAAGCAGCCGACATGCAGTCGGCGGTGCGGCTCATTCTGAAAATCGCGCCGAGCTTGCTAGTTCAAGGGCGAGGCGGGGCGTTGCGCGAATGGATCGGCGCGCTACCGGTAGAGCTGGTGCGCGAGAGCCCGTGGCTCAACTACTGGTCTGGCGCGGCGGTATCACGAGTCGATCCAATCGAGGCCAGAACACGCTTCGAGGCTGCGTTGGCCGAGGTCACGGCGAGCGGCGACATCGTCGGGCAGCGTCTGCTGTGCGCCGAAATCATGATCACTTACATGCACGAGTTCGCCAACCTCACGCCGTTGGACGGTTGGCTGCAGCGCCTGGAACCGTTGTTGAAAGATCCCACGCCGTTTGCATCGCCTATCGCCGAGTTGCAGGTCCGGACGGCGTATTTGTTTGCGCTCGGCTTCCGTCGGCCCGAAGGCGGTAAGTTGCAAGCATGCGCCGCTCGGGTCATGGCGCTGTTGGATGAAGAGATTCCGCCGGAACTGGCGGCGATGACCATAGGCGTGGTCATCATGCATCTGTACATCATGGGCGACATCACGGCGAGCGCCCGAGCGGCGGCTCGGTTCGAAGAGTTGCGACGCTCGGCGCGGCTCTCACCCGTTAGCACTGCGCTGGGGTGTATGCAGGTCGGCCATGCATCGTTTCGTGGCGGCGATCCGGAAGCGCTGACTTTATTCAACCAAGCGTTGGCTCTCGGCGTCGAGCATTCGATCCCGCTCACCACGCTGTATGTGTACTGCAATCTGGGCCTGGCGTTCTGTGCCATCGAACGCGGCGATCTGGTGCAAGCCGATATTCATCGTCGCAAGATCGAGGAGCATCGGCTGCCAAGCCGAAAGATCGATAAGGTGGCGACGGCACGCGTGCAGCTTTGGATTGCCTGCCATCGCGGGCAGTGGGAGGCGGCTCTCGATATTGCGAGAGGGCAAGTTAGCGCGGCTCACGAATGCGGGCTGTTCCAACTGATCTTCGAAGGTCATGTGTTGCTGGCAGTGCTGTGTGCCGAGATGCAACGACCGGAGGAGTTCGTGGATGCGTTGGCGCCGGTGCGAGGCATGATTGCCGGCACAGGGTTGGCGCACTTTGAATACTTGGTAGATCTGGTCGAAGCCTACGATGCGCTATTGCGTGGGGATCGAGAGCTGTGCCGGCAGAGGTTGCGTACTGGCTTGCCTCTGAGCCGAATGGACGAGGGCATGTTTGTCTTGCGCATGCAGCCTCGGGTCCTGTCGCGTCTTGCGGCGGAGGCGCTCGCTGCAAGAATTGAAACGGCGTACATCACTCACATCATTCGCAAACACTCGGTTCGGCCGCCGCCCGACGCCACCGACTGGCCTTGGCCGCTGCGCATTCATACGCTCGGTCGGTTCGAGATCTTGCGAGAAGGCCAACCGCTCGAGTTTTCGCGCAAGGCGCCGAAGAAGACGCTGGCCTTGCTCAAGGCGCTGGTCGCGTTCGGTGGCCGAAACGTTCGCGAGCAGTTGCTGCTCGATACGTTCTGGTCCGATGAAGAAGGGGACGTCGCCGCTCGCTCGCTGACGGCCGCACTCCATCGCTTGCGTACTTTGCTCGGCGACAACGAAGTCGTCATTCAGCAAGGCGGGGCGTTTTCCATTGACCGCAATCGCGTGTGGGCCGACGTGTGGGCATTCGAAGAAGTGTGTTTACAGGCGTCCAGTGCCAATGCTCAGACGCTGTTGGATTTGTATCGCGGCGGTTTCTTGAAGGAAGACGAAAGCGAGCCCTGGACCGTCACCGCACGCGAGCGCCTGCGGGGTAAATTCATCCATGCGCTGGTCTCGGTGGCGGCCGCGTTGGAGAAGGAAGGTCAGACTGACCTGGCCATCGAATGTTACCTACGTGGGCTGGATGCCGATCCCATCATCGAGCCGTTCTATCAGGGATTGATGCGCTGCTACGCCCGCCTGGACCGCAAGAGCGAAGCGCTGGCGGCGTATCGGCGGCTGCGCCAAATGCTGTCGATTGCGCTCTCGCTCAAGCCCGCAGCCAGCACCGAAAAGCTGTATGCCGAACTCAAACTCGAATAAGTAAGCGATAAGTTTCGGCGGCAGTCGATTCTATTCCCCACAAAGCACGGCGCCCCGGAGAGCACCCCGGCGCCGCTGCAGACAATCGTCACTGTGAGGGGAATTTCTATATGAAGCAGTTATCTAGACCCAAGGTCGTGGGCGCCGCGGTGGCCGTGGCGCTGGCGCTCACCGGCGGCTATTACGCCTATGCGAACGTGTTCAGCTCCGAGCAAGAGCCGTTCTACGGCTCGGTGGATGTTCGCGATGTGAGCATCGGCTTCCG
>NZ_JAEUPY010000593.1 GCF_016790065.1 Steroidobacter sp.
ACTAACTGTTGCCGACCTTCCGGACCCACCGGCGCGATCAACCGGCCGCCCGGTGCCAGCTGCGTGAACAACACATCAGGGATCGCGAGCGGCGCGGCGGCCATCAGAATCGCATCGTAAGGCGCGTGCCCGCTCCAGCCCTGAAAGCCGTCGCCATGACGTAAATGGACATTGGAGATATTCAGTTCCCGCAGCCGCTGGCGTGCGCGTTCCTGCAAGGCGCCGATGCGTTCGATGCTGTAGATGAAACGCACCAACGGCGACATCACCGCGGTTTGATAACCGCAGCCGGTGCCGATCTCCAGCACTTTGCCCGGCGTGCCCGCTTCGATCATCGCCTCGGTCATGCGTGCGACCACGAACGGTTGTGAGATCGTCTGGCCGTGGCCGATCGGCAGCGCTGTATCTTCGTATGCACGCGTCGCGAGCGCTTCATCGACGAACAGATGGCGCGGCACATTGCGAATCTGATCCAGCACCGCCGCATTGACGATGCCTTGATCGCGCAGACGCTGCACCAAACGTTCGCGCGTGCGCGCCGACGTCATGCCGATGCCGGCACGATTACCATTGTTGGTCTTCGGTGGCGCGGGTGGCTTCATTCAGCTCGCCCCTGCAACCAGCTGCGCATGTCGTCGAGCATCGAATGTCGCGTCAGATCGATTTGTAACGGCGTCACCGACACATAGTTGTTGGCGACGGCATGGAAGTCCGTGCCTGGCCCGGCATCCTGACTACCGCCCGCCGGCCCCACCCAATACACCGGTCGACCTCGCGGATCGGCCATGCGTACGATGGGTTCGGAACGATGCCGGAAGCCCAGCCGCGTCGCCTGATAGCCCCGCAGTTGCTCGAACGGCACATCGGGCACGTTGACGTTGAGGATGGTGGCCTGATGTAACGGCGAGCGCTGAATGCGCATCACCAACTCGGCCGCGACGCGCGCGGCAGTCTCGAAGTGATTGCCTGAGTCCGGCTTGATGACCAGCGACATCGCAATCGCCGGCAGTCCCAGAAAGCGCCCCTCGATGGCCGCCGCGACCGTGCCCGAATAGAGCACGTCGTCGCCCAGGTTGGCACCGTCGTTGATGCCCGAGACCACCATGTCGTGATCGGTCTCGCCTTCGAACAGGCCGGAGACGGCCAGGTGCACACAGTCCGTGGGGGTGCCGTTCACCACCAGGAATTTGCGTTCATCGAATGGCACCACGCGCAACGGCATGTCGAGCGTCAGTGAGTTACTGGCACCGCTGCGGTTGCGGTCCGGCGCCACCACCGTCAGGTCGGCGAGCGGCGCGAGCGCCTCACCCAAGGCCCGCAGACCTTCGGCGCGATAGCCGTCGTCGTTGCTCAGAAGGATCTTCATGCCGCGCCAGGAATGTTCATGGAAGCTTGCGGCGCCGAACTATACTGGAATCCGAGCCTCAACTTGAGAGCAGAGCCAGTGGAAGACTGGAGTACTTGGTGAACGACGAGCGGGATGGTGACGACCCGAGCTTCCGCGAGGCCATGCGCGACGTGCGCCGCCTGCGGACGACTGACAAACGTGCCCCATCGGCGCCCAAACCGCCGCCGCGCGCGCGCTTTACCAGGGCGGACCAGAAGGAGGTTCTGAAAGAGAGCCTGCTGCCGCCGAGCGATGAAGCGGCGCTGGCCACCGGCGACGAGCTGAGTTTCCGCCGGCCGCACATTCCCGAGGGCGTGCTGACCAAGCTGCGTCGCGGCCAGTATGTGGTCGACGGCGAGATCGATCTGCACGGCATGACCGGAGCCGAGGCCAAGGCGGCGCTCCGGGAGTTCATTACCGAGGCCGTGGTTCGACGCATGAGCTGCGTGCGCATCGTTCATGGCAAGGGTCGCCGCTCCGGACCGCGCGGCCCGGTGCTGAAGAACGTCGTCAACCAATGGTTGCAACGGATCGACCAAATCCAAGCCTTCGGCTCGGCACGCCAGGTCGACGGCGGTAGCGGCGCCGTGTACGTGCTGCTGAAGGTCAAGCGCTAGCTCACACATCAGCTTCGGGTGTCTCCGCCTGAAACGCATTGTCGATCAGCTCGTGCAAGACCGCGGTGGCGAACGAGCCACGCTGCAGGCGGAATTGTAGATGGACGTCGGCGCCTTCGATGCGCCAGACCAGCTCCCTCACCGGCACACGCAACGGCCGACGCTCCGGCTCGAGCTTGGCCTTCGACAAGCCAGTCGCGAGCACGGCGTGTTGCTGACCGATGCGTGCCTCCAGCGCCGCTATGGCCCCCGTGGTGGCTAACGGCTCGCCGTGCCACATCGGCCCCGTGGGATGCACATCGAGCTGCTGACAGCGGTCACGCAACGTGTCGTCGATGGCCTCGGGCACGAAGATGCTGCCGCTGCCGTTGAGGTTCACCACATCGCCATCGAGCAACTGATTCCAAGTCCCGGCATGGATGCGCTCGGCCAGCACGGCGTTGAAAATCACTGAGCGTGCCGCTGACAGGGCGAAGCCCCGCTCCGCCCGTTCCGGTGCCGGACCGCCTTCGAACCAAGCGACCGCCGCAGTGACGTTGTTACCGTTGTGACCAAACCGCTGCGGCCCGAAATAGTTGGGCACGCCTTGGGCGGCGAGTGTTTGCAAACGTTGTTCGAGGAGCGACACATCGCCCACGAAGTCGCGCAGCACCAGCACGAAGTCGTTGCCCTTCAATGCACCTCGCTTGAGTTTGCGACGGGTGCGGGCCGCGTCGATGACTTCGAAGCCATCGCCGGTGACGCCGAGCCAGTTCGGCACCGCCGAACGCCCCGGCACCGTGAACGCTTGTTCGGCAACCGCGTCGCGATCTTTCAAACCAGCGAAGCCCACATCGCGCGGCTGGATCTTGCCGATTCTGGCCAGCTGCTTGGCCACCCACATGGTGTTGGCGCCGCGCTTGCGGACTTTCAGCAGCAGATGATCGCCATCGCCGTCGGCTTCGAAACCGAGCCATTCGCGGACCAGGAAATCTTCCGGGGCGGCCCGCAAACGTGCACTACCTGCCGGTCCGCCGTGCGCACACGGCAGATTGATTAGCTCGACTGTATTCATCCGGCAATATGCTCGATCAGCGCGATGGCCTGACACGCCAGTCCTTCGGCACGCCCGATGAAACCCATCTTTTCGCTAGTGGTGGCTTTGATATTGACGCGTGTGATGTTGACGCCCAGATCGGCGGCAATATTGGTACGCATCGCTTCTCGATATTTGCCCAGCCGCGGGGCTTCGCAAATGACCGTGGTGTCGACGTTGACGATCACGAAGTCACGTTCCTTGAGCAGATCGCGAACGTGCTTCACGAAGGCGCGACTGTCAGCGCCCTTCCAACGTGGATCGGTGTCTGGAAAGTGCATGCCGATGTCGCCGAGGCCAGCGGCCCCCAACAGCGCATCGCAGATCGCATGTAACAAGACGTCGCCGTCGGAGTGCGCGAGGATGCCGTGGCTATGGGGAATCTTTTCGCCACCGAGCGTCACATGATCGCCGGCGGTGAAAGCATGGACATCGTAGCCCTGCCCGATGCGCAATCTGGAAGTCATGCCGCGCTCCGTGATTTCAAAATGCGTTCGGCACGCAGCAGATCTTCCGGCAAGGTGATCTTGATGTTGTCCGCGCAGCCTGCGACCAGCTTGGGTTGTAAGCCGAGCGCTTCGACTGCCTGAGCTTCATCGGTCACTGCCACGCCGCTGGCGAGCGCAGCTTCGAGTGCCCGCTGCAAAACGTCACGACGAAACATTTGTGGAGTCAGGGCTCGCCAAAGTTTTTCTCTTGTCACGGTTTGCGCGACCCGACCGCTAGCGTCGGCACGCTTCAATGTATCTACGACTGGCGCGGCGAGCAGTCCGCCCACCGGGTCGTCGCTCAATTCAGAAAGCAATTTGTCGACGTCCGTGGTCGTCAAACAAGGCCTGGCTGCATCGTGCACCAACACCCAGTCCTCCGCCGTGGCACGGCCCTGCAGAGCTTTGAGCCCCGCCAGCACCGAGTCCATGCGCTCCGCGCCGCCGCTCGCTGTCGTGATCTTCGCATTGCCAGCCAGACCAGTTTGCGTCCAGCGAGCATCTTGCTCGGCCAGCACCACGACGATGCCGGCAGTGCGTTGGTGCGCCAGGAACGGCGCAAGCGACCATTCGATCACGCTGCGACCGGCGAGCGATAAATATTGTTTGGGCACAGCTGCGCCCATACGGCGGGCACTACCGGCCGCGGGCACGATCACCCAAAATCTGCTCTCCACTACGGAACCTCGGACGCCGAACTAACCGCTAGTTTTCGTTCGGCCGGCGCGCCTGGATGACGCTGGCCGGCGATCTGCCGCCGCGTGAGGCACCGCCGCTCTCTTCCGGCTCCTCGGCCGAAGCGTTCGGCGCGGGCTCGGCGGGTGCCTTGTTGGGCTCGACCACTTGATAGAAGGTTTCGCCGCGACCGACCATGCCGAGGTCGGTGCGGGCACGCTCCTCGATGGCGACAGTGCCCTTCTTCAAGTCCTGCACTTCCGCCGCCAGCGTGCGATTGCGCTCCTTGAGCTCGCGGTTCTGATCCTTCTGAACCTCGATCTCGGCGCGCAACCGATGGACCTCACGCATGCCGCCGTCGCCCAGCCACAACCGGTACTGCAGCAGTACCAGGATGAGGACCAGGCCGGCGGCGAGAAATTTCATGCGTCAGTTATTTAGCATGAGATGCCAGGCAGCGGCACCGGCAGTGCTTCGACGCCGGCGTACTTGGCTTCGCTGCCCAACTCCTGCTCGATACGCAGCAGCTGGTTGTACTTGGCAATACGATCCGAACGCGACATCGAGCCGGTCTTGATCTGCGTGGCGCGAGTCGCGACCGCGATATCCGCAATGGTCGAATCCTCAGTCTCGCCCGAGCGATGCGACACCACCGCCGAGTAGCCCGCATCCACCGCCATGTCGATGGCAGCCACGGTCTCGGTCAGCGTGCCGATCTGGTTCACCTTGATCAGAATCGAATTGGCGATGTTGCGATCGATGCCCTGCTTCAGGAACTTGGTGTTGGTGACGAACAAATCGTCGCCCACCAGCTGCACCTTCTTGCCGATGCGCTGAGTCAGCAACGACCAACCGTCCCAATCGTCCTCGCTCATGCCGTCTTCGATGGTCACGATGGGATAGCGGCCCACCAGGCCTTCCAGATAGTCGGCGAACTGTGCGGACGTGAACTTACGATTCTCCGACTCGAGGTGATAGACACCGTCCTTGAAGAACTCGGTGCTGGCCACGTCCAGGCCCAAGAAAATCTGTTTGCCAGCCTTGTAGCCGGCGCGATCGATGGCTTCCAGAATGGTTTCCAGCGCCGCTTCGTTGGACGGCAGGTCCGGCGCGAAGCCGCCCTCGTCGCCCACCGAGGTCGCAAGCTTGCGCTCGTGCAGAACCTTCTTGAGCGTGTGGAACACTTCAGCGCCATAACGCAGCGCTTCGGACAGCGACGGAGCGCCGACCGGCAGAATCATGAACTCCTGAATGTCGACGCTGTTGTCGGCATGCGCGCCGCCGTTGATGATGTTCATCATCGGCACCGGCAGGGTCTTGGAGCTGCCCAAGCGGCGGAACAAAGATTGTTTGGTTTCCTTGGCCATCGCATGCGCGTTGGCCAGCGACACCGCGAGCAACGCATTCGCGCCCAGGCGCGACTTGGTCTCGGTGCCATCGAGCTGAATCATGGCCTGATCGATGGCGGCTTGATCGCCAGCATCGCGACCGACCAGCAGCTTCTTGATCTCGCCATTGACGTTGGCGACAGCCTTGAGCACGCCCTTGCCGAGATAGCGCGCTTTATCGCCGTCGCGCAGTTCGATGGCTTCACGCGCACCGGTCGAGGCGCCGGACGGGACTGCAGCGCGACCTACCGCGCCGGAATCCAGAAATACATCGGCCTCCACGGTTGGATTGCCGCGCGAATCGATGATCTCGCGGCCGCGGATGTCGACGATCTTGCTCATAACAAACTTTCCTCGTAAGGCCGCGACTTCACGGCTTGATCCAATTCCTTCAGTGTTGTCAGCAACGCTTCCATGCGTGCCAGCGGCCAGGCATTCGGGCCGTCGGATAAAGCTTTGGCGGGATCGGGATGCGTCTCCATGAACAAGCCGGAGACACCGGCCGCCACTGCCGCACGCGCCAGCACCGGCACGAACTCGCGTTGACCACCGGATGAAGTGCCCTTGCCGCCCGGCAATTGCACCGAGTGAGTCGCATCGAACACCACCGGCGCGCCGGTCTCACGCATCACCGCGAGCGAACGCATGTCGGACACCAAATTGTTGTAACCGAATGTGAAGCCACGCTCGCACACCATGATCTGTTGATTGCCAGTGGAACGCGCCTTCTCGACCACGTTGCCCATTTCCCACGGCGACAAGAACTGACCCTTCTTGATGTTCACGGGTCGATTGTGGGAACAGACATTGACGATGAAATTGGTCTGACGGCACAGGAACGCCGGCGTCTGCATCACGTCCACGACTTCGGCCACTTCGGCGAACGGCGTGTCTTCGTGCACGTCGGTGAGCACGGGCACACCGATCTGTTTCTTCACTTCGGACAGGATGCGCAGGCCCTCTTCCATGCCCGGGCCACGGAAGCTGTTTACGGACGACCGGTTGGCCTTGTCGAACGATGACTTGAAGATGAACGGCACGTTCAAACGCGTCGCCAGTTCCTTGAGCTGGCCGGCGACGTCGATGTTCAAGCCGGCGCTCTCGATGACGCACGGTCCCGCGATCAGAAAGAACGGCTTATCCGGCCCGACGTCGAAGTTCAGCAGTCGCATGATGTCTCGATATAGCTAAATCAGGCGCCACCGACCGCGACGCGCTTCTCTTCCGGCTGCTGGTTCTGGTGATACGCACGCGCAGCCTTCACGAAGCCGGAGAACAACGGATGACCATCGCGCGGCGTGGAGCGGAATTCCGGATGGAACTGGCTGGCCACGAAGAACGGATGCGACGGCAGCTCGACCATTTCCACCAGACCGTCACGCGAGAAGCCCGAGAAGCGCAGGCCCGCGTTCATCAGCTTCTGCAAATAACGATTATTGAACTCGTACCGATGGCGATGACGTTCCATCACCGTGTCCGAGCCATAAATTTGATGAGCCTTCGAGCCGTGCGACAAGCGCGCTTCCTGAGCGCCCAGGCGCATCGTGCCGCCCATTTCCGACTTCTCGCTGCGCTGTTCGACAGCGCCCTTCTCGTCCTGCCATTCGGTGATCAGCGCCACCACCGGATGCGGCGAAGCGCGGTTGAACTCAGTGGAGTGCGCGCCCTGCAGGCCGGCGATGTTGCGAGCGAATTCGATGATGGCCAGCTGCATACCCAAGCAGATGCCCAGGTACGGGATCTGACGCTCGCGCGCGAACTTGATCGCCTGCATCTTGCCTTCGACACCACGCTCGCCGAAGCCGCCCGGTACCAGAATGGCGTCGACGCCTTCCAGGCAACCCGTGCCGTGCTTCTCCACGTCCGTCGCTTCGACGAACTGGATGTTGACGCGCGTACGAGTGCGCACACCGGCGTGAGTCAGCGCTTCGGTCAACGAGATGTAAGAGTCGCGCAGATTGACGTACTTGCCGACCATCGCGATGGTGACCTTGGCCTCCGGATTGGCCTTGGAGTTCACCACCTGCTTCCATTCGCTCAGATCGGCCGGCGGCACGTCCAGGCGCAGCTTGTCGACCACGATGTCGTCCAGGCCTTCTTCGTGCAACATCTGCGGAATCTTGTACAGATCGTCGGCATCCAATGCCGAGATCACGGCGCGCTCTTCCACGTTGGTGAACAGCGCAATCTTGCGACGATGCTCGGCCGGCACGGCATTCTGCGAACGGCACACCAGGATGTCGGGCTGGATACCGATGGAGCGCAGCTCCTTGACCGAGTGCTGAGTGGGCTTGGTCTTGATCTCGCCCGAGCTCGGGATGTACGGAATCAAGGTCAGGTGCATGTAGAGCACGTTGTTCCGGCCCAGCTCCACGCCCAACTGACGGATCGCCTCGAGGAACGGCAACGACTCGATGTCGCCCACCGTGCCGCCGATCTCCACCATGCAGATGTCGGCGTCGCCGGCACCCATGCGGATACAGTGCTTGATCTCGTCGGTGATGTGCGGGATGACCTGCACCGTCGCGCCCAAATAATCGCCACGACGCTCTTTGGCGATCACGCGCTCATAGATGCGGCCGGTGGTGAAGTTGGAATTACGTGAAGTGGTGGTGCGCACGAAGCGCTCGTAATGGCCGAGGTCGAGATCGCTCTCGTAGCCATCGGTGGTCACGAACACTTCGCCGTGCTGGAACGGGCTCATGGTGCCCGGATCCACGTTGATGTACGGGTCCAGCTTCACCATGCTGACCTTGAGGCCGCGCGATTCCAGAATGGCGCCCAGGGAAGCCGCGGCAATGCCTTTACCCAGCGAGGAAACAACACCGCCGGTTACACAAATAAAACGCGTCATCGTAAGCACCGTCGCAAAGAAGAGTGGGATCTGGAGTCGGTGACGCCGCCCGGCACACGTTGGTGGAGGCACATCACTGAGAATCACGACGGGAGCGCAGTGTATCTCAAGACACGCACCACGGATAGACAAAGACGGATAGAAATCGTCTATCTGTTGGGTCGGGTAGCGACGAGGCTGGGCCGCGGCTCCCACGCGATGGTCATGCCAGGCTCGCCGTCGGCGGCGGCGAACTCGGCCGCGATCCACAAATCGCCGACAGCGACCAGTTGCTGGCCGGCGTAAATCAGCGGCACACGCTCGCGCCACCACGGCAGGATGGCCGACGCTTGCAGCAGCTTTTTCAGTTTGTGGTGAAACGCGTGCCCGACCGGCTGCAAGGTCTCGCCACCGGCGCGAAAGCGCACGGTCAAAGTTGCCGGCAGCTTAGCTGCACTCAGTGCGCCCGCCTCCGCCGGAACCATGCGTAACCTACCTAGACTCGCCGGCAAGTCCAACGACGACTGACGGTGCCAGTCGAGCACCTGCTCGGCATCCAGCGCTGGCAACTGCGGCTCGCAGTACAGCCAGCCGCGATGCCGGCGCAGCTCCCAGCCGTCCCAGGCGATACACGGCACTCGATCCTGGCTCGCAGCCAGCATGTCGTGCTCGATGGCGGCGAGCTTGCGCGTCGAAGGTGCCCGAGCCCCGCGTCGTCGGATCCAATAACGAAGCAAGTTACGCCGACGTTCGGGACTGAGCACCGCCAGCGCTGCGACCTCCAGACAGTCACCATCGATGGCGCGCTCGGCGTCCAACGCCGCCAATTGCGCCAACGTCCGCCACGCTTCCTGCAGATGCTGAGTGGAACGCAACGCTGTCTGCGCCGCCGACGGCCAGCGCTCGCGTAACACCTCGACCACCCGATGCCGAACGAAGTTGCGATCCATCGCATGATTGGCGTTGGAAGGATCGGTGAGCCAACGCAGGCCTTCCGCCCTCGCCCACACTGCCAATTCGGCGCGAGTGAAACTCCACAGCGGCCGAACCAACATCCCGCGAGCGAACGGCTCGATGGTTTGCATGGCGCCCAAGCCCAGCACACCGGCGCCACGCATCAGTGCCAGCAGCACCGTTTCGAGTTGATCGTCGGCGTGCTGTGCGACCAGCAGATGCTCGCCGGCACGCAACTCGTTCGCGAACGCGGCGTAACGAGCGTCCCGCGCGGCCGCTTCCAATCCCCACTCATCGATGCCCGTCACATCGACGCGAATGGAATTGAATTCAACCTGCAGGGCTCGCGCCTCGCGTTCGCAGTGTTCGCGCCAGAGCGCCGAGTCTGCGTGTAGTCCGTGATCGATGTGCACGGCGCGCACTCGATATGTTTTCGATTCGCTCGCGAGTCGAGCGAATGAATGTAACAACACCGTGGAATCCAGGCCGCCGCTGAAAGCGACACAAACCGAAGCGTCTGCCGGCAGCAGGCTGACACCGCCCGGTCCTCGTTGCAGCCGAATCTGCAGCTCACGCGGACAAAACATGAGCTTTCGACCCCGTTATCCGACGCTATAAACTCCGTAGCCGCGCAGCCGCTGCTCGCGGTTCTTCATCAATTGTTCCAACGGCTTGGATTGCAAGTCGTTGAGGTGACGCAACAGCGCGTCCTTCAAAGTATCGGCCATCAGTTGCGGGTCGCGATGCGCGCCACCCAGCGGTTCCTTGAGCACTTCATCGACGATGCCGCCGAGCTTGGCGATGCGTTCAGCGCTCACGCCCATGGCTTCGGCCGCCAGATCTTTCTTGTCGCCGCTGCGCCAGAGAATGCCGGCGCAACCTTCCGGAGAGATCACTGAGTAGATGCTGTACTGGAGCATCAACAAGCGATCGCCGACGCCGATGGCCAGCGCGCCACCCGAACCGCCCTCGCCGATCACCACGCTGATGATGGGCACTTGCAGGGTCGACATCTCGAACAAATTGCGCGCGATGGCTTCACTCTGCCCGCGCTCTTCGGCACCGACGCCGGGATAAGCACCCGAGGTGTCGATGAACGTAATCAGTGGCAACTGGAAACGCTCGGCCATGTGCATCAGGCGCAGCGCCTTACGATAGCCCTCGGGCTTGGGCATGCCGTAGTTCCGGCGCACGCGTTCCTTGGTATCGCGGCCCTTTTGCTGCCCGATCAGCATGATCGGCCGGCCGTCCAGACGCGCCACGCCGCCGATGATGGCGTGATCGTCGGCATACATGCGATCGCCGTGCAGCTCCTGGAAATCGCTGAACACCGAGCTGACGTAATCCAGGGTGTAAGGTCGCTGCGGATGGCGGGCCAGCTGGGCAATCTGCCACTGGCTGAGGTTGGAGAAGATGCTGGTGGTCAGCGCCCTGCTCTTGGCGCGCAGACGAGCGATCTCCTCGCCGATATTGACCTCGGCGTCGCTGGAAACGAACTTCAGCTCGTCGATCTTTGCCTCCAATTCGGCGATCGGCTGCTCAAAGTCCAGGAAATTCATTGCCATGCAAACAGTTGCCTCATCCTGCGGAGGCGCGAACATAGCGGGCGCCCGCCTGAAGGGCAAGCGCGGGCTGCGGGCGGCCCAACCCGAAAGCGCGGCAGCTGCCGTTTATAGCCAGCAGTCGTCCCTCAAGGGGCCCCTCTGGAGCTCAAATGCGCCTGCCTACCTCGACTCTTGGCCTGCTTGCCGGGTTGCTGCCGTTGTTAGCGCCTGGCCCGTGCCAGGCCAGTCATGACAGCCCGCCCTCGTACATACATCGTTGGGCGGGCGTGGAGATTTTCGACACCACCGCCGGCTATGCGCTGCCGGTTTATGTGCATCGGGACCGGCTGTATGTGGCCGGCGAGCCGGGCCATCGCTACGAGTTGCGCATCAACAATCGCTCCGAGGAGCGGCTGCTGGCCGTCACCAGTGTGGACGGAGTGAACGTAATCACCGGCAAGACGGCCGATGAACAGCAGTCCGGCTATGTGCTGGATCGCTGGAGTGGCGTCGAGGTTGAGGGTTGGCGCAAGAATCTGGACGAGGTCGCCACCTTCTATTTCACCAGACTGTCCGATTCATATGCCGCTCGCACCGGGCGGCCACAGAATGTCGGCGTCATCGGCGTAGCTGTGTTTCAGGAGCGTCGTGCTTGCTGCCGACATCATCCGTTCTCGGAGCGAGAGAACAGCGCCTCCTCGCCTGCCGCCCCCACTGCTAAATCTGAAGCGCAAGCCGCAGATGAATACTCGCCGCGGCAGGAACGCGGCAGATTGGGCACCGGTCATGGTGAGCGCGAAACCTCGCCGGCGCAGTATGTCGACTTCGAGCGCGCCTCCAGTGCGCCGGTCGAAACCATCGTCATCTACTACGATTCGAAAAAGAATTTAATGGCGCGCGGCGTGATTCCCAAGGCCGAACGCTACGCCGGCCAGGACCGCCCCAATCCATTTCCCAACGGCAGTTTCGTACCCGATCCTTAACGACTCAGGATTCAGGAATCAGGACTCAGCGTCGGGTGCGCCGCCCGCCTTGGCCAAATCCTGTTGATTGATCTTGTCCACGTTGAACTTGGCGAGCCGCTCTTTCATGGTCTTCAACACTTCGGCCAGCGGCGGCGGCTCGTCCTTGATCCAACGCAGCGGATTGATGCGTGCGACCACGAACGCACGCAGGTAAGGACTGACCAAGCCGCGCTGTTTGAGCTTCTCGACCACAGCCGTCACTTTCTCATCCAGCTCGAACACCTGATCGGCCACCTTCTGATGCAGCTTCAGCGATGTTTGTAACGAGTCGGACGAGAACTCTTGCAGCCGCCGCAAGATGGGATGATAGGCACCGCCGGCGAAATTACCTTTGCGCTCGTAACACAATCCCAACGTCACCAACGACGCTTCTTCCAGATAGAACGTGAAGTCGCTTTCCGGCCGGCGCGGATCTTCGTCGATGAGTCCCTTATAGATACGAATCACCTCGAGCGCCCGCTCACGCAAGTTGTGAGCCTTCTCGGTGTTGAGCGCGAGGATCTGCCAAGCGATCTCACGCTTGGGCACGACCAGCGCGATGATGGATTTGGCACCGAGCCGTCGCATGGCTTCGAGACGATGCCGGCCGTTGGGCGTCCAGAAACCTTCCTTGGGCGCGGTAATCGCAATCACCGGATCCAGGAATAGCCCGGTGCGATCGATCACGCCCGAGAGCTTTTTGTGATGAGCATCGGACAGATCGCGTTGAAACGGCGTCGGCTCTACTTGATCGATGGGCAACGCCGCCAGCAGCAAGGGATTGCGCCCGAGCGGCTCGCAATAACTGGCAATAACCAATCCGCCTTCATGCTCGATGCGCTCGGCAACCGCGGCGGCATCGGGCGGAAGGGTGTCGAGCCTACATTCCGCCGGCAATACGCCACGCGTGCGCGGCGCTGCTTTTTTCGGCGTCTTGCGCTTGGCGGGAGCGCGTTTGCGTTTGGCTGGGGTCTTGCTCTTGGTGGCCATGAAACGTTGGCTCCTGAGACGTGCAAAGGACAGACATGCAAAGGTTGCATACGCAGACCGGGACCGCTCCATGTCAGCAAATCCTACTTGGAACCGATTCGCCGTGCCTTGCGTTGTTTTTGCGGACGGGCGACGTCCATTTCTGACGTTTGCCCCCGCTTTCGAGTTCCAGGAGACCCCCAATGCGAAACGGCGCTTTTGACACCCCCATCCGGCATCTCCGCAAGGATTTACAGAGCGTCGCCCGCGATGCCGAAGAATTGCTTCGTGCCACTGCCGACGTGACCAATGATCGCGTGCAGGAAGCGCGAGCGCGCACCCAAAAAACCGTGAAGGAAGCGTTCGATAATTTGTACGACCGCCGGATGCAACGGCGCGTCCGCAAGTACGCCCGCCATGCCGACACCTACGTCCGCGATCACTCGTGGGGCATCATCGGCGCAGTGGCCGGTGTCGCCTTGCTGGTGGGTCTGCTCGCGTCCCGCCGCGATTGACCGGCCGCGATCAATAAGGAGCAGCTATGAGCCAGACGCCAAGCCCGCATGAAAGCAAGGTCTGCGACGCCATCAGCGACCCCACGCGTGAGTATGGCAAGCCCATGGATGTGGTTCGCGACAGCGGGCTGCATGCCGATGAAAAGTTACGCATCCTGGAATCGTGGAAAAAGGATGCGGAGCTGTTGTCGGTCGCTCAGGACGAGAACATGGCGGGCGGCGAGCGCCCGCAGCTACAGGATGTGATGCTGGCGATCCAGGAATTGGAGCGCATCAGCGGGCCGATCAACTAAGGCCCGAATAAGGTCACTGGGCTACCACCCTCGCCGGCTAGTGCTTGCCCAGATTGAGCAAGTTCGCCGGCGAGTATTGATCGGTCAGGATGCGAGCATCGCGCTCCCAATCCTGTTTCCGCGAAAACAACGGCAGCAACTTGCCGCTGCTGAAGCCGAACGACTCGAACGCCTTTTCGAACCGCTCGCTGTTGGCCTTTAACTGTGTGTCATCGGGCAATGAGCCGTTACTGGCAATGATCACGCGATTCTCACGCTTCAAATTAAAGAACTGCGGAAACACCGACGCATAGGTGGTCGACTCGTGGTCGTACAGGCGGCTGGACGAAAATGTGTTGGCCACCAGCACCCCATTCGGCGTCAACAGCCCCTTCACCTCTTTCAAGAACTCCTGGGTCAGCAAATGCTCGGGTATGTATTCGTGATCGAAGGCATCCAACATGATGAGGTCGTAACGCTGTTGCTCGCGTAGCGCCTTCTTCACCTGCACTCGCCCATCTGCTTCGATGACGTTCACTGCACTGCTGTCGCCGAGATCGAAATAACGACGCGCCACTTTGACCACAGCCGGATCGATCTCGACCACGTCAATGCGCGCCTGAGGCACGACTTCTCGTAACGCTCGCGGAATGGTGCCGCCGCCGAGACCAATGATCAGGATGGACTTCGGATCTGGCTGAGCGAACAGCGCACCGAGCATCATCTGCGGATAGTTCATCACGATGCGGCTGGGCTGCTTCACGTCCTGGCAGGTCTGCCGGCCGATACGACAGTAGCGCGTGAAACAAATACAGCGCACGTCGCCCGTCTGATAGACGAGCACTTCCCGATACAACGAGCGTTCGGAGTGCAACAGCTTCATGTCGTTGGCGCTCGCGCCCTGAGTGGCGAACAGCGCGGTCACCCACAATAGCAACGCCAATCGACTATTGCGCATTCGCTTCTCCGCGTACCAGACAGGCGACCACCCCTATGCAACCGGAAATCGCCATCAGCGCCATTAGGATGTGATTCACTTCCATCAGCAGCACCAGATAAAACGAGGTCAACAAGGTGCCGGCGGCACTGCCGAAAGTAGACACGAAATACAGCTGACCGGCATGACGGCCGGAGCTGGAGCGATCCTGCACGATCAAGCGCACGGCATACGGCGAAATCATTCCCGAGAATACTGTGGGGATGAAGAACAGCACCGTCGCGCCCACCAGCGAACCGAAGCGCGGATCGGGAATCGCGCTGGCCACGGCATCGAGCATGGGCACGGCGAACAACAACAGCGGCAACACGGTGATGGCCGCCACCATCAGAATGATGCCGAGCTTACGCACGCTTGGCGCGTTCATGGACAGGCGACCGCCGACCAGATAGCCGATGGACAGCGCCAGCATGAACACCGTGATGATGGCGCCCCACACATAAATACTGCTGCCGAAAGTCGGCGCCAACAGTCGGCCACCGAGCAGTTCCACTGCCATCACAAAAAAGCCCGACCAGCCCGCAATCAAATAACTTAACAACAGCCGCATGCATCCGCCGTCTTGATTTAGTTAGAGAGGGAGGTCGGCGGTGGCAGTTCGCCCGACGCAGCCACTACTTTGAACGCGTCCTTGAGGGTCCCGCGCGGCCGGGGCGCTGCACCCCTCATCCACACCGAGCTGGAAAAATCCCGCGATTCGCCGGGGGGTATCGAGATCGAAATCCAATGTCGGTCCTGCCACAGAACCGCACAGCCCGTGGGATCGAGGGCGCCTTCGAAGCAATCGTTGCGCGTGACTAGCAGCGTGATGGACTTGAGCAACACATCCGAGCGGTTCTCGATGCGTCCTCGCAACTCGAACGGCGCACCGCTGCCGGTCATTTTCGGGTCTTCGATCTGTACCGAATCGGGCGCGATCACTTGCAACGTCGCCGCCGGCGACGTCGGTCGGCCACGCTGCTGCACTTTCGGCTCATCGTCGGCATCGTTGCCGCCACCCAAGCGCTGAATCATGCCCCACGTCAGCATCGCGCCGAGCAACACGCAGCCAATGACGCCGATGACGCGGTACCTCGGCACCGCCAGAGCCACCACGATGAAAATTGTAGCGAGTATCCAGTACACCCTGAGAGCATACCTCGGTGTGGCTGGTAGCGATGAACCAATCGTCGTGAGCCGGGAACCCACGGCTGCGACGGGCGTTTTACCCAGCAGTAACGCTCGCATCGTGAGGAGCAAGTCATGGGTTCACCGCGCAACGAAGGCGAAGGCAATAAGACTGCCGATCGCAATTACCGCAAGGCGACGACGGAGTTCGTCGAGTCCGAGCGAGGTCAGCGTGAAATCGAGAACGCTGGCAACGTGTCGCCGAGTGAGGAGAAGGACATCCGCCGCGCCGAGGAGCAAGCCAAGCAACGTGCCAAGGATCATGATCCGGCCGAGTTGAGTGGCGGCCA
>NZ_JAEUPY010000616.1 GCF_016790065.1 Steroidobacter sp.
GCAGATCTGTACGCCACGGTGAAAGCCGTCGGTGAGGAGTTCTGCCCGGCGCTCGGCATCACCATTCCGGTCGGCAAAGACTCGTTGTCGATGAAGACCAGCTGGCAAGGCGAGCAGGGCTCGCGCCGTATGGTGGCGCCGCTGTCGCTGATCGTTTCGGCGTTCGCGCCGGTGCGCGATGCTGCTCGCACGCTCACGCCGCAGCTGCGGCCGGAGATCGATAGCTCGTTGGTGCTGATCGACCTGGGCGCGGGCCGCGACCGTCTCGGCGGTTCATGCTTGGCGCAGGTGTTCGGCAAGCTCGGGTCGGAGGCGCCGGATTGTGAAGATCCGAAGGCGCTGGCGAATTTCTTCGCGGCCATTGTCGAGCTGCGCGCGGCTGGCGCCATCGTCGCTTATCACGATCGTTCTGACGGCGGTTTGTTTGCAACGCTCGCTGAGATGGCGTTCGCCGGTCACTGCGGCGTCGATATCGATCTCGGTGCCGAAGTGCGCGATGCCAACGCGGCGTTGTTCAGCGAAGAGCTGGGTGCGGTGTTGCAGGTTCGCGCTGCCGATGTGAAGTCGGCGCTGAGCGTGCTGGATCGCCATGGGCTCGCGACTGTGAGCCGGGTTATCGGCAAGGTCACGAAGGACGATCGCGTTCGGATTCGCTCGGGCGGTGAGGCGTTGCTCGAAGAGACGCGCACCAATTTGCATCGTGCGTGGTCGGAGACCAGCTTCCGTCTGACCCAGCTGCGCGACAACCCGCAGGGCGCGCATCAGCAGTTCGACACGGTCACCGATCCGAACAATCCTGGGCTGAACGTCAAACTCAGCTTCGATTTGAATCAAGACATCGCCGCGCCGTTCATTTCCAAGGGCGCGCGGCCGAAAGTCGCCATCCTTCGCGAGCAGGGTGTGAATAGTCATGTCGAGATGGCGGCCGCGTTCCATCGCGCCGGCTTCTCACCGTTCGACGTTCATATGACCGATCTGGTCGCGGGTCGGTTCGATCTCGCTGACTTCCGCGGCTTGGTGGTGTGCGGTGGCTTCTCGTACGGCGACGTGCTCGGCGCCGGCGAAGGTTGGGCCAAGTCGATTCTGTTCCACTCCAGACTGCGTGACTCGTTCACCCAGTATTTCCATCGCTCGGAAACGTTCTCGCTCGGTGTTTGCAACGGCTGTCAGATGATGGCGGCGCTGCGTGAGCTGATTCCGGGCACGGAGAACTGGCCGAAGTTCGTGCGCAATCGCTCGGAGCAGTTCGAAGGTCGCTTCAGCCTGGTCGAAGTGGTCAAGTCGCCGTCGCTGTTCTTCGCTGGCATGGAAGGCTCGCGCATGCCTATCGCCGTTGCGCACGGCGAGGGCTATGCCGACTTCACCGGTCGCGGCAACATCGATGCGCTGCTCGGCGCGAATCTGATGTCGCTGCGGTTCGTCGACAACCAGGGCGCTGTGACGGAACGCTATCCCGCGAACCCGAACGGCTCGCCTCGTGGCTTGACCGGCATCACCACGCCGGACGGTCGGGTGACCTTGACGATGCCGCATCCAGAACGAGTCTACCGTGCGCTCCAGAACTCCTGGCGCCCGGACGGTTGGAGCGAGGACAGCCCCTGGATGCGAATCTTCCGCAACGCCCGGGTTTGGGTGGGGTAAAAACTTTTCGCGCGCACGAATAGGTCGTCGCGCGCGCTCGTCCATCTTTATAGTCATCCTGTCACTCCGCCGGGAGTTTCGCCTTGGATGACCAGAGTCGTACCCGCTGGATCGCCAACCACATTCTGCCCTGTGAGGGGGAGATTCGTCGTTGGCTGCGCCTGCGCGTGCCGACGCTGCCGGTCGATGACATCGACGACCTGCTGCAAGAAGCCTATTCCCGGCTGTGGGCCAGCGACCCGGCGCAGATCGCCAATCCCCGGGGCTATTTCTATGTAGTCGTTCGCAACCTGCTGCTCGAACAGACACGCCGGGCGCGCATCGTGCCGATGGAGCGGCTGGCTGAGATCGAGACTCTGCGTCTCGCTGACGATGAGCCCGGCCCAGAGCGCAGTGAGACCGCGAGGCAAGAGCTGGAGAATCTGTGCCGCATCGTCGCGCAGCTGCCGGCTCGCTGTCGCAGCGTATTCAACTTGCGCTCCTTCGAAGGCTTCAGCCGGCGGGAGATCGCGCAACGGCTGAATATTTCCGAACGCACTGTCGAGCACCATCTAGCCAAGGCGCTCGAGCGCATTACCGAAGCGATTGCCGAGCAAGCGGAGCGGCCGCAGTCGCGGGGTGTCGAGGCAAGGAAGGGCGAGCACGATGCCAGCCAGTAAACGAATTCAGCAGGAGGCCACCCGCTGGGTGGTGAAGTGCGATCTCGGGCCGTTGTCGCCTGAAGAGCGCGTGCAACTGGATACTTGGTTGGAGGCAGATCCACGTCATCGCGGCGCTTATGTAAGAGCTGACGCTGCGCGACTCAACGTCGAGCGAGTCGCGGCGCTCGCGAGTGGCGTTACTCCGCAGTCGACGCCGCGATCCAGAAGCTATCGAATCGCGATGGCTGCGTCGTTCGTGTTGGCGCTGGTGTTGGTGTCGCTGGCGTGGCTCGGCTACGAGAATGGCGATCGATATCGCAGCGGCGTCGGCGAGTTACGCAAAGTGGCGCTCGAAGATGGCTCCAGCATGTTTCTGGGTACTGGCAGCAACGCGGTGGTGCGCTTCGATGAGGCCACGCGAAAGATCGATCTCACCGATGGCGAGGCGCTGTTCGAGGTGGCCAAAAATCCAGCTCGGCCATTCGTCGTGCGGGCTGGCGATACCACGGTGCGCGCGGTCGGCACGGTGTTCTCGGTTCAGCACAATGCGACGCGCGTGGAAGTGATCGTCGCAGAAGGTGTGGTCGAGATCGATCGAGGCGATGGCGCAGGCGTCACGCGGCTGGTTGCCAATCAACAGGCCGTCGTCACACAGGATCGGCCCGTGGCTGTGCAGCTGAGCAGTGCCGATGAAACGCAACGCCAACTGGCTTGGCACACCGGTCGTCTCGAGTTCGATGGGCAAACGCTCAGTGCCGCGGTGGCGCAGATCAATCGCTACAACCGTCGTCAGATCGTCGTCGCCGATGCGCGCTTGGCACAGCACCCGGTGATCGGCGTGTTTCGTAGCACCGACATCGAAGCGTTTGCAAACATCGCAGCGGCGGCGCTTGGCGCCGAAGTGATCGTCGAGGGCGATGTCATTCGGCTCGAACCCAGAGACGCGCCGTGAATCATTCAGATCACGGCATAGATCATCGAGACATAGGTCGTCGGCCGGGGTTGTTCATCTTTTCTCATAACGTGCGCGTCAGTCGCACTCCTGGGGAACAGCATGAACGCTCGAACTTCGATTTCGCGACCGGGTAAGCCAGTGCTCGCACTCGCTCTCAGCGCTTGGCTCGCCACACTGAATCCATTGCCGGCATTCGCTGAGGAAGCGCACGGTTTCGACATCGCTGCGATGGATGCATCTGCGGCGCTTCGTGCGTTCGGCAAGCAAGCCGGTGTCGAGGTCATGGCGTCGGGCGAATTGTTGGGCGGCAAGACGTTGAATCGCGTGTCGGGCGAGCAAAGCGTCGACGCAGCGTTGCAGTCGTTGCTCGCTGGCAGCGGGCTTACGCATCGTTACGTCGGCGATCGCGGCGTGGTGTTGCTGCCAGTCAAGGCGGCGGAGACGATTCGTATCGCTCAGGCCAACACAGCCGTCGGGATGGCGCAGAAAGATGAAGTACGTGAGGAAGTGATCGTGATCGGGCGTGCCAGGCTGTACGACAAGACCGGCATGGATCTGAAGGAAATACCGCAGTCGGTGAGTATCGTCACTCGGCAGCGTCTGGACGATCAGAATCTCACCTCGCTTTCCGAGGCCATGAAGTACACGACCGGCGTCACCGTCCAGCGCTTCGACGCGGGCGGTCATATGAACACGTTCAATGCGCGTGGTTTCGGTAGCGAGATCTTTCAGTTCGACGGACTGGCGGTTCGCTCGACCGGCAACCTCGCTGTTCCTGACCTCGCCATGTTCGAGCGGGTCGAGGTCATGCGCGGCGCCGCAGGAATGTTCCAGGGAGCGGGCGAGCCTGGGGTCGCCATCAACATGATACGCAAGCGAGCCCAGTCGAACTTCCAGATCAATGGTCTGTTGAGCGCAGGTTCCTGGGATAACTACCGCGGCGAGTTGGATGTGACCGGCGCATTTACCGACTCCGGCAATATCCGTGGCCGTCTCGTGACAGCCGTGCAGACCTACGACACCTACATGGACGACATCGGGGGCGATAAACAACTCGCCTACGGCACCGTGGAATTCGATCTGGCAGAGCAGACGACGCTGTCCGTCGGCGGCATCTATCACGACTATCAAACCGCTCAGTTCCGAGGGTTGCCGTCCTATGTCGACGGACGCTTGCCGGACCTCGAACGCTCCACGACCCTTGCGCCTGATTGGGCGCGGCAGAACATGGGTCTGAAGGATGGATTCGTTCAGCTCGAACACCGGTTGAGTAACGACGGCTTCCTGAACACCGTGGTGAGAAAAACCAATCGCACATTGTCGAGCACCTACCTCGACTACCTCACGCCCGTTGCATACACCGGTGCGGTGACGATCGGCGGAGGGTATTTCAACTATAAGGACGAGGATACGAGTGCCGATACGTTCTTCAGCACGCCATTCCAGCTGGGCGGGCGAACTCACAACTTCCTGATCGGTGCGGACTATCGCCTCGCCGAGTCCACTCAATGGTTCCGCAATACGTCCGCCTCTGCCCCCACTGCGGTAGTCATCAATCTGTTCTCCCCGCCGGATCTGGATTTGCTGCCCGATCCAAATCAAGTGGCGCCCGCCGGCAGGAATCTGTGGGAGATCGAGTCGTATGGAAGCTACAGTCAACTGCGCGCCAAACCGAGTGACTCTTTGACATTGATCGCCGGCGGCAGACTGAGTTGGTGGGAAACGCAAGTCACCAGCAAAGTCACCGGCGCCACACTGCTGGACTATGACGCCAAGAATGAATTCACGCCGTTCGGCGGAATCGTCTTCGAGCTGAATCCATCGGTTTCGGTGTACGCGAGTTATGCGGAGGTCTTTCAACCGCAGAGCGGATACACAGTGGCGGGGACGCCGCTCGAGCCGCGTGTCGGCGCGCAACTCGAGACGGGAATCAAAGGCAGCCTGATGGGTGGGCGAGTCAATGCCTCGGCCGCAGTGTTCCGCATCAACGATGACAACCGCGCGCTGTCCGACCCG
>NZ_JAEUPY010000523.1 GCF_016790065.1 Steroidobacter sp.
GAATTCTTCGCCGACGGCTTTCACCGTGGCGTACAGATCCGCATCTTCGCCGGGCTCACCGCACGCAGCCATCCAGTTTGCGGACAAGCGCACCTGATCCAGAGCAGAGATATCGGCGGCAGCAATGTTTGTAACGGCTTCGGCGACCGCCATGCGACCGGACGCCGGCGCATTCAACCACGCGAGCGGCGTGCGCTCGCCCATCGCCATCGCCTCGCCCGTCGCGGACGTGTAATCGCTCAACGTCACCGCTACGTCGCTGACCGGCACCTGCCACGGACCCACCATGGGATCGCGGCTGATCATGCCGCCGACCGTGCGGTCGCCGATCGTGATCAAAAAGGTCTTGTCGGCCACGGCCGGGAACCGCAACAGCCGATAAGCAGCGTCGCGCACATCCAGCTTGGCCGCAGTGAAATCATCGCCGAGCGGCGGCAGACGCTTCACGTCGCGCGTCATCTTCGGCGCCTTGCCGAGCATGACGTTGAGCGGCATATCCACCGGCGGATCCTTCAACAACGGATCGCCGACCTTCAACCAACCGTCGTCGGTGATGTCACCGACCACCGAGTGCGGGCAGCGCTCGCGTTCACACAGCTCGGCAAATCGTTTCACGTCCTTGGCAGCGATCAACAGCACGTAGCGCTCTTGCGCCTCGTTACACCAGATCTCCACCGGCGACATGCCCGGCTCGACCGACGGCACTGTGCGCAGGTCGATGCGACCGCCGCGGCCTTCGCTGTGAGCAATCGACTCGGGAATGGCGTTAGAGATACCGCCCGCGCCGACGTCGTGAATCAGCAGGATGGGATTGTCTTCACCCATGGCCCAGCATTGATCGATGACTTCCTGCGCGCGGCGTTGAATCTCAGGATTGCCTCGCTGCACGGACGCGAAATCCAGATCTTCGGTGCTCGCGCCGCTACCGACGGACGAAGCAGCACCGCCGCCCAGACCGATCAGCATCGCCGGACCGCCGAGCACGACGATCTTCGCGCCGGCCGGGATCTCCGACTTCTCCACGTGCATGCGACGCACGTTGCCGACGCCGCCCGCGATCATGATGGGCTTGTGATAACCGCGCAGAGTGGCGCGCGAGTCCGACTTGCCTTCGAGCTCAAACGTGCGGAAGTAACCGAGAATGTTCGGCCGACCGAATTCGTTGTTGAACGCCGCGGCACCCAGCGGACCTTCGATCATGATGTCCAGCGCCGACGCAATGCGCCCGGGCTTGCCGAAATCCTGTTCCCACGGCTGTTCGAAGCCGGGGATCTTCAAGTGCGACACCGAGAAGCCAGCCAGTCCGGCCTTGGGTTTGCCGCCGCGACCGGTCGCGCCTTCATCGCGAATCTCACCACCCGAGCCGGTGGCCGCGCCGGGGAACGGCGAGATCGCGGTCGGATGATTATGAGTTTCGACTTTCATCAGAATGTCGATGGGCTCGTCCTTGAACTCGTAGGCATGCTGATTCACATCGGCAAACCAGCGCCGCCCCACCGGGCCTTCGATGACCGCAGCGTTGTCGCGATAGGCAGAGAGCACGCCGCGCGAATTGTTCGCGTACGTGTTCTTGATCATGGCGAACAGCGACTTGGGCTGACGCTCGCCGTCGATGATCCAGTCGGCGTTGAAAATCTTGTGGCGGCAGTGCTCGGAGTTGGCCTGCGCGAACATCATCAGCTCGACGTCGGTGGGATCGCGGCCGAGCTTCTGGAAATTGTCGGCGAGATAGTCGATCTCATCCGGCGACAGCGCCAGCCCCAACGATTCGTTGGCGGCCACCAAGGCCTCGCGGCCCCGAGCCAGCAGCGGCACCGTGTTCAGCCGGCGCGGCGACTCGTGATCGAACAAGCGAGCAGCGGCGTCGTAAGAGAACACCGCTATTTCGGTCATGCGGTCGTGTAGCGCCGGAGCGATCGCTTCCAGGTCCGCCTGCGACAGCGGCTTCGAGCCGCGCACGAAATAGGCGATGCCCCGCTCGATGCGCTCGACCGCGCGCAGTCCGCAGACCTGCGCAATGTCGGTGGCCTTGCTGGACCAGGGCGAAATCGTGCCCGGCCGCGGAATCACCACGATGAGTTGATCCGTCGCCCCGGCGGCGGCGCTGGGTGCAGCCGGCCCGTAGGTCAGCAGGGCTTCGAGAACGCGGCGCTCTTCAGCCGTAAGCTCCCGTTCCGCTTGCACAAAGTGCGTAAAGCGCGTGGCGAGAGACTCGACGGCAGGGACTCGCGAACGAAGGGCGGCAAGCAGGCGAGCAGAGCGAAAATCGGACAGTGCAGGCGCGCCAGACAGTGTCAGCATGCGGTGCGGGCGGGGGCAGCGGACCGGGCGCGAATCATACCGGAATTCGCCCCCGGCCGGCGGGGCGAGTTGCTGGGGCTACTTCTTGTCGCCCGGGGTATACACCGGCATCGGAAACGGGGTGACGTTGGAGCCTTCGAACGAGCTGATCTTGCTGACGCCCTGTTGCTTCACTTCATCGATGCGCAACACCGAATGCATGGGCAGATAGGTGCGTTTGACGCCCTCGAATTCGGCTTTCACCTTTTCCTCCGTAGGGTCGACCACTACGGCTGAACGCTCCCCGAACACCAGCTCCTCGACTTCCACGAAGCCGAACATGGCGCCATGCCCGACCTTGCGGGCATAGATCTCGTAGACCTTGCCCTGGTTGACAAATACGACCTTGAAAATGTGACTGGCTGCCATCTTGATATCGGCCCTAGGTTGGTAGGCTGCGGTTCCAGGCTATGTAACATTCCCGGAAATTTTCCGGGCGCCACCCGCGATCGCTACCGCGTAAGCAATCCTCTGATTCCCCGGTCAATGGCACTGAAACTCCGCATCATCAGCGATCACTACAAGGCGCTCGGCAAGCGCAGCTCGCGCCTGTTCGGCGTCACCGGCGGCAAGATCGGGCGCTCCCAGGACAACGACTGGATCCTGCCCGACCCGGATCGCTACATTTCCAGCCACCATTGCAGCGTGGAGTTTCGTGCCGGCCAATGGATGCTGGAGGATACCAGTACCAACGGAGTGTTCATCAACGGCTCTGACGTGCCGGCCTCGGTCGATGGCCCCTACGCGCTCAAAGACGGCGATCGGCTGCGCTTGGGCGACTACGAGATTCTGGTCGGCATCGACGAACGCCAGGACTTCCCCTCCGATGCCAGCGGCCAGATGCCTGCGCCGGCCCGCGCCAGCTCACGGCGCAGCTCGCCGGCACCGACGCCCGAAATGGACCTGGGCGAGGAATTGGACCTCACCGATTTGCTCCGCGATGCGGCCATCAAGTCGCCTGAGCCGCCCAACGCGACTCCCGGCGCGGGTCCGCTCAGCGTGCTTGGGCAAGGCGCCGGTGCATTCGACATCAACAAGGCGCTGGGCATCGACTTGCAGCCCACGCGCCCCAGCCCCCAGAACAACACTGTGCCGGGCAATCGGCCGCCTCGCAGCGGCTTCTCGTCACTATTGGATGCTCCTGACGAAGGCGAGCAACGCACGGTCGCTCACGGCGGCAAGCCGGAAGACTGGCAGATGCAGACCAAACCGTACGACCGCAAGTCGCTACAGGCTTTGACCACAGCCTCGCTGGCGCGTGCTGCCATCGAGAAGCCGCCAGCAGCTCCGACGCCAGCCCGTCGCTCCACCGATGCCCCGGCACTGGAGCCGGCTAACGGCGTCGAAGCGTTCTGTCGAGGCGCAGGCATCGACCCAGCGTCCGTGCCCTTGGAAACTCAACACGCGCTATTACAGCTCGCGGGTCAGATGACGCGCGAAGTGGTGCTCGGCTTGATGGAAGTGCTCAAAGGCCGCGCCGATCAGAAGAGTCGGCTGCGCTTGAATCAGACGGGCATTCAACCGGCCGACAACAATCCGCTCAAGTTCTCGGCCAGCGTCGATGAAGCGCTGCTGAAACTGCTCGATGGTCACAACAACAGTCGTTACCTCGGGCCGGTGGATGCGATTCGAGATTCGTTCGCGGACCTGCGCACCCATCAACAAGCGTTGTCGGGCGCCATCCAGGCGGCCGTCGACGAAGTGATGAATCGTATCGAGCCTGGTGAATTACAGGAACGTTTCGATCGCGGCTTGAAGCGCGGCGCGCTGCTCGGCGCGACCAACAAGATGAAGTACTGGGACTTGTACACCGAGTTCTATCACGTGCTGAATCAGCGCAACGAACAGAACCTGCCGACCTTGTTCGCCGAAGAGCTAGCACGCACTTACGCTGAGAAAGCTCAGCAGAAGAAGCGCTAAAACTGTTTTCTTATAATCTGACTTCGGAGGCCCGTGACGTTATGAACTAACGTCGCGGCGCCAGCATGCTGTTGGGTGTGGTGGTGGCAGTGGTCGTCGTGGTGGTTGGCGCAACCGCGGACTCACGCTGAGCCGCCGGCCCAGTATCCGTCGCCACCCAATCGAGAATGTCGATGTAGCCTCGGATGTTCTCTACGAAGCGCACCGGCTCCCAACCTCTCGCATACCCTCGCTTCACTCGCGAATACCATTTCTCCTGCGTCAGCAATGGCAAATGCTCACGCACGTCCACCCATGAGTCCGGATTCTTGTTATGCATCTGCGTCAGGATGCGGGCATCTTCGAGATGGCCGACGCCGACGTTGTATGCCGCGAGCGTAAACCAGGTGCGATCCGGTTCCAGAATGCGCTTGGGAATTTGCTCACGCAGCCAGATGAAGTACCTGGCGCCGCCGAAAATACTGGCCCGCGGATCCAATCGATCGCCGACGTTCAACGCCTGCGCCGTCTCTTCGGTGAGCATCATCAAACCGCGCACGCCGGTGTGCGACGTCGCGCCTGGATCCCAGTGCGATTCTTGATAGCCGACAGCAGCCAGCAACCGCCAATCGACACCCGCTTGATCCGCCGCTTCTTTGAACCAGTGACGATACTGAGGCAAGCGCGATTCGATGTGCTCCATGAACACGCGCGCTTGGATGTAATCGAATCTTTCGGTGGCGCCGTAGTAAGTATCAAGGATGGATGCGAGCCGCCCTTCGGCACGCGCCGATGAAAAGAACGCCGTAACGCGTTTGAGCAGACTCGGATCGCGCGAGTCGACAGCCCACGCCAACGCCTTGCCCCCCGACAAATCGAACGCAATCCGAATCTCGGGATGGAACGCGCGACCGATGGCGAATTCGTTCGAGTCCGCGACGGTGTAATCGAATTCGCGGCGCGACAGCCGATATAACAATTCTTCGGTTTCGGCGGCAGGGTTCTCGACCCAATTCAGATTGGCGTAGTGAACGCGCAGCTGCTCCAGCGTCGCCGAGTGCGAACTGCCTGCCACTACTTCGATGTGACCATCGTACGTTTGATCGAGCGCTCGCGGCCGTGAATCGCCCTGACGGAAAATCAGATGCTCGCGCACTTGTTGATATGGCGGCCCGAACCCCGTTTGCGGCGGCAACCGCAGACCACGCGTCAGGCCCGCAGCCGCGATGTGCGCACGACGCGACTCTAGCTCGCGCATGGCGTCGGCCACATTGGGCACGGAATAGATGAACAGTTTGACGCCCAGCTCGGCGGCAAAGCGGGCCGCAAGATCGAACTCCGGCCCCTGCGGGCCGTCCGCGCCCAGGTAGTAGGCGCTAGGCAGGTTGCGGGTCACCACGCGCAGCTCTCCACTGCGCAATATCTGCTCCATGACGCTCGGCGGCTGGGAACAGGTGCCCAGCAGCAGCATCGCAATAATGGCGAGAGTGATTTTCACCCGGCCCCTGACCTGGCAACCCGCGAGGCCGGGCATTGGACCCGAAACGGGGTCGCAGGGCAATGTCGGCCGCTGGCGGCATTAGTTCCCGCCGTGGAGTAGCTCTATCAGCCCCTCCATGGAGCGCACCTCGGCCGTGCCGGTCGCGATGGTCGGGGGTTGAATGTTCCAAACCGTCAGTGCCGCACAGGCAAATGCGAACATCGCCGCCGCGGCAATGGCACATCGCCTCTGGACATGCGAGCGCGGCGAAGGCTCGATGTCCGGCGTCGATAACGCCAGCTCGACTTCGCTTTCAACCGGGGCACGAACCACGGCGCCCGAGCGACGCCAAGTTTCTTCCAGGCGCCGGAACGCTTCCGCATGCGCCGGATCCCGGCTCATCCAAGTATGCGAGTCGGCGAAATCAGCCTGGCTGGCAGCGGGATCGTTCAAAGTCACGAGCCGCTCGGCGGCCTCGGCTTGGATGGATTCGCGCTTCATGACTCGAGCCAAGTCGAAACGGGTCTGCAGATGGAATAGAGCACGAGCTAGATACTTACGCACCGCTCGCTCAGTGACGCCCAAGCGCTGCGCGATCTGCATGCTCGACTGGCCGTCGATCCGGCTCAGCAGAAACGCCCAACGACACGCCGCCGGCAATTCAGCCAGCGCTGCCAGAGTGACCCGAGCGTCCTGCGCATCGGCGAGCGTCACCTCGGGCGAGGACCGAAAATCGAAGTCGAATAAATAGTGACCGCGGCGCTCGGCATGGTCATTCCTGACGACCGCATCGGCAGGTTCGAATGAAGGCTCGGCAGATGCAAGCATGGCGCACCGATCGGTCGCTGAATGGGACTCGAGGCGGAACGTTCCGAGTGTAGGCCGGCTGCGCCGAGCGCGATTTGCACTCCAGCCGGCCCGTTTGGCCATTTGGCATGAGCCCAGCATCGAAAAGCGTGGCTATTCAAGGCAGACTGCCCCGATGCAAACCCTCGAAAATCTTTCTCAGGCACTGAACAGCGGCCGGCTGCGAGCCCGCGAACTGGTCGATCAGGCGCTGGATCGAATCGCCGATCCGCAGGGCGAAGGTGCGCGGGCCTTTCTCAGCGTGAACGCAAAGCTCGCACGGGAGCAGGCCGATGACGCGGATCGGCGACGCGCAGCGGGTGGCCCGATCTCGCCATTCGCTGGCATTCCCATCGGGGTGAAAGATCTGTTCGACGTGGCCGGCGAAGTTACTCGCGCGGCTTCAACCATCTTAAGCAGCGATCCACCGGCGTTGCGTGACGCGCCGACGATTGCTCGGTTGCGAGCCGCCGGCTTCATATTTATAGGACGCAACACCATGACGGAGTTTGCGTTCTCCGGCTTGGGCGCGAATCCACACTACGGCACGCCGACCAGTCCCTTTGATCGCGCGACCGGCCGCATTCCCGGCGGCTCGACGTCGGGCGGCGCAGTCGCTGTTGCCGATGGCATGGCAGTAGCGAGTTTGGGCACCGACACTGGCGGCTCATGTCGCATTCCCGCCGCGTTCTGCGGCATCGTCGGATTCAAGCCAACGGCACATCGTGTTGCACGCCTCGGCGTGTTGCCGCTGGCCCATTCGCTCGATTCGGTAGGCCCGCTCGCTAATAGCGCCGGCTGCTGCGCCACGCTCGATGCGATTCTGCGTGGCGTGACGCCGACCGCGCTCGTTCCTGCCGCGCTTCGAGATGTTCGTCTGCTGATACCGACATCGCTGGTGTTGAATGAGTTGGACGATCATGTCGCTGCGACGTTCGAACGCAGCGTCGACGCGCTGACACGCGCCGGAGCAAACATTGCCCGGCGGCCCGTGGATGAACTGTTACGCATTCCCGAGATCAATGCGCGTGGCGGCATTGCATCCGCCGAAGCGTACGCGTGGCATCGTCCTTTGCTGGAACGTCATCGCGATCGTTACGACCAGCGCGTCGCCAACCGAATTTTGAAAGGCGCCGAGCTCAGCGATCAAGACGTGCGGGAGTTGTACGAGGCACGGGCCGCTGTTACTGCTGCAGTGGAACGGAGCACGAACGATGTGGATGCGCTGTTGTTACCGACAACGCCCATCATCGCGCCGCCCCTGTCGGCTTTGGAAAAGGATGCCGATTACCTTCGCTTGAATGGGCTGGTCTTGCGGAATCCGTCGCTCGCGAATTTTCTCGATCGCTGCGCCATCTCGCTGCCCGCACATCGGCACGGCGAGGCGCCCGTCGGCCTGATGTTCATTGGCCGACGAGATGGCGATGAACGTTTGCTGTCCATCGCACAGGCGGTGGAGAACGTTCTTAACCGAGACTGAGCTTCCGCTTCGCGTCGGGCGGTGCGACGCTGCGGACCTGCGTGCTGACGCCGCCCTTGTGAGGTGTTCCAATGCCAACCGTGCTTGTGGGAACCTGGGACGATGGCTTATTCGTGGTCTCTGACGGCTATCGCAGCCACGAGCTTCGCGGCCAGCTCGTACGAAGCGTGACGACCGACGGCGCAGGCGGCGCACTCGCCATCGTCGATGGTCACACCCTTCGCCAGCGAGACACTGGCGGCTCGTGGCAGACGATTGCGGAGAGCGAGTTCTCTCTATCCAGCGTTGTGAAAGTGCTGAGCGATATTTATGTCGGCACCGACGACGCTCAGGTATTGCGACTCGACTCGAATGGAGACCTACAGCGCTTGCCCGCGTTCGCTCATGTGCCAGGCCGTGAGACCTGGTATGCCGGCACCGCCGTCGTCGACGGCAAAGTCGTCGGCCCGCCGCTGGGCATTCGTTCCATCACCGCCACCTGCAACGGCAGCGCACTCTTAGCAAACGTTCACGTCGGCGGCATTCCTCGCTCCACCGATGGCGGCGCCACGTGGCATTCGACCATCGCCGTCGCTGAGGACGTCCACGAAGTCCGTGCTCACGACACTCGCTCTGACATCGTCATCGCCGCTGCTGCCACCGGCCTTTGCATCAGCCGGGACGGCGGCCTCAACTGGAGCATCGAGCACGAAGGTTTGCATGCGACTCATTGCTTGGCCGTCGCCTTCGTCGGCGCAGATATCCTCATCTCCGCCTCCGAAGATCCCTTCTCCACTCACGGCGCCGTCTACCGCCGCCCTCTCGACGGCTCCGGCCCTTTGCTTCCCCTCGGCGGCGGCCTGCCTCGCTGGCTCGACGGCACCGTCGATACGAACTGCATCTCAACCCTGGGTTCAGTCGTCGCACTGGCCGACAAAGGCGGGAATGTTTATTCATCGGAGGACGCAGGCGGAAGGTGGGTGCGAATAAGTCAGGGCTTGCCTGCTGCGAGCAGTTTGCTCATCACGTAACAGCATCTACCCAGGGGTTGAACACAGGCACGCGCGCCGTTGCATATTCGCGCGTGTCGCGCGAGACGACGGTGAGCCCATGATGATGTGTCGAGCACCGCGCGCACTCTCACGGACGATGCCGCGCATGCTAGTGCAACGCGCCACCCGGACAAAACGAACTGACGAATTCATTCGACTGGAAGTTTGCTTGACGCTGCTGTAAAACGCGATCGATACGAGGAATAACAAACAATTGACTGGAGACGCCTGTTGAAAGCGATCCTGGTTGTCACCGTAATACTGGCCCTCCTCGCATTGCTGATTCGTTGGTTGGCACCCCATGAGTGCAAGGCCATTCTGAAAAAACTGGCGGGCGTGATCAGCGAACTGGGCCTGCTGTTTTGGATCGTTTGGTGCGCGCTCTATGCGGCGCGCTGGCGCATCCGGGATTTTTTCAGAACGTGGTTCGGACGAACCGCAGCCGGCGTCATCACACTGGGCAGCTTCTACATTCTCTTAGATGTAACTGGCGGAGTCATTCGCCATCTGTCGGTCCCGGAAATTGCGGCCGAAATCCCAGAGCTACCCGCGCTGAACCTATGGCTCGAGGGTTTGCTGATCGCCCTTGCCGTGCTGGTACTGCGACATCACATGCTGGAATTGAGAATTCAGAAACGCAGCGCCGAAGCGCCCATTACTTCAAGGAATTTTTCGACCTGGTCCGACCGATGCTGAAGAAGGCGGAACTGACGGCCGCTGAAA
This sequence comes from Steroidobacter sp., assembly GCF_016790065.1. Lineage (GTDB taxonomy): Bacteria > Pseudomonadota > Gammaproteobacteria > Steroidobacterales > Steroidobacteraceae > Steroidobacter. The sequence goes on from NZ_JAEUPY010000523.1 coordinate 9,800, forward strand.
TCGATCAGTTCGTCGAGATCGCCGGCAATAGTTTGGTAGCCACACTGAAAGCAGGACGCAAGAAGCACGAGTTCTTCTTGTCGATCATGAAACAACGCCCTGGTGCCCAGCGCTTGTTCACTACTCACGTGTACCCGAAAGGCACGGTAAAAATCGACCTGAGCCAGGAACTACCGCTTGAAATATCGGAGGATGGCTTGCCGAACAGCGCCGCGGGCGCCTGCTTCCTCCGGAACTCGGTGATCTATGTGCCGTCGACTCGACACCTCAGCGGCATTGAGATCACCGGCGTTGAGAAGAAAGACCTCCGGCCCATCGGTCTAGTCTACAAGCCGATAAAAATTGAGCCGGGACCCTCTCTGCTTTGCGTGCCTGTCATCAAAAGTGGTGTGGTCGCGGCGGTCTTGAATATTTCCAGCTCCAAGCGAGATGCGTTCATGGTCGAGGATGTCGACATCGGCAGACTCGTGGCCGCGTTATTGCACGATTGTGTATGAGACAAAAGCCACTTTGACGAACTGGTCGAGGAGGTTTAGGGTAATTGGGACGGGCCAGAGAGTTGAGGATTGAAGACTTATGAATCAACAACCTATGAAACGAGAGTTTGGCTTCACACCATTCAATCTGGTCGCTGAGCTGAAAAACATCGTGACCGAATGGCGCAAGGTTGTGGCTTACGATCGCCGGATGCGGGCGGAGAAGCAAAGGCTCGAGGACGCTTCGTCAGAGCAGAAGGCGTCAACACGGTAAGCCGTAGAACGGCGCGCGGATCAGCGATCAAAGCCCCGCAAGGCGACGCCCAGACGCCGTTTGTATCCTACGCTAAACCGTCATGGCGCTCGAAGCGGGCTATCCTCGACCAAGGACAGCCCGACGATGGCTCGAACTCACTGCACCCGACGAAGCTCCGTCCAATGAGGCAGCGAGTAAATCCAGAACTGGCGAGTCTTCTCCTCGGCGGTGGCGCGAACATAGCCGTTGAGCACGCCATCGCGCAGTTTCAGAGCTACATCGACAAAGTGAGGACTGCGCTTGGTGTCGGAGGTCTGGATGTTCGTAGGGGCCACGCCTGTCAGTAAGCCGTCGCGGAATGCCGCCTCGCTCAACAAAGTCGGTAGCTGATCGGCGATCTGCAGATGGATGTCCCCTGACGCCAGGATCTGCAGCTTCATAGGCTTGGCGCCTTCGTGCGTTTGGATATCTCCGCGCCACTCGCCAACGAGGGTCGCATCGGGCTGCAGAGCTTTATCGGGAGCCTTGTCACGGACACCCAGATCCGTATTCATCTCCTTCCACTGCGGCAACAGCGCCTTGAAGATCGCGGTGTTGATGCCGCCGAAGGAAATCTCATTGGCGTTGGCCAACAGCACCACCCCCACGCGCTTCTCGGGAATCAGATTGAAGGACGTCTTGGTACCGGAATGCGAACCGCCATGCGCATGCACGGTGTACCCGCCCTTGGCCTGCACCTGCCAGCCCAGCGCGTAGCCGTTGCCCGGCCGGATCATCACGGGATCGCGCGTCATCGCGTCGATGGAGGCGCTGCTCAATATGGCCTTCTGATCGCGTAACGGTTGCTTGAGAATGAACAACCCGAAGCGCGCCAGATCGTGCGCGCTGGAGAACATCGCCCCGGCACCCGGCTCGGTGCTCTCATAGAAGGGGATCGGATCGCCGAGCCGGTCATAGCGCGCCGCTGCGTACTTCTCGAGACCAGGTCCGACATTCACCGAGGTATGCGTCATCCCCAGCGGCAGAAACACTTCCTGGCGAAGATAGTCCGCGTAGCTCCGGCCGGAAACCTGTTCGATCACGTAGTCGAGCACCCCGTAGCCATTGTTGCAGTACTCGAAGCGCTCACCGGGCAGCATCATGATCTGTGAGTAGCGGGTCAAGGCCAGCGCCTGCGGCGGCATTTTGCTCAGCTCCTCCGCGCCGAAGAAGGTCTGCCCCGCGCAGGAGAGACCCGAGGTGTGATTCGCAATCCGGCGCACCGTGGCCTGCCGTCCATCGCCGACGCGAACCGTCAGCTGGGCCTGACCCATATAGTCATTGATGGGGCGATCCAGATCGACCTTGCCTGCCTGCACCAACGTCATCAACGCGGTGGCCGTAAAGGACTTCGTGGTCGAGGCCAGCAAGTACATCGAATGTTCGGTCGCAGGCTTTCGATTCTCGCGATCGGCCCAACCGAAGCCTTCTTCCCAAACGATCTTGCCATCCTGTACCACAGCGACCGCAATCGAAGGAATACGGTTCTCGGTGAGCTGCTCTTGAATCAGCGCGCGAGCCGCATCGAAACGATCGGCGCGCGCCGGCGCAGACACGGCGCTCAATGAAAGGGCAATACACAGCCCTGCGCGAATAATTTCCCGCATGAATCGACCTCGACAATGAGTTGAAAAACTAGGGGTGTGGGACGCGCCGCAACTTCAGGCCGACGCTGTCCATCGATAGTCCGGTCGCCTCGCCGCTGGCATTACGTTCGAACGCAATCAGGGTCGGACGAAAGGTTTCCGAATCAAAGTGATTGGCGGTTACCTGGGTCAGGCGAACCGGATCTACCAATCTCATGGAGCGTGCGACCAGTTGCCCTTGCTCCACCGCCACGGTGTACGTGATATCGAGTTCATCACTGTAGTAGTCACCTGCCAGTCGGGCCAATTCTGCCGGGCGGCTCGTCACACGCGTGACGCGCTGGAAACGTTCGCCGGGCGCGCCGGAGATGATCACGCGATCGAGCGCCTCGACCTGGCCGTTTGCCGCGCGAACAGCTCGGTAGTAGTGCCGCCGACGCGCGCCCACCTCAAAGCCGCCATCGGCGTGAAAGACGACATCGAAGACTTCATGGGAATAGCGCTCTCGGCCCACCAATCGATTGCCTTTGCGTTCCAAGGTCACCGACCGATTCGCGGCATGCAGGTACGTCCCGACCAGTTGATCGAGCTGCGCCGGTGGTGGCGCTTTGATGATGTCCGAGACTCTGTTGACCGGCGCCGCGTTCGGCGGCAGGTACAGATCGGCGATGGCGTTGATTTTTGCGGCCACCTCGGTTGGCGTGTTCGCCAGCATCGAAATCGCCACGTCGTGCTCTGGGTAGTACACGAAATAGGTGAAGAACATCGCATCCGAACCGCTGTGTCCCATGGCCCGGCGACCCGCCAGGGGCGCATCGAAGATGAAGGGCTCGAACAATCCGAAACCATAGTGAGTCGGCGTACCGTCGTTCAACGTACCGCCGCGCATGATCTGTTCGATCAACGCAGCGTCGCCCACTCGCGGCTGGCTGAAATTGCCAGCCCACTGCGCCAGATCTTCGATAGTGGTGATCAGATTGGAAGCACCGACCATTTCCAAGTTCAGCAGATAACGCTGCCACGGCCCGTCGCCTTCCCGAAAATAGGAATGCGCGCGTGCCGGCACCACCTCTCGCACGTCATCGTAGAAAAACGTGTGCTTCATCCCGAGCGGCGTGAACATGCGCTCAGCGGTGAACTGACGCAGCGTCTTGCCGGTCACCGAGCGCACGATCTCCGCGAGCAAGGTGTAGCCGGTGTTGGAGTACTTGAAGTTCGTTCCCGGCGCAAAATCGAGCGCCTTCTGTCGCTTCACCATTTCGATGACATGGTCCTGGCGCAGCACGTCGCGTATGTCGTGACCGCCGAGCAAGAACAATGTCATTTGATCGCGCAGACCGCTGGTGTGCCAGATCAGTTGCCGCGTAGTGATCTTGACGCCGAGATCAGGAAAGTACGGCAGGTACGTGCGCACATCGGCATCGAGATCGACCTTGCCCTCGCGCGCCAGCAGCGCGATAGCGAATGCCGCGAACTGCTTGGACATGCTGGCCACATGAAACGGCGTTTGCGGCGTGATGGGCGCGCCCGACTCCAGATCGGCGAGCCCATAGCCCTTCGCGAAGACCACCCGGCCGCCGCGATAGATCCCCACAGCGGCGCCGGGACTTCCCGGCGCCGTTAAATCAACGAACAGAGCATCGATGGCCGCTTCCGTCGTTGCGCTGAGTGCCGATGCTTGCACCCCGCCGCTCGCTAGCAGCAGCAGTAACAACCCAACCCGCATCGAGACCCATGAGGCCACTGAACGTTGCATTTGCCGACCTGCCGATTACATTCTGAAGTTGATGCGCGCCATGAAATTGCGCGGCAGATCCAACTCGACCAGGTTCGGGCCGGAACCCGAGAAGATGTCTTCATCGGTCAGGTTGTTCAACTGCAGGCTGACATCAGCTCGCTCGCTGATCGTGTAGTAGAGGCCCAAGTCCACACGCGTATAGCTCGGCAGCAACACGTTATTGGCATCGTCGATGTAGCGCTTGGCAACGAAGTTAGTCGAGGCCGACACGCCGAGCCCCGCCAGTACACCGGACTGAAAGTCGTAGCGAGTCATCAACGAGAACGTATCGCCCGGCGAATGACCGAGCTGATTGCCATCGAGGCTCGCTGTGTTGCTCTCCACTTCGGTGTCCGCATAAGCGTACGAAGCGTAGACCGACCAGTTGGGACGCAGGTGCCCTTGCACCGACAGCTCAGCCCCCTTGGAAGTCACCTTGCCCAGCGGCACCTGGAAACCCGGATTCGACAGATCCACCGTCAGCACGTTGGGCTTCTCGACATGGAACAGCGCGACGCTGCCATTGAGCCCGGTGTGGCCGATATCGAACTTGGTGCCCAACTCATATTGCACGCTGCGTTCCGGCGCGAATGAAGCGCCGCCTTGCGTCGTGCCCCCGCGCGGAATGAATGACTTCGACTGGTTGGCGAACACCGTAATGCTGTCCGTCACGTCGTACAGCACGCCGAACAGCGTCGGCCAGGCGTTTTGACTCACGACCGTCGGACGCTGAGCCACGCCGCCGGCCGGAGTAAACGTATTCGATGTCCGAATCTCCGCGAAACGCACGCCACCGATCAGGTGCAGGCGATCCAGCAGCGACACACGATCCTGGACGAACACGCCCTGGCTCTCTTCTTCCAGCAGCGAACCATTCAACACCAGCGGGGACGGCAGGGTCGCGGTGTAGCTCGGATTGAAGACATCCACCGAGGTCGTAAAGAAACCGCCGCGGCCGGGACGAAAATCACCGCGCTGGTGGACGAATTCAGCGCCTACCGAGAACTTGTGGCTCAACGGCCCGGTCGCGAACTCACCCGACAGATCCATGTGGTAGGAGTAGTTGTCGGTTTCAGAGTCGCGAGCGATGAAGAAGTACCGACGCAGCGTGCGATAGTCGTTATTCAGAAAGCCTTGCGACAGCAAGTAGCCAGCGTTCTGATCGTCGGCGGTGTGCGAGAACGCCGCGCGCCCGTGCCATGTGTCGGTGAACTGGTGATTCAACTCGAGCGCAACGCGAGTTGCTTTGCGATCCATCCCCACGCCCGGCTCATCGGGGCTGGCGATGAAAAAGGAACGCCGATAGTTGCCGAGCGGATTGGCGGTGAGCAGGCCCGCAGCAGGCGTACCCACGTAGGCACCCACCGGCGCACGCTCACGAGAGTACTGAGCTTCAGCAATCAGTTGGGTACGCTCGCCCAGATCGAACGCGACTACCGGTGCGACGAACAGTTTGTCGGTCGACCAATAGTCGAGGAAAGATTCGCGATCCTGATACGCCACGTTCAACCGTGCACGAATCCGCTCGGACAAGGGCCCGCCCACATCGGTGGTCACTCGGTAGTTGTCATAGCTGCCGAAGCCCGCGCCGAACTCCCAGTGAAATCGATCCAACGGCCGCTTGGTCACCAGGTTGACCACTGCGCCCGGCTCCATCGAGCCGTACAGCACCGACGCCGGTCCCATCAATACTTCCACGCGCTCCACGCCCTGCATGTCGAGCGTCATGGTTTTTCTGCTGGTGCCGTTGAAGGTGGACGCGGCGTAGAAGCCACGAATGTTATATTCCTCGGGCAGATAGCCGTTCTGGGTGCGGCGATTGGCCGCGGACGGCACGAAGCGCAACACGTTGTACAAATCGATGGCGCCGGTGTTTTCTAGAAACGCCTTATCGAACACCATCACGCTCTGCGGCACTTCGCGAACGGTTTCTGCTTCGGTACGCCCGAACACCGTGACGACTTCCAGACGCGAGTCATCGACGCTGTCGTTCGCCGAGCTGGCCGACAGCGCTGCGCTCGAACCTTCGGCCGCTTGTCTGAAGCTGATGACGCGCTGGGCGGCGGCTTCCTTATTGCCGTCGACAAAAACTCGAACGGTCTGTTCGTTGATCAGTTCAAAGCCCAACCCGGTGCCCATGAGCAGCCGCGTCAGCGCCTCGCGTGCCGGCCATTCGCCTTCGACGCCAGGACTTTGCAGGCCGCGAACCTCGGAGCCCACCGAGACGATCTGCACTTTGGTTTGATCGGAAAACGCCAGCAGGGCCGACGCTACCGCTTGCGGTTGAATCGACAGCTTGGCGACGTTGTTGAGCGCGTTGGCGAGCGCCACCCCAGTCGATGAAAACAGCCCGGCTGCGAGCAACCCGAGCGCGACACGACGAATCCGCATGAT
>NZ_JAEUPY010000524.1 GCF_016790065.1 Steroidobacter sp.
ATACAGCGATAGTCCTTGCCATTGGTCATTGACGACGCGTGGTTCGATCCGCGCCGTATGCGGCAACGTCACCGCTTCCCACTCGGCGGCCGGCACTTGATCGGCCGGAACTGCATCGCTGTCGCGCTCAAAGCGATGAAACAGCCAGCCTTCGTTGAAGTTGCCGGGCATCTCAGGCAGCGCAGCAGCAGCCACGCTGACCGTCGCGACCAGCAACACCACCCCGATGAGCCACCGCGCAATCCTTGGTCTTCCCTGCATCGTTCCCCCTCGCAGACGCCGCTAAGTCGCCGTAAGCGCCCGGGTCACGCACCAAGACTGGACACGAAGAATATTAATCATATAAAAGACCCACATGGAATCCCAGCCATGAGCCACGTCCCCAGCCCCACACCTACCCATATTGCCGGCGATTGGGGCACTACCCATCTGCGGCTGCATCTTTGCCGAGGCGCCACCGTGCTGGACCTGGCTGAAGGTGCGGGCATCGGCAGTTTGACCAAGAGCGCCGAAGCGACGTTGTTCGATGCCATCGCCCCGTGGGTGCAGCGGCATGGTCCGCTGCCGATTTTGCTGGCGGGCATGATCGGTTCTCGCAATGGTTGGAAAGAGGTGCCGTATGCGTCGTGCCCTGCCGGTACGGCCGAGCTACGCAATGCCCTGCTGCGCTTCGAAGCTCGTGGCCACCAGGTAGCGATCGCGACTGGCGTTTCTTGTATCAATCCGCACGGCGCGCCGGACGTGATGCGCGGTGAGGAGACACAAATTCTCGGCGCCATCGTTGCGCATCCCGAACTGGGCCGCGGACGTCACATCGTTGCTCTTCCCGGCACTCATACCAAATGGGCCCTGGTGGAAGACGGCAAAATGCAATCGTTCCAAACCAGCTTGTCGGGCGAGTTGTATGCCTTGCTGCGAGATCGCAGCACGTTGCTCAAAGCGTCAGCAGCCGAAGCCAATGAAGCTGCTGAACGACGCGGTTTCGACGCCGGCTTGCAACGCAGTCGCGAGTTACGCACCGTGCCGCTCAGTCATTTGTTATTCGAAGTACGCGCACGCCAGCTGGTTCAAAGCATGCCCCACGCCGAAGCATCGGCGTTTTTGTCGGGGTTGATCATTGGCCAGGATGTGCTGGGCGCCTTGCCTATCTTCGACGGCACGCTGCGAACGGTTCAATCGGTTCCTATCATCGGGGCGCCCAGACTGGCCGCGCTGTACAGCTCGGCGCTGGCAGCTCATGGCATTGGCACATTGCCGCTGGATGCCACTGCCCTGACCGTTGCCGGCCTCAACGCCCTTGCCCATCCCGATGTCATTGCGGAGTAGTTTCGTGCCTGAGTTGCCTCCTTTAATCGCCATTCTGCGCGGCATTCGTCCGGATGAAATATTGGACGTGGCTGCGGCATTGGTGGCCAGCGGCATTCGCGGTATCGAAGTACCGCTGAACTCACCGGAACCGTTGGCAAGCATCCGCCGCCTGGCAGAACGCTACGGCGATCAGTGCCTGTGTGGCGCCGGCACCGTGCTGAAACCAGCGCAGGTCGATGCAGTCGCCGACGCCGGCGGCAAACTGATCGTTACCCCGAACATCAATCCGGCCGTCATCTCCCGAGGCGTTGAGCTGGGCCTACGAGTCGTGCCGGGTTTTGCCACCGCCACCGAGGCCTTCGCCGCACTCGATGCCGGCGCAACCGCGTTGAAACTGTTCCCCGCATCCACCTATGGCGTGCAACACGTGAAGGCATTACGAGCCGTACTACCGGCATCGGTCAAAGTATTTGCGGTCGGCGGTGTCGGTGCCGGCAATCTGGCGGAATGGTCCGAAGCCGGGATCGACGGCATCGGTTTCGCCTCGGACATCTATGCCCCTGGCCGCAGCGCCGAGGACGTCGGCAGCCGAGCTGCTGCCATCGTCTCGGCCTGGCACCAGGCCCGCAACTCGGCAACTGGCTGATCGTGATATGTTGGGCGGCATGCGTAAACCCAGCGGACAAAACCTGACCTACGGCATCGTCGAAGAGCTGGGTCATGCGGTGGTCACCCAGACTTATGGCGACGCCGTGCCCTTCCCCATCGAAGCCGAGCTGTGCAAACAGTTCGGTGCCAGCCGAACCGTGCTGCGTGAAGCAGTAAAGATGCTCACCGCCAAGGGCTTGCTCAGCGCACGACCGCGCCAGGGCACCTGGGTGGAACCGGAAAACAATTGGAATCTGCTCGATCCGGACGTGCTGCGCTGGTTGCTGGAACGCAAGTTCTCGCTGGAACTACTCGCCGAGTTCACTGAAGTTCGGTTTGCCATCGAGCCTTCGGCGGCGGCACTCGCAGCTCGCAATGCCACCCCGGAAGGCCTGGCGCGCATTCGTCATGCCATCGAGCGCATGAAGAACGCGGCCGCGGGCGAGGACGATCCGCTCGAATCCGACATCGCCTTCCACGTG
>NZ_JAEUPY010000638.1 GCF_016790065.1 Steroidobacter sp.
ACGAAGCCATGCGCGAACTGCAGCGGCAGCATCGACGCGCCGGTTTCGAGCGTGCGGTGATGTGGATACATCTGACGTTCGATACGCAGCTCGCGATCACCCTTACCGAGCACGCCCGCACTCAGCTGAGTCATGAACGGCGTCGCCGGTCTCACGCTGAGATCAATACGACGCTTGCCGCTGGCATTGCCCGTCCGTGCGACGAAGGTCATGTTCGCCGCACCCGGCACATCCTTCGCTCGCAAGCGGAAACGCACCGACCCTTCGCGTCCCTCAGCGATGCCAGCTTCCTGGCGTGCGTCGCCGACGACTTCGAGGCCGCTGTCCGTTTCCAGCGTTACGGCGACGGTTGCGCTCGCGCCTGAGCCTTCGACGTTATTCGACACGCCGACGCTCACATCGAACTCATCGCCCGGTGACACCGTGGTCGGCGCATTCGGCGACAACACGAAGTCGCCGCGTACCAACGTGCGACTCTCATGCACGCCGACGCGGTCGTCAGTCACGGCGATGGCCATCACCCGCAGCGTGCCGTTGAAATAGTCGGGCACGTTGTACTTGAGCTCACGAGTGGTCGAGTCGGCATCGACGATGCCCGACCAGTACGCCACCGGCTTCTCGCCTTTGCGTCGGAACGGATTGAGATGTTTGCCGAGCAGGCCCTCAGCATCGCCACCGGGCGCTGCCGCCAGGCCGAGCTGTCGGAACTCCGGCAGAATCAAATCCAGAATCTGCGTGGTCGACACCTCCAAGGCGCGCTTCTGGAAGAAGTAGCCGAGCGGATCAGGCGTCTTGTACGCAGCGACTTGCAGAATGCCTTCATCGACGGCGAACAACACCAAGCGCGACGGTTGCTCAGTGCGATAACGGAAAGTCAGATCCTGTCCCGGCTTCACCAGTGTCGGCGCTTCCACCGTCACCGGATTGCGTCGCGCATCCACCGCGATGGAGAACGGCTGCACGCCATACGACATCGGGCTGGTGTAAATCTCCGACGAGCCCGTATCGCGCACGAAGGTCACAGAGACGTACGCGTTACCTTCCAAGCCCTCGGGCAACGTGATCTTTTGCACGGTGCTGGTGGTCGAGGTCTTGAACCACTTCCACGCGTACACGCGTTCGCGCTCGATGGTGATCAAGCCCGCGCCTTCGTACGGCGCGCGAATCGAAACTTCCACTTCCTCGCCTGGCGCGTAGTCGCGCTTGGACAAGGTCAGCTCCAGCTCCGCGTTCTTTTCCAGCGTGCGGGTGACGTTGCCTTCACCGGCCACTTGATAGTCGAAGCGCGCCAGCTGCTGACCGGCCGCATCTTTGACCACATAGGCGAAGTTGCCCGGCGCATCGGTCGCAAGTTTGAGCGAGTGACCCGCAGCCGCAATGGTCAGCGGTGTATCGCCGAGCGAAGTCTCTTTGCGACGCGACTCATATTTGAACGTGCCGTTGCCTTGGCGCATCAGTACGGAAACGAATCGAGTCTCCAAGCGCGACAACATCAATCCGCTGATCTCAGTGCGTTGGGCTTTGGGATCGATGGCGATGAGGCTAACCGTGCGCTCACCGTTGCGAGGCAGATAGCTCAGGTCGCCATCCGCTTTGTAGCCGACTAAATACGGCATGTTGGACACGAGCTGCGCAGCTTCCGACGTAACGCCACGACCGCCGTCGGCTTCGAAGCCCTGCGACACCAAGTGCACGCGATAGGTCGCTTTGGCGAAGCGCTGCAGGTTCAATGCGAGCGTGGCCTTGCCTTGCGCATCAGTCGTCGTGTCTTCCAACTGTTCGCTGAAGCCTTCACGCGCGTACTGCGGATCATGGAACTGATAGTCCGGATACGCACGGAACGAAGGAATGCTCGGGCTGAGCGTCAGATTGGAAACGATGCGCCGGTTCTCCGCCGGCGTGCCGAACAAGTTCTCCAATTGAATTTGCGCAGTCAGATCGTCCGGCGGCACCCAGCCATCGGCGGAAGTCGCGGAGAACGAGGCTTTCATGCGCAACCGATCCGGCTGGAAGTCGCGCACTTGCACGGTTGTCGAACCGATCAGATCGGCGCTGTACTGATCGCGCACGATGGACAGTGACAGCGTGTACGTCCCGGTCGGCGACGTTTCTTTAGTCGGCTGCGCGATTTCGCCGAAGCCGGCGGGGCCGGGCTTGAACGTTTCGCGGCGAATGACAGTGCCTTGCGGATCGACCACTTCGAGACGCAACGGCAAACCGGAAAGACCGCGACTCCAATCCTGACTGCGGATCAACGCGCCGGCGCGAATCTCCTCGCCGGGCCGATAGATACCGCGATCCGAAAAGATGTACGCCGACAATGCCGCGCGATCTGCGTTGCTCTCCACGCCACCGATATCGAAGCGCGACAGATCGAGCGAGCGACCGCGTTGATCCAGCGGCAGGAACGAGCTGTCACCACCGCGACGAGCGAGATACAGCACCGGCGCCTTCTCGCGCTGGAAGCTTCTCAGCTCGGGGAAGCGAACATGACCTTCGGCATCGCTGGTTTCGGTGAGCACTGGCAAACCGTTGCGACCGATGATTTCCACCGACGCGCCAGCAATCGGCGCGCCACTGGCGATGGACTGCACGAACACGTCTTGCGAGCCATCGACCGAGCGTTTCACCACCAAGCCGAGGTCGGTGACGACCAGCAATCGCGCATCAGCCAGCTGCGCGCCAATGGTTTGATTCCACGCCTCAGGCGCGTAGTTCAACGGCCGATCTCCAACCGGATCCCACGCAATCACGCGCAATAGGAAGATGCCGCGACGGTCGCCCGAGTTGTTGTCGAGATACTTGCCGAGGTCGACCGATTCGTACTGCGCCTTGCCAGGATCGGTTGCGCCCAGACGAATCACTTCGTAAAAGCGCTCGGTGATGTTGGCGGACTCGAACGCCCAGTTATTGAACTGCGGCGTGCCGAAGCTGCCGCTGGTTTGAGTCACGAGATGTTGCAACTGGCGCGGCAACAGTCGACCGATCTCGACCCGAATGGCGGGCAAGTTGCGAGCGAACAAGCTCACCGTCTTCTCGCCGGACATCGACAATAGTGAGCCTTGATGCAGGATGCTCAGTTCGCGCGGGAACTCCGGCACTTGCACGATGCGCTCGACGGTATCGCCGAGCACATAGCCGCCGAAGGACTTCAGGCCCGCGTCGATCTTGATATACAGATAGCGACCCGGCGCGGCCTGATAGCGCAGGCTGTGCAGATCGTAGTGCTCTTGTTCGCCCGGGATTTGTTCCAGCTTCAGCGCGTTCTGATTGGTCAGCACTTCAGGCCGGAACGTCGTTTCGTTCCAGGGATAAGGCTGACCGGCGCGACCCCGGTTGAACTGCTCTTGCAGCTTCGGATCCGGATGTTTCTCGGGCAATAACCATGCGTGCACTTTCGGAGGCAGATCGCGCTCGGGCACGGTGAACGACGTGTTGATCAGAATGACTTGATCGGGTTCGTTGCGTTCGTCGCGCACGATGTCGAGCGACAGGTTGGCGATCTTGAGACTGTTGAGTCCGGGCACTTCGACGCTGGCGCTCAACGTGTCCTTGGACTCGTTGCCACCGCGTGCGGCGCGTGTGCCGGGCTCGATGGTGACCTGGAGTCGGCCGGCTTTCGGCGGCACTTCCAACTGCGCCGAATGCACGAAGGCATTGAGCTTCAGTTTGTCGTAGATGACGGTATAGGTCGGCGCGGCGAGTTCCTTCTCGACCGTGTCGGTCACCTTGTTGAACATTTTCAGTTTGACACGCTTCTCGAAGCTGGCCAGATCCACCGGATGCGAGAAGTTGATGCTGGCCACCACTTTCTTGTTGCCGGCGACCACCGGATCCTGATGAAACTCGGTGTTGCTCAGCTTGGCGACGAACGCCGGCGTCTGGAATTGAAACTGATAGTCCTTGAGCGTGACGTGGTCGGCCGCGAAGTCTTTGCGCGACAGCGCGACTTTGTATTGCTGACCGATGGGCCAGTCGGCGGTCGGTTGAAAGCGCAGCGTGCGATCGTCGTCCCAGAACCATTGGCCGGCGACGGCGGGGCTGATGTCGATGCCGGCTTGCTTGGGATCGACAGGATGACCGGCGCGCTCCAAGGTCGCGGTCGAGGCCGAGAAGTTCACGACCAGCGGGTTGGGCGGGCCGGGCGGCTCGCAGGCATAGCAGGTCGGGCCGGGCGCAGTGACCGCGAATTCGGTCAGCACCGGTTGCGGCCGATTCTTGTACCACTGCCAGCCGAACACGGCGGCGGCGATCAAAACCGCAATTCCAGCGACTGCCAGTGCCGAGCCGCGCGGATTGGCTCGCATGCTGCCGCCGATACCGGTGGCGCCTCGGCGCACGGCGCCGCTGGAGGCGGCAAACCACTGCGGCGGTTGCCAGTTCAGTTCACCGAAAAGCGTCCGTAAAAGGCCCCGTAAGCGTTCCATTCAGCAACCCCATGGCCAGACAGATTGGAGCTCAGAATCGCTATTTAGCGTCATGAGCCCGCATGTTGGGCGGCGATTGTGCCGGAAGCCGGTCAGGAATGTGGCAAACCCGTGGCGCGCGCGGGACAATGGCACCGAAGCCGGCTAGAGCTGGCTACTCCGGATGGGATCCATGGCCGAATACACCGCCACCGTGTCCTGGCAGCGCCTCGGCGCCGTGTTCACGGACAATAAGTATTCCCGGGCGCACGAGTGGCGCTTCGACGGCGGGGTGGTGGTGCCTGGCTCGAGTTCGCCGCACGTGGTGCGGGTGCCGTTGTCCGATCCGGCCGCGGTCGATCCCGAAGAAGCCTTCGTGGCGTCGTTATCCAGCTGCCACATGCTGTTCTTCCTGTCTTTCGCGGCCGAAGCGGGCTTCGTGGTGGACAGTTACGAGGACGCGGCGGTGGGTGTCATGGGTAAAAACGAGGCCGGGCGCATCGCCATGACGGTCGTGACTCTGCGGCCCAAGGTCGTGTTTTCCGGGCGCGCGCCTGGCGCCGAGCAATTGGAGCAGCTCCATCACCGCTCCCACGATGAATGTTTTATCGCCGCGTCGGTCAAAACCGACGTGCGTTGCGAGCCGGTTGCGTAATATGCCGGCCCGCGTAGCATGCCCCGTTCGGTATCTTTCACGACTGCGATGACCTCGACCTGCCGCATGAACAAGATTCTTTACTGCGCCCTGTTGCTGCCCTTGTTGACGGCCTGCGGTGGCGGCAAGGAAGTGGTGTGCTCGGAAAAGAACGAGCCGTACCTGACTTCGCGTAACAATGTCCAGCTAAAAGTGCCGGACGGCATGACCCAGCCGAACCGCTCCGAAGCGCTGGCGATTCCCGAATCCAAGCCGGTGACGCGCAAGGGCACCGCCTGCCTGGACGAACCGCCGTCGTACTTCCGTTCCGCGGGCACGACTGCTCGGTCGCCGGAGGAAGTGGTGGCGAGCTGGGCGCAGGCTTGGGCAAACCGCGAAGCAGATGCGGTCGTCGCGCTTTATTCTTCTACCTTCACCGCGCCGACCGATTCGGCCGGCAGCGCCGCGTGGCTGGAACAGCGTCGGGAACAGGTGGCCACCGGCCCCGTGCCTGATTCAGTCGTCGAAGGGTTGCGCGTCGAACCGGCTGGCGACGATCGGCGCATCGTGCAGTTCGTGCAGAAGTTCGGCACCAACTCGTTGCGCAAAGAGTTGACCTTGGTGCGCGAGGGTGCTTCCTGGCGAATCGTCGCCGAGAAGGTGGCCGAAGTTAAATAGCGAGGCTTTGCATGGCGAGTTCTGCGATTCATTCGGCGGTGCCGTTGCGTTTAGGCGCCGTGCGTGAAGCAATCGTCGACCGCCTGGAGCGCGTGCTCGGCAAGTCGACGGAGAATGCGACTCGCCGAGACATCTACGACGCGCTGTCGATAGCGGTGCGTGAAGAGCTGACTGAGCGTTGGATCGCCACCGGTAAGCGTGTGGCGCGCGCTCGGGTGAAGCGCATCTGCTATCTGTCCATGGAGTTTCTGCTCGGCCGCAGCCTGATCAATGCGCTGTCCTCGTTCGAGGACGAGTTGCTCACCGAAGTGCGCGAGACCATGGAACAGCTCGGGCAAGACCTGGAGCACATCGCCGCCGAGGAAGAAGATCCTGGCTTGGGCAATGGCGGTCTCGGCCGGCTCGCGGCGTGCTTTCTGGATTCGCTCGCCACGCTGGGTTATGCGGCCACCGGTTATGGCATTCGCTACGACTACGGCATTTTTACGCAAGTCATCGAAAAGGATGGCGCGCAGCGTGAGATCGCCAGCTCATGGCTGGGCTTCCATAATTTCTGGGAAAGCGGCCAAGGCGCCATTCGTCATCGCGTGCGTTTCGGCGGTCAATGCCGTGCCACTCGCAATGAGCAGGGTCGCGTGCGTTACGAGTGGGTGGACACTCAGGATGTGTGGGCGGTCGGCTATGACTTGCTGATCCCTGGCAATCGCAGCCCCACGGTCAATCATTTGCGCTTGTGGTCCGGACGCGCGATCACGCCGTTCCGCATCGAAGCTTTCAATCACGGCAACTATGCCGCGGCCGTCGCGGAGCAAGTCGACGCGAAGAATCTGACTCGCGTGCTGTATCCCGACGACTCGACGCCGCAAGGCAAAGAGCTGCGTTTCAAGCAGCAGTACTTCTTCGTCAGCGCATCGTTGCAGGATCTGCTCGGCCAGCATCTCGCCGAGCGTCGGCCACTGAAGGATTTGTCCAGCGCCATCGCAGTCCAGCTCAACGACACGCATCCGGCGCTGACCATTCTCGAGCTGATGCGATTGCTGGTCGACACTTACGACATGGAGTGGGGCCCGGCGTGGAAGCTGACGCGCGAAGTGTGCGGCTACACCAATCACACCTTGCTGCCCGAAGCGTTGGAGACCTGGCCGGTGTCGCTGTTCGAGCGCTTGCTGCCGCGGCATTTGCAGATCGTGTATCAGATCAATCGCGACTTCCTGGAAGAAGTCAGCAGCAAGTTCCCGCAGGACTTGGATCGCCGGCGTCGCATGTCGCTCATCAACGAAGAAGGCGATCGTCGCGTGCGCATGGCGTACCTGTCGGTGGTCGGCAGCCATCGCGTGAATGGCGTGGCGAAACTGCACTCGCGGCTGATGCGCGAGACCATCTTTGCCGATTTCGCGCAGCTGTGGCCGGAGCGCTTCACTAACGTCACCAACGGCATTGCCGTGCGTCGCTGGTTGAAGCAGGCCAATCCCTTGCTGTCGGCGCTGTTGACCGAGAAGCTGGGCTCGGCCTGGGAAAACGATCTGGAAGATCTGGAGCGTTTGAAGTGGGCCGCGGACGATGCCGACTTTCGGCAGCGGTTCCGGGCCATCAAGCGCATCAATAAAGAGCGCTTGGCCAAGACCATCAATCAGCTGTTGGGCGTGACGGTCAGCGTCGATGCCATGTTCGACGTCCAGGTCAAACGTATTCACGAGTACAAGCGGCAGTTGTTGAACCTGTTGCATGTCGTGGCGCGTTATCAGCGACTGCTCGATAACCCGAACGCCCCGATCCCGGCGCGTGTGGTGATGTTCGCCGGTAAGGCGGCGCCCGGCTATCACATGGCGAAAGCCATCATCAAACTCATCAACAACATCGCGCACGTCATCAACAACGACGCGCGCATCGGCGACAAGCTCAAGCTTTGTTTCCTGCCCGACTACGACGTGTCACTGGCGCAGGAGATCATGCCGGCGGCGGATCTGTCCGAACAGATTTCCACGGCCGGCATGGAAGCGTCCGGCACCGGCAACATGAAGTTGTCGTTGAACGGCGCGCTCACCATCGGCACGCTGGACGGCGCCAACATCGAAATCAAGGACGCGGTCGGCGAGGAGAATATTTTTATCTTCGGCATGACCACCGAAGAAGTGAATGCCTTGCGGGCACGGGGTTACTCGCCGGCGGACGAAGTGGCCAAGAATCCGGTGCTGAAGCGCGCCATCGAACTGATCGACTCGGGCTATTTCACGCCCGACAATATCTTCGACTCCAAGGTGGTCAGCGATCGGCTGCTCAGCCATGGCGAACATTTCCTGGTGCTGGCGGACTTCGACGAATACATGGCCGCTCAGGCGCGCGTCGACGAATTGTTCCTGAACAGCGAAGAATGGACCCGCAAGTCCGTGATCAATGCGCTGAGCATGGGGCCGTTTTCCAGTGACCGCAGCATTCGCGAGTACGCGGATAATATTTGGGGCATCAAGCCGGTTCTGTAAGAAGACCAGCGGCTGTGAGAAAAGCCGGCTGTGAGGAACCCTCGCAGCCCGGTGGTGTTGTGAAGGGACAGCTCATTACCAAAGACGCACACGATTCCCTATGAACTCGGCCCTATCCGACCTCGACTTGCACTTGTTCGGTGAGGGCAATCATCACCACATCCAGCAGAAGCTGGGTGCGCATCTGGAAGTGCACGACGGCGTCGCCGGCACTCGTTTTGCCGTGTGGGCGCCGAACGCGCAACGCGTCAGCGTGGTCGGCGAATTCAATCAGTGGGACGGCACTCGCAATGCCCTGCAGCGGCGTCATCAGTCCGGCGTTTGGGAAACATTCGTCCCGGGCGCAGGGGTAGGCGCGCTGTACAAATTCGAGATTGTCGGCGTGCATGGCCAGCTGCTGATGAAATCCGATCCCTATGCCTTTGAGATGCAGCTGCGGCCCGACAGTGCGTCAGTGGTCGCGGACATCGACGGCTATGAGTGGGGCGACGGCGCCTGGCTCGAGCAACGGCACAAGTGGGATCCACTCCGCGCGCCCATCTCCATTTATGAGCTGCATCCAGGATCGTGGCGCCGCTCGTGGCATCGCAAGCCGGCATTTCTGACTTGGGATGAACTGGCCGACCAATTGATTCCCTATGTCCAGGACATGGGCTACACCCACGTCGAACTGGTGGGCGTGGCGGAACATCCATTCGACGGCTCGTGGGGCTATCAAGTGCTCGGTCATTTCGCGCCGACAGCGCGACACGGCACACCTCAGGACTTCATGCGCTTCGTCGATCGGTTGCATCAAGCCGGCATCGGCGTGTTCATGGATTGGGTGCCGGCGCACTTTCCTCGCGACGGTCACGGCCTCGCCGAATTCGACGGCACTGCTTTATACGAGCACTCCGACCCGCAGCGGGGCGAGCACCAGGAGTGGGGCACCAAGATTTTCAATTATGGTCGCCACGAGGTGCGCAACTTTCTGATCGCCAATGCGCTGTTCTGGATCGAGCAGTACCACATCGACGGTCTGCGCGTGGATGCGGTGGCATCCATGATCTATCTGGACTACGCGCGCAAAGCGGGTGAGTGGACGCCCAATCAATTCGGCGGTCGCGAGAATCTCGAGGCCATCGATTTCCTGAAGCAGCTGAACTGGACCGTCGGCCACTATTTCCCCGGCGTGGTCACCATGGCGGAGGAGTCGACGTCATTTGCCGGCGTGACCCGGCCGGTGCATTTGGGCGGGTTGGGCTTCCATTTCAAATGGAACATGGGCTGGATGAACGACACGCTGCGCTACATGTCGTTGGACGCGCTGTATCGCCAGCACAATCACAACTTGATTACGTTTTCGTTCGTGTACGCGTTCTCGGAACATTTCATTTTGCCGCTGTCGCACGACGAGGTGGTGCACGGCAAGCGCTCGCTGCTGGACAAGATGCCCGGCGACGAGTGGCAGAAGCTGGCCAACCATCGCTTGCTGATGGGCTACATGACCGCTCATCCCGGCAAGAAGCTGATGTTCATGGGGGGCGAGTTCGGGCAATGGCACGAGTGGCGTGACTATGAAGATCTGGCGTGGGGCGCACTTCAACACCCGCATCATCAGCAGCTGCAGGCCTGGTGTCGCGCGCTGAACCACTTGTATCGCGACTATCCCGAGCTGCACGGCAGCGACAATCACGGGGAAGGCTTTCGCTGGCTGGAAGTCGACAACGCCCGCGAAAGCGTCTTCGGCTTCCTGCGCCAACGCCTGCCGGGCGAGGGCGGCACCCAATTGCTGATCGTCTTCAATGCCACGCCAGTACCACGCGACAATTACACTTTTGGTGCACCGGTGGCTGGCCGCTATCGCAAACTGCTCGACAGCGACGCTGTCGACTTTGGCGGTTCGGGCTATGCGTCACAGACTGAAACGCAAGCATATGACGAGCCCTGGCGGGATTTCCCGGCGCGCGTCACGCTGAATCTGCCGCCGTTGGCCGTGACCATCTGGGCGCGCGACTAAAATCAGTCACTTTCGCGATTCGCTACTTTTCATGCGGGCCCCGGATCGGTCACCATGCGGGCGATGAACGCTGTACCCGTCGACTTCGCCGCCGCCAGTCTGCAACCTGGTTCCTCCGCGCCATTGGGCGCCACCTGGACCGGCGATGGTGTGAACTTCGCTGTCGTTGCCGGCGGCGCCGCGCGCGTCGAGCTGTGCTTGTTCGATGACAGCGGCGAGCGCGAGCTGATCCGTCTGACGCTGCCCGAGCACACGGACAATATTTGGCACGGCTTTCTGCCCGCGCCTCATGGCGTTCCCGGTGTCGTCTATGGCTTCCGTGTGTACGGTCCCTACGATCCGTCGTACGGGTTGCGACACAATCCCAACAAGCTGCTGCTCGATCCGTACGCGCGCGCATTGGTGGGTAAGTTCGAATGGAATCCGGCGCTGTTCGGCTATGACCCGGAACATCCGGAGCAGATAAACACCGCGGACAGTGCGCCATACGTGTACAAGGCGCGTGTCACGCAATCTACATTCGCGTGGAGCGAAGACTGTCCGCCGGCAGTGCCCTGGCGTGACACCGTCATTTATGAATTGCACGTCAAAGGATTCACCAAGCGACATCCCGCCGTGCCTGAGCGCGAGCGCGGTAAGTTTCTCGGCTTGGCGCAGCCGGCAGTCGTCAATTATCTGAAGCAGCTGGGTGTCACGGCGGTCGAGCTGCTGCCGGTGCAAGCGTTCGCGCCCGAAGAATTTCTGGCCAAGCGCGGCTTGGAGAATTATTGGGGCTACAGCTCGCTGGCCTGGTTCGCGCCGCATCCGGACTACGGCATCGACGATCCTGTCGCCGAGTTCCGGACCATGGTGAAGGCGCTGCATGCGGCCGGCATCGAAGTCATTCTGGACGTGGTGTTCAATCACACCGTCGAAGGCAACGAGAAAGGACCGACGCTCAGCCTGCGCGGTTTGGACAACGCGGCGTACTACCGGCTCGACAGCTCGAATCTGAGTCGTCACATCGATCGCACCGGCACGGGCAACACGGTCGGCATCGGCAACGCCGCCGCGCGCAAGCTGGTCATCGACTGCATGCTCTATTGGGTGGAGGAAATGCACGTCGACGGTTTCCGTTTCGATCTGGCCGCGGTGCTGGGTCGAGATCACACGCCGTTCCGCACCGACGCGGCATTTTTCAAAGCGGTCGCGGCCGAACCGTCGCTGCGCTACGTGAAGTTGATCGCCGAGCCCTGGGATGTGGGTCCCGAGGGCTATCAGCTCGGCCATTTCCCGGCCGGCTGGTCGGAATGGAACGATTTGTATCGCGATTCGATTCGCGGTTTCTGGCGCGGCAATCCCGGCATCCTGGGCAATTTCGCCGAGCGCTTCGCCGGCTCCAGCGATTTGTTTCGCGCCAGCGGCCGGCGCCCGACCGCCAGCATCAATTTCGTTTCCTGCCACGATGGCTTGACCACTTACGACGCCACCGCGTACGAACAGAAACACAACGAAGCTAATCTGGAAGACAACCGCGACGGTCACAATCACAACCTGAGTTGGAATTGTGGTGTTGAAGGGCCGAGCGACGATCCGGCCATCATCGAGTTACGCGAACGGCAAATCCGCAACTTGCTCGCCACCTTGCTGCTGTCGCAAGGCGTGCCGATGCTGTTGGCCGGCGACGAGTTCGGTCGCACCCAGCGCGGTAACAACAACGCCTACTGCCAGGACAACGAGATCAGCTGGGTGGACTGGGAGCTGGCTGAGCGGCGCATTTGGTTGACCACGTTCGTACGGCAACTGCTCACATTGCGTCGCTATGCTGCCGGCCTGCGACGCGACACCTTCCTGAAAGGTGCGCGTCAGCTGGATCGGGAGCACAAGGACATCAGTTGGCGTCATCCGCTGGGCCACGAACTCACGGCTAGCGATTGGCATGATGCGAATGCGCGGGCCATCGGGGTGCTGATCGGCCACGCTTTCACCGATCCGTATGGAACACCGAACGGGCATCTGCTGTTTCTTTGCAATGCCGGCGACCAACCCTGCGATTTCCGCTTGCCCGCGCCGACCACCGGTGTGGTGTGGCAGATCGTGTTCGACACGGCGCGCTGGCGCGCCAACGATCTCGGCGACCGTTTGGCCGCCGGTGAAAATTGCGTGGTCGCGCCGCATTCGTGCGTATTGCTGGCCGACGGCAACGCGCCTAGTACCGTGCGCAGTGGCTTCTCTTTAAAACCGTAAATGGCCCAATAAATGGATAGTCCGATCCGCCAACTCGCTCAGTTGTACGGCATCGCAGATTCCTATCTCGACTATCGCGCTCGCCCCAAAGAGGTGTCGCTAGAGTCTCAAGTCGCCATTCTGGCGGCGTTGGGTGTCGCAGCGGCCGATGACACGGCCGCCGGCGACGCCATCCATGAGTACGAAACGCGTCGCTGGACCGGCTTCGTGCCGCCCGTGGTCGTGGTCGGTGAGGGCCAGCCCATCAGTGTGCCGATCGCGGTGCCGGTGGAGCTGGCCGCGAAAAAGGTCGATTGGAATGTGACTTTGGAGAACGGCGAGCCCCGTTCCGGCTCGGCGCCGCTGAGCAAGCTCAAGCCCATCGAACAAGGCGAAGTCGATCAACGCTCCTATCGCCGTCTCGCGGTGTCGTTGCCCAACTTACCGTTGGGCTATCACACTGCGACGTTCGCGCTCGACACCGGGCTGCAAGGAACATTGCGTGTCGTCATAACACCCACGCAATTTTTCGACGCGCCGGCCATCGCGGCAGGCAAGCGACTCTGGGGCATCGCCGTGCAGCTGTATTCGCTGCGGGCCGATGACAACTGGGGCGTCGGCGACTTTCGCGACTTGAGTAATTTGATTCGTCTGTCCGCGCCGCTGGGCTGCGGCATCATCGGGTTGAATCCACTGCATGCGCTGATGCCGGCCAATCCCGCGCACATCAGTCCGTACAGCCCATCGAATCGCCAGTTCTTGAACGTGCTGTATATCAGTGTCGAGGACGTGCCCGATTTCGCCGAGTGCGAGCCGGCGCGCAAACGTGTTGCCGAGCCGAAGTTTCAAGCGAATCTCAAAACGCTGCGTGCGACTAGGAACGTCGACTACGTGCCGGTGGCGGCGGCGAAGTTTGAAATCCTGTCGTTGTTGTACGCGAATTTTCGTACACGTCATCTCGCTCAAAAGACGCCGCGCGGCGCGGCGTTTCGGCAGTTCCAGGAAATCTTGGGCGAGCCGCTGCGCTTGCATGCGATCTACGACGCGCTCGACGGCCATCTGCGTTTGCAGGGTCCGCAATACTGGGGCTGGCCGAGCTGGCCTGAGGAATATCGCGATCCGACTTCATCGGCGGTCGAGCGGTTTGCCCGCGAACGCGCCGAGGACGTCGAGTACTTTCAATACCTGCAGTGGCTGGCCGCCGAACAACTATCGGCGGCGCAAAGCGTGGCACGTGACAAAGGCATGGCCATCGGCATCTATGGCGACGTGGCAGTCGGCGCCAATCCGGCAGGTTCGGAGACTTGGTCCAACCGCCACTTATATCTACAAGGTGCTTCGGTCGGCGCGCCGCCCGATGCGCTGGCGTTGAAAGGTCAGGATTGGGGCATTCCGCCGCAGGATCCGAACGAGCTGCGCTCTCAGCAATACCAGCCGTTCGTCGGTCTGGTCCGTAACATGATGCGTTACGTAGCAGCGCTGCGTTTCGACCATGTGATGACTTTGTATCGTTTGTGGTGGGTGCCGCGCGGGCTACTGTCCAAAGACGGTACGTATGTCCACTATCCGTTAGCCGATTTGATCGCCATTCTGGCGTTGGAAAGCCAGCGCAATCATTGCATCGTAATCGGCGAAGACCTGGGCACGGTGCCGGAAGCGATGACCGAGGCGATGGAGCAATATCACACCTATCATTACAAGGTGTTGATGTTCGAACAGCATCCCGACGGGGCTTTCAAACGGCCCGACGAATACGTGAAGCATGCGATGGCAGTCGTGACGACACACGATTTGCCGACGCTGCGCGGTTGGTGGGACGGTAGCGATGTGACGTTGCGCGCGAAGCTGGATTTGTATCCGACCGACGAGCTGCGTCAACAGGCCCACGATGCCCGCGTGCGAGATCGAGTCGGTTTGCTTCGAGCATTGGTTGCGGCAGGTTTGTGGCATTGGCGCGAAGGCGAGCCATTGCCGACGTATTCCGCTGCGTTGTCGCGAGCAGTGCATGCCTTCATCGGCTTGTCCAGCTCCAACATCGCGTTGGTGCAAATCGAGGATCTAATCGGCATGAGCGATCCTGTCAACGTCCCAGGGACCGATACCGAGCACGCCAACTGGCAACGCAAGGTAACCGCGTCACTAACTGACATATTCTCCAGTGCCGAGACCAAAGATATTCTCGCGGCCATGGAGTCGGCTCGCAAAGGTGTGAACCCGAACGGGTGACCCGCGCCGGCTTCTGTTATCGTGCGCGCCGCCGAGAGAGGAAGACATGCATCGCAGCCGTCTTGCTGGTTTCATCATCGACTGTAAAACCGACGATCTCGAACGTGCCGCACAGTTCTGGTCCGCAGCGTTGGGTTATGAGCTGCGCGCCAAGCACGAAGAGGCGAGCCCGCTGTATCGCTGCCTGCAGAGCGAACAGCTCGGCCTGCACATCGAAGTTCAAGACGTCAAGCACGACAGTCGCGTGCATCTCGACATCGAAAGCGATGACATCGACGCGGAAGCGCAGCGTCTGGAAGCCCTCGGAGCTCGGCGCATCGAAAAGGTGCATACCTGGATTGTGATGGAAGCACCTACAGGTCAACGCTTCTGTATAGTCCGGCCACAAAACAAAAACTTCGCCGCCACCGCCAATGAGTGGAAATAGTCAGGCGCAGTCAGGGGATAGCAGAATTCTAGTGTGTCGGTGGATCCATCGCGTGTCGTGGTGCGTTGTGCCGCGAGCAAGTGCGATGGGAACGCCGCCTGGGAGGTTGTGATGTTTAGAATGAGACAGTCCGAATCTTTGCCCGTGCGTCCGCGCGTGACTCCGGATCCGGAGCGTGCAGCCGAGTTGCAACGTCGCATCGACGCGCTTCAATACAAACCCGAAACAGGTTTTCACCGCGATCGACTACAGGACAAGGCCGAGCGACCGGTACTGCGATTGGTCAAGTAGCCGACCATCGATGGCTCAGGGGAAGGGGCGATCTGACGATCGCCCCTTTTTATTTAAGTCTGTTATTCAAGTCGCCACCCACCAAACCACACCGCTCGCGAGCACGATGCCCGGCACGATGCGCCACGCCGGCACCGGCCGCATGGCATGCAAGCGCACGTTGCGACGGTGGCCGGTGAACATGGCGACCAGCACGTTATCTCGCTTCACCAGCACATAAAACAAAATGGCCGCGATGTGCAGGCCGATAAAGGTGAGGATGGCGTTGAACACCACTTCGTGAATGTCGGCCAGCGTGCGGCTGGTGTCGAAGCTCACCAGATGTGACAACGGCCCGGACTCGATGCCGTCCACGTCGCTCACGAACAAACCAATCACCACTTGCGCCAGCATCAACGTGAGCATCACTGCCACGCTCCAGCCGCCGAGTGGATTGTGTCCCGCCTCGCGATGCGCATCGCGCGACTCACGCAGATAAGCCATCAAGCCGCTTGGGCCACGCAGGAACTGTGAGAAGCGCGCGCTCGAGCTGCCGAAGAAGCCCCAGTAGACGCGGAAGATCAGCAGGCCGAGCAACGCATAGCCGCTGTAACGATGCCAATCCATGACGTTCTGTTCGGCGGTCCACCAGGACGCCACGATGCAGGCTACGAACAGCCAGTGAGTCAGCCGCACCGGCCAGTCCCAAATGCGGATGGCCTGCGCAGAATTGGACGCCTCGTTCACCCGATTACCCCTCTGCAATTGCGTCTTTGGCGAACGGCAACGATAGCATCGCGCCTGCTCGCCGAGGGTTACGAGACAGTCAGCGCAGCCGGATCTTCTGCCAGGCGCCGGAGCGCCAACGCAACAGCAGCACCATCGAGATCAAGATGATGTAGCTCAGCGCCGCGAGCCAGCCGCCGAGCGCGCCCAGGCCGAACTGCGGCAGGCTGTCCACCCAACCGCCGCCGGGCTCGAACGACAGCATGTGAGCGAGCGGGACGAATACGAGCCACGACAGCAACAACACGCAGATCGCCGGCACGGTCGCGTCACCGGCACCGCGCAGGCTGAAAGAACAGGCGAAGTTCAAACCGTCGAACAATTGATATGCAGCAGCCACCCACATGAGCGTTGTGCCCAGCTGGATCACTGCGAGCGCTTGTGGATCGTTGTCGGCGACGAACGTCGGGATCAGCCACGGTGCGATCAGGCCGAGCAACAGGCCGACCGCGCCCATATAGGTCATGCACATCACGATGATGCTGTTACCGATGCGTCGCGCCCAGTCGCGATCGCCCATGCCGATGGATTGACCCACCAGCGTGGTGCCGGCCATGGCGATGCCGATGGCCGGCATGAAAGAGATCGAGGTCAGCATCATGACGATCTGCGTGGCGGCGCCGTCCACCGTGCTCATATGTACTTGCATGAGTTGAAACATCGCGAAGCCAAGCACGTCGGCGGCGATCAACATGCCCATGGGCAAGCCGAGTTTCCATTGAGCGGCGATCTTGCTGGCGCGAGGTCGCCACATCAGCCGCGAACCAAACAGTCGATCCATGCGCGGGCTCATGAAGATGATCAGGCCGACGATCAAGCCGAGTGCTTGTGCGCAGTTGGTGGCCCACGCGCCGCCGGCGATGCCCCAGCCCAAATCGAAAATAAACCACTGCGCGAAGATGGCGTTGCTGATACAGACCAGCGCGTCGACCATGAAAGAGATTTTGGGTTTGCCGATGCCGTTGAAAAATCCCAGCATGCCCCACAGGGCCACGCCCAATGGCGCGCCCAGCATGCGAGGTTCCCAGAACTGCACTGCCAGTGCTTGCACGTCCGGCGCGAGGCCGAAAGGATTGAGCACGGCGTTGCCGTTGAAAGCGATGAACCAGAACAGTGGTGTGACTAGTAGCGCGGCCCAGATCGAAATCCAGCCGGCCTGAGAGGCACGTTTGAGTCGGCGGCCGCCGAACGCCTGTGCCACCAATGTTTGGCCCGCGAGGCCGACGCCACCGAATAGCGCGATACAGGCGATCACCGGCCAGTGAATCGACGCGATGGCCGCCAGCGCGCTGGTGGAGATGCGACCGATGAACCAGGTGTCAGTGAGATTCAGGATCGCTTGAATGGCGCTGTTGGCCGCGAACGGCACCGCCAGCGCGACGATGGCCCGCACGTCCACCCGAGCACGCCCCGACGCGTCCAGCCGATGCGCCGGCAAGGACGAAGCAGGGGAGCTGGCGGTGGGCAGGACGGTGTCCATGGGCCGGCCATTATGGGTCAGGCCCAATAAAAAAGCGGCCCGAACGGGCTGCCACACAACAAAGAAAAAGGCGGCCCGTCAGGGCCGCCTTGGTCAGGTCTTACTCCTGAGCGAAGCTTACTGCGCAGCCTGCTGCGAGAACTTCAGGCGCACCATGGCGCGCTGTTCGATTCGCTCACCGTTGCGTTCGACTGGCTCGAAGCGCCACTGGCGCACGGCGCGCATGGCCGCGTCGTCGAATACATCAGCGGGGCTGGCGTTACGCACTTCCACCTTGTCCACCGAGCCGTTGGTCTGCACCGTGAAGGCCAATTCCACCCAACCTTCGACACCGCGTTTGCGGGCGGCGTCCGGATACACCGGCGACACCATGCGCACGCGCTTCAACGAAGCGGCGGAAACGATGTTGTTCTGTTGTGAGCTAGCGTCGCGAGCCGCGGTCAGATCGGCTTCTGCCTGCGAGATAGCCGCGCCATTGAAGCGCTGGCCCACATCCTTGGCAGCAGCGATCAGCTGCGAGGAACGTTCGAACGCTTTGGCATTCATCGCCTGACGGCCCGAGTCGAGCAAGCGCGTCGACAAGGTGCGCGACAGTTCGTCCACTTCAGGACGATTCGGCGCAGTCGTGCGCAGGCTGGTGAGCAAGTCGCGAGCGCTGTCGCCCGGCGGATCGATCAGCTTGCCTTCGGTCAGGCGCGTACGCACGTCGGCGATCATCGTATCGACGTTCGGACCGGCACCGGCTTGCGAACCGGCCGGCGCATTGGTGCCCGGACGACGTGCACCAGCTGATTGCACAGTGCCCGGCGCGGCTGCAGGGCCAGCGCCCGGACCAGCGGTGCGCGTCGCTTCAGCGAGCGAACGCTCGACCGCTGCGAGAGTGCTACCCGCGGAACCCATCTGACGTGCGCCTTGAACGAACGCAGTGGCTGCTTCGACGTTGCCGGCGGCCAGCGACTTGCGCGCCTCTTCAGTCAGCTGCGCGCTGAGTTCACGAATCGTGGCGAGCACCGTTGGATCGGTCGGATCCAGACGGCGAGCTTCCAACAGCGCGTCCTTGGCGCTGGCGTTGTTCGGCGTGACCAGGCGGCCGTTGGCCATGCGATCGTTCGCGGAGTTGATCAGCGAGCGCACGCGATTGCCGACTTCCTGAGCCTGCGACAGTTTCAAACGTTCACGCTCGCGGCCGACCTGCGTGTCCAGGAACGCCAGACGCGGATGAGCCGAATCGATGTCGCGCGCGGTTTCGATGGTGCGAATGGCTTCTTCCAAACGTTCCGCGAGCAGCGCCGCTTCGGCGCGCTCCAGGATCTTGTCGACCACGGAGCGAATACCGTCTTTCGCATCCTGACTGTTCGGATCCAACGCCAACGCGCTTCGATACAGATCCAGCGCGCTTTCGCCTTGGGGCTCGATGAATTTGCCTTGGTTGAAAGCGTCCTTGGCCAACGCCAATTCGGCTTTGACCGGGTCCGGACGTTCCGGCACACCACCGGGCTGCGCAGCTCCGGGTGCGGCCGGTGCATTCACGGCCGGCGGGACTTCGGGCTCACCGGTGAAGCGGCTGACGCCGAACCAGATGCCGCCGATGACGATCAGCAGGCCGGCAGTCAGCGCGCCGTACGTCATCACATAGTTCTTGCTGCCGCCTTCGCTGCTGGCGCCACCGGTGCTGAGGCGCTGGCCGGCAGCCGATAGATCCAAATGTTGTTTGACGGCTGCTTCCAGCGACAGCCGCGTCTGTCCGTGCGACAACGGCGTGAGCAGGAAACGGAAGATTCGGCCAGTGGCGGTCAACTGCATCAGCTGCGCGTTTTCTTCGCGCTTGCCGGCGACCACCACCACCAATTCAGGGAAATGCTGAGTGAGCTGCGCCACCATGGAGCCGACGTCGGCGGTGCTCGCGGTATCCGCGACCAGCACGCCCGGCTTCAAGTTGGAAAGCTTCTCGGCGACATGATCCAGATCGGGTGCGAACGCCACCGGCACGCCTCGGGGAGCGGCCTTTTTGACCGTTTCCACCAAGTTGGCGTCACGGCTCAGGACCAGGATGGGCGGCGCCGCGCCTTCGTCGAGCTGCCGCAGGCTTTGTGAGTCGTCGATCTCCAAGTTGACCTCGTCCTGAGTATTTCCCTGTCCTGAAGAACGGCTGTGTTGCGCGTTGGCCATAGACCCCTCCTGGGGGTTTTCATGCTTGTCGCGTAATACTACTTATGCAAGATGGATCAGCTGAGAACTGTATCTGTCTTTTCTGGGCGATTCGCGTGAACTGCCGCGCAAAATTGCCACGCGCCGTGCAGAGAATGTCCCAGTAAGATCCCTGTCGGCCAGCGGGCCAGATCCTACCCCTTTGTTCGGCGTGCGCCAGCGCCAAAGTTGTTGGCAACCGGCTACGCAAGGCATTTAAGCGCGCAATTGAGGGTTTGGATGAGGACCACAGTTGCAAGCCCATCCGCAGCGCTGCAGGATTCGTTCAGTTACCGCATGTTTCGTTCAGACATTTCCTATTCGTCGCCGTCATTCGTCACTGTGTCCAAACCACCGCTAGCATCGATGCGATCACATCGCGTCGCCTCGCCCAATGGGGCACGAGACGACGCCTATTACTGGCTGCGCGACGACACGCGCAGCGACCCCGAAGTGCTGGATTACCTGAAGGCCGAGAATGCCTATACCCAGGCCATGCTGGCCCCGGTGCAGCCGCAGATCGACGGGCTCTACACTGAAATCGTCGCGCGGCTGAAGCAGGACGACGCCACCGTCCCGGTGCGCTATCGCGGGTACTGGTACGCGGTTCGATATGCGACCGGCCAGGAATATCCCATTGTGGTCAGGCGCGCGGACGCGCCCGACGCCGCCGAAGACATACTGCTCGATGGCAATGCGCTGGCCTCCGGCCAACCGTTCTTTCAGCTCGGCGGTTACGAGGTCAGTCCCGACAACCGGCTGCTCGCCTACACCGAAGACACTGTCGGACGGCGTCAGTACCGGCTCAGAATCAAGGACCTCGTGACTGGCACACTGCTGCCGGACACGATCGACAACGTCGACGGCGGCATCGCCTGGGCCGACGACAATCGCACGCTGTTGTATGTGGAAAAGGATCCGGTGACCTTGCTGGGCCGGCGCATCCGCAGTCATACGCTCGGCGCCACCGGCGCAGATCCGCTGGTTTACGAAGAGCCGGACGAGAGTTTCGATCTGACCGTCGAGCGCAGTAAGAGCGAGCGCTATTTATTGATCGCCTCGGAAAGCACCACGTCATCCGAGTGGCGTTACACACGCACCGACGATCTGTCGTTCGCTTTCCAAGTGGTCGTGCCGCGCGAGGAAGATCACGAGTACCAGGTCGATCATCTCGACGACCGCTTCTTGATTCGTAGTAACTGGCAGGCGCTGAATTTCCGCATCGTCGAAGTGCCGGTAGAGCATGTCGCCGAGCGTGCGCGTTGGCGCGACGTAGTGGCACACGATCTGGAAGTGTTCGTGCAGGACTTCGAGATCTTTCGCAGCTTCATCGCAGTCAGCGAACGCTCGCGTGGCTTGATGAACATTCGAGTGCAACGCTGGGGCGAAGCGCCGTTTCATCTGACCGCGGACGATCCCACGTACACCATGGCGCTCGGCTCCAATCCCGAGCTGGATACCACCAAACTGCGCTACATATATACGTCGCTGACCACGCCGGGCACGACGTACGATTACGATCTCGCCGATGGTTCGCGCGTGTTGTTGAAACGCGAGCCGGTGCTCGGCCCGTTCGATCCAGCCGATTACGTCAGTGAGTTCGTCTGGGCATCGGCGCGCGACGGCGAACGTATTCCAGTGTCCATCGTGTATCGCAAAGGCACGCCGCTGGACGGCACCGCGCCGCTGTATCAGTACGGCTACGGCTCGTACGGGCTGAGCATGGAGCCGGGCTTCAGCTCATCGCGACTGTCGCTGCTCGATCGCGGCTTCGTCTATGCGATGGCGCACGTGCGCGGCGGCCAGGAGTTGGGCCGGCGCTGGTACGACGCCGGCCGGCTCGAATTCAAATGGAACACCTTCAACGATTTCGTCGACGTCACCGATCATTTGGTGGCGCGCCGTTATGGGGCTCGCGATAAAGTTTTCGCCGCCGGCGGAAGTGCCGGCGGTTTATTGATGGGGGTGATCGCCAACGTCGCCCCCGATCGTTATGCCGCGCTGGTGGCGCACGTGCCGTTCGTCGACATCGTCACCACCATGCTCGATACCAGCATTCCCCTGACCACCCTCGAGTATGACGAGTGGGGCAATCCGAACGAAGCCGCTGCCTACGCCTATATGCTTTCTTATTCGCCTTACGACAATATTCGCCGCCAGTCTTATCCGGCCATGCTGGTCACCACCGGACTATGGGATAGTCAGGTGCAGTACTACGAACCGGCCAAGTGGGTCGCGAAATTACGCCGGCACAATACCGGCAGCCGGCCGTTGTTACTGCATGTCAATCTGGAAGCGGGCCACGGCGGCAAATCGGGGAGATACGAGCACATGCGCGAAGTGGCGCGGGAGTACGGATTCGTGATCGCGCTGGCGGCCGGGACCGACATCGCTGCATCGGCAGCCCCCGGGGGTGCGCCGTGAGCCACACCGGATACATTCTGCTGGCTGATGACAATCCCACGGATGCGGAGCTGACCATTCGCGCGCTGGAGATCGGCGGCGTGTCGCAGCAGGTGGTGTGGGTGCAGGACGGCGAGGCCGCTCTACATTACGTGTTTCGTCAGGGCGTGTATGCGCAGCGCATGTCGGGCAATCCCAAGCTGATGCTGCTCGACCTACACATGCCCAAGATCGACGGACTGGATGTGCTGGCACAAATCAAAGCCGATCCGAAGACGCGCTCGACCCCGGTGGTGATCATGTCTTCTTCGGACCAAGAGTCGGACATGGCGCGCAGCTACGAGGCGCATGCCAACAGCTACATCGTGAAACCGGTGGATTTCAAGCAATTCACCGACCAGGTGTCGATGCTGGGACAGTACTGGACCCGGATCAATCGGCCCGGGCCCTAGGGGCAACTGTGCACTGCGTCTCCCTTTATGGCTAACAGATCTCCCTAACCGTGCCAATCCTCCGGGCCCCCGGCATACTTCGCGGGCTCTGAGAGATCCGCTGGAGACGAGGCATGGGTGTCATCCTGATCGCATTCGAGCGCGAATCCGAGCAAAGCGCGCTCGAGACATTGCTATCGGGTCGCGGGCATCGGGTTTTGAAGTCCGCCAACGGACTCGCGGCCCTGGACGTCGCGCGCCGCGAGGCGCCGCAGGCGATCGTGTCCGATATCGTCCTGCCGCGCATGGACGGCTTCGCCCTGTGCCGCAAATGGAAGCAGGACGAGCGCCTGCAAAACATTCCTTTCCTGTTCTACACCCGTCGTCACGACGACCCGAAGTACGAACGCTTCGCGCTGGAGTTGGGCGCCGAACGTTTCCTGGCGCGCTCCACGCCGCCGGAAAAGCTGCTGAGTGCCCTCGATGAGCTGCTGCCGCCGGGCAGCGCCAGCACGCCCGCCAATGGACAAGCCAATGGTCAGGCTAACGGCCAGGCCAATGGGCCAGCCGCCGCGCACGGCAATGGCCAGAGCGGCGCCACGCGGCCGATGAACATGCTCGACACGGCAGCCATGCAGCGCGTCGCCGTGCTCGAAAAGTCCCAAGCCGAGGCGCATGAAAAGGCGCAGTTCGCGCAACGCCAGCAAGCCGCTCACGCCGAAGCGCTGGAAAAGGCACAACGCGCGCAAGCCGCCCAGGCCGACGCTCTGGAGCGCGCACAACGGGCGCAAACCTCTCAAGCCGAAGCTCTAGATAAAGCGCAGCGAGCACAGGCGGAGGCCATCGAGCGGGCCGAGCGACTGCAAGTCGAAGCTCACGAGAAAGCTCAGCAGGCACAAGCTCAAGCCGAGGCGATGGAACGCGCGGCGCAGGCACATTCGCGGTTGCGTTCGCAGGTCAGCGAGCTCGAAGCCACCAATCAACGCTTGGCTGACGGCGAAGCGCGCTTCCGTCGCGTGTTCGAAAGCAATCCGCTGCCGATGTGGATGGCCGATCACGCCACCGGCGGCTTCATCGCGGTCAACGATGCAGCGTTGGCGCTGTACGGCTATTCGCGCGCCGAATTCCTGGGCTTGAAAGCGTCGTCGCTACAACTGCCCGGCACCGATTCGAGCAACTCGCCGGTCAGC
Organism: Steroidobacter sp.; assembly: GCF_016790065.1. Taxonomy (GTDB): domain Bacteria; phylum Pseudomonadota; class Gammaproteobacteria; order Steroidobacterales; family Steroidobacteraceae; genus Steroidobacter. The sequence continues at coordinate 23,803 of NZ_JAEUPY010000638.1, forward strand.
GTGCATCAACGCAAAGACGGCAACGTGTTGGGCCTGTCGATCTTCACTCAGCGAATCGAGTTCGACGGTCGCGACGCCGACCTGGTGAGTGCCTACGATCTGACCCAACGCCTGGAGAACGAACGCCAGCTGCACGAGCAGGCGAACGCCGGTCGCGCCATTCTGGACGCGGCGGCCGATGGTTCCTGGTTGTTGGGCGGCGACGGTCAGCTCCTGGATGTGAACACGACTTACTGCCGCATGTCCGGCTACAGCAAGGAAGAGCTGTTGCGCTTGAATGCCGCCGATATCGAGGATCCCTCCTCGGGCGAGACCACTCAGCGCTTGCAGCTCGCTCGCGTGCGCGGTGGCGGTCGCTACGAAACCAAACATCGTCGCAAGGACGGCACGCTGTTCGACGTCGAAGTCAGCGTCGGTCTGCTGGAAAACACGCGCGGCGACAGCATCGTGCTGATTCGCGACAACGGCCAACGGCGTCGCGACCTGATTGCACAGCGAGTCCTGCACCGTCAGGCCGACTTCCTGGTCGAGCTGTTCAAGCATGCCGATACGTTCGATGAGTCGGCCATCGTGCGCCGAGTGATCGAGCAGGCGTTGGAAGTCACGCGCAGCCCGCTCGGTTATTTGTATTTCGTCGATCCGACGCACAAGACCATTACGCTCGCCGCCTGGCGCGACGGCAGCCGTCCGCAAGTCGTGATGGCCAACTCCGAGGCGCAGCCCATCGGGCGCGTGACATTGACCGACTGCGTGCGCGGTAAGCACGCCGTGTTGAACAACGATTTGACGCCCAAGCCGAACACCGATGGCTTGCCTGATCTCACGCGCTATTTAGCGGTGCCGGTGCTGTCGGGTGACGAAGTCGTCGCCGTGCTCGGCGTTGGCAATCGTGACGTCAGCTACAACGATGACGATCTGCGCGTGCTGGCTGCGTTGGCCGATGGCGTGTGGCGAGTGCTGCATTCAAAGCGTGCGCATGCGGTGACGTTGAGCGCGCTCCAACGTACCGACGTGGCATTGCAGGGAATGATTGATTCGTTCGTGCGCATGAGCGAGCGACACGATCCATACACCGCTGGTTCGTCGCGCCGACTGGCTGCACTCGCAGTGGCGATCGGCCGTGAAGCCGGGCTCGACGGCGAGCGTCAGCATGGTCTGCGAGTCGCCGCGCTGTTACATGACGTGGGCAACATCGCTGTGCCCGCATCCATTCTGAGCAAGCCTGCACCGCTGACCGAAACGGAGTTGGCGTTGATGCGCACTCACGTCGAAGAAGGTTGCCAGTTGCTCGCCGATATCGACTTCGGCGCGCCTATCGCCGACATCGTGTACCAGTCCCACGAGCGCTTCGACGGCAGCGGCTATCCGCGCGGTTTGAAGGGTGAAGACATAATGTTGGAAGCGCGCATTCTGGCCATTGCCGATACCGTGGAAGCCATGTGCTCGCCGCGGCCCTATCGACCGGCTGCCGGCATGGACGCGGCCCTCGAAGAGCTCAGCCGCGGGGCCGGTAAACGCTACGATGAACACTTAGTGGCGGCCTGCACCCGACTGGTCCGTCAGCACGGCTTCACGCTGCCCGAATAAGCGTTTTTCTCGGGAAAAAGCCATTATTTCCGTCATGAGTCTGAGGCGCTGGATGGCGCCTCGCTAAGCGTCGCCATTAAGCGTCGCTGTAACTTCCCGGTGTCTCTTTGCAGGTTTTCCTGAACGCTGTTGGGGGCTCGCCCGATATGTGTGCAGCCTCGTTTCAGACACAATATGCATCGTCTGTAAGGGCAAAGTCGTCGAGAGACGATGACGCAAAGCCTCCGGTCCTCGGGCGCCGCTTTAACAAGCCGCGCCACGGATAGCGGGGTTGCCGATACGACCTGTCGCGGGTCGTACCGTGAAGTCCTTAGGCCAGCGACCCGCGCGCCAGCGCCGGCTCCGCAACGCCAGCTTCCCTTGCCAGACACAGGTGCTCGACCCGTACGCAATGCCGCGTGATGGGACCCGAGCTGGCATCGGAAATCTGTGTTGCTGGAGTTGCTCATGCGCTTGTCTGCCTCTTTCGCCGCCGTCGCGGCGCTCGCATCGTTCGCTGGTGTCGTTGCCGCTCAAACTGTCAATCAGCCGCCGACCATCAGCGGTTCGCCGCCGACCCTGGTCAAGACCAACACCACCTATAACTTCCTGCCGACCGCCCGTGATCCGGAAGGTCGTTCGTTGCGGTTCAGCGTGGTCAACAAGCCAGGTTGGATGGCGGTGGGCCCGAACAGCGGCCGCCTCATGGGTTATCCGAAGTCGGCTGGTACCTGGAGCAACATCCAGCTGCGCGTGACTGACGGCGTGAACGTCGTCACCTTGCCGGCCTTCAGCATCACTGCCACTGCTACCGGCACGGTCGCGAATCGCGCGCCGACGATCAGCGGCGCGCCTGCCACCACTGCAACGGTCGGCACTGCTTATAGCTTCCAGCCTGCCGGCGCCGACGCCGACGGCAACACGCTCGGTTACACCATCGCGAATCGTCCGAGCTGGGCCACTTTCAGCACGTCGACCGGCCGCTTGAGCGGCACGCCGACGGCCAGCGGTACCTTCAGCAACATCGTGATCGGCGTCAGCGACGGCACTGTCACGACTGCGCTGCCGGCGTTCTCGATCAGCGTCACTGGCTCCGCGAACCGCGCGCCGGTCATCAGCGGCACGCCTGCTACCAGCATCAACGCGGGCAGCGCGTACAGCTTCCGCCCGACTGCCAGCGATGCCGATGGCAACACGCTGACCTACTCGATCGCGAATCGTCCGAGCTGGGCCACGTTCAACACCAGCAGCGGTTTGTTGTCCGGCACGCCGAGCGCCTCGCAGGTGGGTTCGTACGGCAACATCACGATCAGCGTCAGCGACGGCACGGCGAGCACTTCGCTGGCGGCCTTCGCGATCGCGGTGGTCGATGTTTCCAGCGGCGGTGCAACGCTGAGCTGGACGGCGCCGACTGAGAACACCGACGGCAGCTCGCTCGCCAATCTGGCCGGCTATCGCATCTCCTACGGCACCAACGCCAACGCGTTGACCCAGACGGTGCAGGTCGCCAACCCGAGCGTGACTCGCTACTCGCTCAGCAACTTGTCGCCGGGCACCTACTACTTCTCAGTGCGTGCCTACACTGCCAACGGCACTGAGAGCTCGAACTCGAACGTCTCTTCGAAGTCGGTGCAGTAACTCGCTGGCTCGGACTCGGTAGCGCCACGGCAAGTGGCGGCGCAACGGCGATCGGAACTCCGATCGCCGTTTGCGTTTGTGAGCTCGCATTGTCGAGCTAGTGTTTGCGCAGATATTTTCTTGCCGCATCGCTCGCGCCCGGATTCTGGCCTGCTTATGTGAATTCGCAGTGACATTCGGGTGCTGTTTTCGCAGGCTTTTGTCGGTCACTACCGACATTTGCAAAAACATAATTAGCTGCGTTTAACTCGATCTCACCAAGGGCATAACCGTCGAAAGACGGCGACGCAAAGCCTCCGGTCCTGACACAGCAAAGCTCAGGATAGCGGGGTTGCCGGCCACAGCTTCTGGTACGAGCGGCCGTCATCCACTTCGCTTTCCTCGTTTCTTTGTTTTGTCATAACCGCGGCCCAGCGGTCCCCTGGTCGATTCGCTAATTCGATTGGATGGGTCGATAGCGACATGCACATCAGCAAGGCCCCTTGCGTGCGTGTTCGCCGGTACTAACAATGAATGCAAAAAATTTCGGCACTACGTTGCTGCAGCGAGCCTTGCTCGCGCTGGTGGCCGCATCGTTGAGCGGTTGCTTCGACGGCTCGGGCACCGAAACCAATCCCATGGAAACCTCGGTAGTCGCGCCGGCGGGCGACGACTCCAGCGGCGACGAAGCGCTGCCGACGCCGGCCAATCAGCCGCCCGAAGTGAGTGGCACACCGGCTGCGACGGTGACCGCGGGCCAGGTGTATTCGTTCAAGCCCGAAGCTACCGACGCCGACGGCGACTTCCTCGAGTACAGCGTCACCAATCAACCGTCGTGGTCGAGCTTCGACACCGAGACCGGTCTGCTGAGCGGCACGCCGCAGGATACGAACGTCGGTGAGTCCGAAGACATCACCATCACGGTGACTGACGGTCGCGACACGCGCTCCATCGGTCCCTTCAAGATCACTGTGAACAGCCGCGCTCAGGCAGCGCCGCTGCCGGGCAACCTGGCGCCGACCATTTCCGGCACGCCGGCCACCTCGGTGCTGGTGGGCTCGGCCTATAGCTTCTTGCCGGTGGCCACCGATCCGGAAGGCGACCGGCTGCGCTTCTCGATTTCCAATCGACCGTCGTGGGCCACTTTCAGCACCACCACTGGCCGTTTGAGCGGCACGCCGGGCACGGCCAACATCGCGACGTTCTCCAACATCGTCATCAGCGTCAACGACGGCACGGTGACCACCGCGTTGCCGGCATTCGCCATCCAAGTGCGCGGCCCGGATAACCGCGCGCCAGTGATCAGCGGCACGCCGGCCACCAGCGTGGTGGCGACGCAGACCTATACGTTCGTGCCGACCGCCAGCGATCCGGACGGCGACACGCTGGTCTATCGCATCAACAATCTGCCGCGCTGGGCGACCTTCAGCACCGCGAGCGGCCGCTTGAGCGGCACGCCAGCCACCACCGATGTCGGCACCTATTCGAATTTGATCATCAGCGTCAGCGACGGTCGCGTCTCGACCGCGCTGGCAGCGTTCACTGTCACGGTGAGTGCGCCAACCAATCGCGCGCCGACCATCACCGGTGCGGCGAGCACGACGGCGACGGTGGGCACGGCGTATTCGTTCACGCCGACGGCCGCCGATGCGGATCGCGACACGTTGGGCTTCACCATCCAAAACCGTCCGGCCTGGGCGGCGTTCGACACTGCGACCGGTCGCTTGAGCGGCACGCCGACCGCAGCTGGCACGTTCTCGAACATCATCATCACGGTCAGCGACGGTCGTCTGTCGGCCGCACTGACGGCGTTCTCGATTCGGGTCAACGCGGCGGCCGCGAGCAATTCTGCTCCGACCATCAGCGGTGCGCCGTCCACCTCGGTGGTCGCGGGCTCGGCTTATTCGTTCACGCCGACCGCGGCCGATGCTGACGGCAACTCGCTCACCTTCAGCATTCAGAACGCGCCGTCGTGGGCCAGCTTCAGCACCACCACCGGTCGTCTGTCGGGCACGCCGACGACTGCGAATGCGGGCACGTATTCGAACATCGTGATCTCGGTGAGCGACGGTTCGGCGAGTGCTTCGCTGGCATCGTTCGCCATCACGGTCACGCAGTCGAGCAACGGCAGCGCGACGCTGTCGTGGACGCCGCCGACCCAGAACACCGATGGCAGTTCGCTGACCAACCTAGCTGGTTATCGCGTGGTGTACGGCCGTAGCAGCTCGAGCCTCGATCAGACCATTCAGATCGCCAACGCGGGTTTGTCCACTTACACAGTGACAGGCCTGGCCTCGGGCACGTGGTACTTCGCGGTCAAGGCGTACACCAGCGCCGGCGCCGAGAGCAACGTGTCGAACACGGGATCGAAGACCATCCCGTAACCGAGGCGCCTCTCGAAAGTCTTCCAAGGCCCGCCATGCGCGGGCCTTTTTCTTTCTACCGCCGCTCCGGCGTGCCAGTGTATTCTCGACCGGATACGCGCAATCGGAGTGATCGCCATGCATCGCGCCTTCGGCGTCTGCCTTTCTCTTGCATTCGCCGGGCTACCGGTCGCTGCAGCAACCGCTGCGACTCCCGCGGCTGTCCGTGTAGATTTTTCTGAACACACGTTGAAGAACGGCCTGCGGATACAGCTGGTCGAAGATCACACCACACCGGTCATCGCCGTAAACGTCACCTATGACGTCGGCTCGCGCAACGAGCGTGTCGGGCTCACCGGGTTCGCGCACCTGTTCGAGCACATGATGTTCAAGGGCTCGAAAAACGTCGGCGACGGCGAGCACTTCTATCAAGTGTTCACCAACGGCGGCGCCATGAACGGCACCACCAACTCCGACATCACGGTGTATTACGAAGCGCTGCCGGCCAATCAGCTGGAGCTGGCGTTGTTTCTCGAAGCCGATCGCATGCGGTCGCTCGAAATCACTCAGGCCAAGCTCGACAACCAGCGCCAGGCCGTGCAGGAAGAGCGGCGCATGCGGGTCGACAACCAACCGTATGGAGCCTCGTACGAGCGCTTCGACGAAGTGTTCTACGACAAGTTCGGCTACAAACATTCCACCATCGGCTCGATGGAAGATTTGAACGCCGCCAGCGTGCAGGACGTTGCCGAGTTCTTCCGCATCTACTACGCGCCCAACAACGCGGTGCTCACGGTGGTCGGTGACTTCAAACGCGACGACACGCTCAAGCTGATCACCAAGTACTTCGAAGACATTCCGCGGCAGCCGGCGCCGCCGGCGGTCGATCTGATCGAGCCGCCGCAAACCGCCGAGCGCCGGGAGAATCTGACCGACGCGTTGGCGCGCGCTCCGCAAATTCTGATCGGCTACAAGACCGATGTGGGCAACGGCCCCGACCAGGCGGCGTTGCAAGTGTTGTCGTCGGTCCTGCAAGGCGGCGACAGCTCGCGCTTGTATCAAAGCTTGAGCAAGGAAAAAGAACTGGTCACCGGCATCGGCGGTTATGCCGAAGAACGTATCGGCACCGGCGGTTTCTATATCACCGCCACCGTGCGTCCGGATCGCAAGCCCGAAGTGGTGGAGGCCGCGATCTATGAAGAGATCGCACGCATCAGCGAAGAGCCCATCGCCGATTGGGAACTACAGAAGGCGCGCAACGCCACGCGCTTGGGTTATTTGCAAGGCATTCGCAGCGCTCAGAATCGAGCCAACATTCTCGGCAGCTACACGGTGATGTTCCGCGATCCGAACTTGATCAACACCCGCTTGCAACGGATCGACGCGGTGACTCGCGCCGACGTGCAGCGAGTCGCGAAAAAATATTTGTTGCCCGCCCGTCGCACCGTGCTGACGACGCTACCTGCGCCGGCCGCTCCGACTACACCGGCACCGTAAGCGAGCACCGTAAACATGTTCACACTGAATAAAACTGTGTTCGCATTGGTGTCGGCACTGGCGTTCGTGCCAGCCTCGGCGCAGACGCCGCCGTCGCAATCGCCGGCAGGGGCGTCCACCAAAGGCGTGGAGTTGAAAGGCAAAGCGCCGGTCAATCCGCAGACGTTACGGGTGCAATTGCCTAAGCCGCAGGAAGCGGTACTGTCCAATGGCTTGCGTGTGGCGTTGTTGGAAGATCACAAGCTGCCGACGTTCTCCATGCAGTTGTGGTTCAACGGCGGCGGCCTGGCCGATCCACCGGAGAAACGCGGCGTGGCAATGGTGACGGCGAGCTTGCTACGCGAAGGAACGAAGCAGCGTTCCAGTCGTGAAATCGCCGAACAGCTCGCGACCCTCGGAGCCAGTTTGTCCTCCAGCTCCGCGCCGTCCTCGGGCGAGAGTTCGGTGGCGTTGACGGGCTTGAGCGATAATATCGATGCGACGCTGGCGCTGGCCGCCGATGTAGTGCGCAATCCAACCTTCCCCGCGGCTGAGCTGGATAAATATCGCGCGCGCTTCCTGGCGCAGTTACAGATTCAGCGAGCCAATCCGGGCTTTCAGGCGCAAGAACAGTTCATGCGAGCCATCTACGGCGAGCACCCCGGTGGCTTGGTGGTGCCGAGCGAAGAGGTCATCAAACAATTGACCAGCGCCGATCTGGCCGCTTTTCACGCCGCCCGCTATCGCCCCAACAATGGTTTCGTGATCGCTCACGGCGACATCGGCTTGAAAGAGCTGGTCGCCAAACTGGAGCGCGCCTTCGGCGATTGGTCCAAAGCCGATCTCAATAAAGTGTCTTTGGCGCAGCCCAAAGGTCCGGCGAAGTCTCGCGTGCTGTTGGTCGATCGACCGGGCTCAGTGCAAACCTCGTTGTGGATCGGCGCACTCGGCATCGAGCGCAACAGCGACGATTATTTCGCCGTGCTGGTCATGAACCACATTCTCGGCGGTGGGCCGGCCTCGCGCTTGTTCATGAATCTGCGAGAGGACAAGGGCTACACCTACGGCGTCTATAGTTCGTTCACGGGCACGACTTTCCCTGGCGTCGTAGTGGCGAGCACCGATGTGCGAACCGCGGTCACGGAAGGCGCCATGCATGAGCTGAACCAGGAGTTGCAGCGTATCGCCAGCGAGCCGGTGTCGGCGCAGGAGCTGACCAATGCACGACGCGCACTGGTGGGCCGCTTCGCGCTGTCGCTCGATTCGCCGCAATCGTTGATGGCCAACCTGGCGACCCAGAAGATCTATCGGCTGCCGGCGGATTACTGGGACACCTATCCGCAAAGAGTCGAGTCGGTGTCGCCCAGCGACATCCAGCGAGTCGCGAAAAAATACTACGATCGCGACCGCTTACAGATCGTCGCGGTGGGCGATGCCAAACAGGTCGGTGAGGTGCTGAAGAAGTACGGCACAGTGGAGCCCGTCAGCCCGATGTAAGCGCGCTGACATGGACGCTCATGTAGACAAGATCGCATGAACAGCCCCGCGTCTGCGCATACTTCGCCGTTCGCTCGGCTCCTGTCGCGGCTGGCACCCATCCAGCCGGCGGAGATGGCGGCGGTCACTGCCGCATTCTTTTTGTTTTTCTTCATGTGGAGCGGCTACTTCGCCGTCCGCCCGGTGCGCGAGACCATCGGCACCCTCATCGGTCGCGACAAGCTGGCCGACATTTGGATCGTCACCTCCATCGTGTCGGTGTTGATCATTCCGATCTACGGTTGGGTCGTGGCGCACGTTCGGCGCAGCGTGTTTCTGCCATGGGCCTACGGCATCGTGGCCGTCGTGCTCGTCATCACCGGCGTGTTGTTTCAGGGCGAAGCCATCACCTTGGGTGCCGGCAAGTTTTTCTACGTGTTCATCAGCGTGGTCAACTTGTTCTTGTTGTCGGTGTTCTGGAGCTTTCTGCTGGAGCTGTTTGATCGCGGTCAGACCAAACGTTTGTTCGGCGTAATCGCTGCGGGCGGCAGTGCCGGCGCGTTGGTGGGGCCGTTCATTTCGGATCTGGCGGTGCCGTTCATCGGTAACAGCGGCGTGTTGTTCTTCGGCGCCGGCTTGTTCGTCGCTGCGATCTTTTGTCAACGCGTGCTGCTGGGTGTGCGCTCCGGCCGCACCGAGGTGAGCAACCAGGCAGACGACCGCCCCATCGGAGGCAACCCATTTGCTGGCGTGACACTGATATTGAAGTCACCTTATGTGCTCGGCATCGCGCTGTTCGTAGTGTTCATTTCCTGCGTGAACACATTGCTGTACTTCGAGCAGCTGCGTTTGGTCGAGGAGCACTTCCCGGCTTTGGCGGATCGCACTCAAATTTTTGCACGCTTCGATTGGATCGTGCAGGCGTTGACGGTGCTGTCGCAGGTGTTTCTGACCGGGCGCATCGCCGACAAGTTCGGCGTCAAGGTGCTGGTCACTTTCGTGCCCGTCATCATGATCTTCGCGTTCGGTGCGCTGGCGCTGTCGGGTACGTTCGCGGTGCTGACGGCGGTGGTGATCGCTCGCCGTGCGATGGAGTATGCGTTCGTGCGACCGGGACGCGAGATGTTGTGGAGTCCGCTGGACAAGGAAACCAAGTACAAAGCCAAGACCACCGTGGACGTGCCGGTGTATCGCGGCGCCGATGCATTGTCCGCGCAATTGAATAATTTCGTCGCTGGGATCGGCTTTGGCATCGGTGCCGTCGCCTGGCTCGGCGCTGGGGTCGCTGCACTGTGGGCGATGTTGGGCTGGTGGCTGGGCCGCCGCTTCGAAGATCACGAGAAATTACAAAGTCCCCGCGCGCCGGCGGCGCAGCGATAAACCACGATGGCAAACGCTGGTGACGAGCGCTTCACTTGCGCTCCCGTTTGCGTTGCAAACGAATTGAACACACGGATTGGGGTGGGGGATATGAAACGTATAGCACTGTGGCTGGCGTTGTTTACTGCATGCACGTTTGGCGCGGGCGCGGCGTGGTCGCAGGCGTTGCCATCGATTCGCACGACCTTCGTGCCTCGTGATACGGGTCAGCCGAGTCCGTGCTTTCAAACGACTTGTTTCGAACGTGCTGCTTACGACAACAGAACCTTGGTTGCCGTCGGCTACACCGTGCCGAATTCGTTGTACGTTTATCGACGCATTCCCGCGGGTTATTGGGGACGGCACGCCACGATCCGCAATCGCACGCTGAAAGCTGTGTTGTCCGATGAAATCCTGGTCGGCGGTGCCGGCTGCTCCACCGACGTGTTGGCGTTGGTCGATTCCAAATGGACCATCAAACAAACCATCCCGGTGTGCGGCACGCAGGTGGTGAGGGACTACAACCGTCTGTTGTTCGCCAACGAAGGCGGTGATTGGACCTTCGTCGTGCGTCGGGCCGACGGCGTGTATGTGGAAGAGAGCCGTTTCGCCCCGTCCACTTTGGTGCCGTTCGACTTCTCTGCCATGTCAGTGGCTTTCCATGGCTGGACGGTTGCCGTCGGTCAGCCGGTCGACGGTACCGAGCTTGGCAAAGTTCATATCTTCCAGCGACGCGACGATGAGTGGTCCTTAGCCAAGACCATCCAGGCCGAGCCGTTGTTGTTCGGCACGATGTTCGGCTGGACGGTTGCTGTGGGCGATTTCGAAGTCGCCATCAGCGCGCCGGTGGCGTACGCGGGACCGGGCCGCACCGGCAAAGTGTTTGTTTATGCCGGCGCTGGAGACAACTGGCACGTGCGTCAGGAGATCACAGAGCCGGCGGGTGCCAGCACTAACAAAATCTTCGGTACCGCCATGACCATGAAGGGCCGGCGTCTGATCATCAGTGGCGACGCGCCGCAGATGGCGACCACCGGGCCGTACACTTATTTGTTCGAACGAGGTTTGACTAATCCAGATTGGGTAGCGCGCGGCGCGCTCGCGACCAAGAACGGCGTACAGCGAGCGACGCCGAGCATTTTCTTGTCAGGGGATACGGCGATGATTGATGTGGCTGCGACCGAATTGGAGCAGGGTCGCACCGGCACGATTCCGGCGGTGGTGAACTTGCCGGCGCTACGTGAGGCCGACGTCGCGCCCTGAGCGCTGAATCGATTAGTTCAGTACGAAGCGGACTTGCAGTACGGCACGCTGGGCCACCGGCGTGCCGTTTTTGCGAACCGGCTCGAAACGCCACTTGCTGACTGAGTCGAGCGCGGCTTTGTCGAATACCTCAGCGGGTTCGGAGTTACGAACCTGCAGATCGCGAGTGCTGCCGTCGGGCAGAATCGTGAATTCGACTTGCACCCAACCTTCCGTACCGGCGCGTTGTGCGTCTCTGGGGTAGACCGGCGGTACTTCGCGAACTCGTTTCAGCGAGCCTGCTTGAGCGACGTTCTTGGTGAAGTCACGTTCCGCTTGCGCGGCTGACAGTTGTTCTTGCAGCGTGCGGACGGCTTGCATGCCAGGAATCAGTTTGTCGGCGTGCTCGATGAGTGTCGCGGCTTCGTCGACGTTGTTGCCGGCCAGTGCGGTTCGTGAGCGATCCAGCAGTACGAAGGCGAGCCGTTGTTGTTCGCTACGAACTTCCTCGGCGTCCGGATAGCTGGCACGCAAGGCCAGCACGCTTTCGAACGCATTGCTGCCCACAGGGGAGATCAGCGAGCCGCGCTCGCGAAGGCTGGCGACCGCAGCGACTTGCTCAGCCAGTGCTGGGCCTGGTTGAGCCGGTCGTTGCTCGGCTTGCTCGGTCGGTGAAGGACTTGGTTGATCCGACACTTGAGCGACCTGTTCGGCGGGCGCAGCCGCCTTGGATGCCGCTGCAGCGGACGCGGCTTCTTGATCAGCGAGTTCACGAGCAATCGCGTCTGCGAGCTCCCGCTCGGCGACTTCGGCGGCGATCAACGCGTTGCCGGCCGTGTCCCGAGAGGGGGCACTTACCGGTGCGTTAGTAACGGACGCTGAGTTCCTGGGCGCGGCAGAGGGAATATTCGCAGTCGCGGACGGCGAAGCAGTCCCCGCTTGCGGCCTCGCATTATCAGCAACCGTCTGCACCGGCTTGGTCCGAGACAGCGCCAACAACTGCGCTCGCAAAGCATCGAGCTGCGGATGATTCGGGGCGGCACGTTGCAGAGCCGTCCAGGCCGTTACAACGCGTGCAGCGTTACGTTCTTCCAACGCTTTGACGACACGCTGCTCCAGCGTATCGATCACCTTCTGCACGCCGGCCTTAGCGTCAGCGTTGGCAGGCTGCATGGCCAAGACAGCTTTGTAATATTCGAGCGCGTTGTCACCGCGAGGATCGAGCAACCGGCCGCTGAGATAAGCGATTTGAGCGCTGCCGAGCTTCGACTTGATAGTGTCCTCAACGGGCGCATCGCCGACGTGCGTGGTCTGCAACGTCGCCGGCAAACCTTGATCGCGCGATTGCCATAGAGCAAATGCGATGACCGCGGCCACAACACCGGCCGAAGCTGCAGCGACCTTGCCGAGATACGGCCGCTTGCGAGCCATCGTTCGCACCGTCTGCAAAGCGATGGGCTGACCGTCACGCTGTTCGTTGTGACGACGAGTCGCGGCGTTGAGAAACTGCGAGGCACGGCCTGGCGAGATGGGCTTGTGCAGGAATCGATAGATACGACCGGTGCTGAGCAACGACGCGACCGCGCCTTCGTCTTCGCGCCGGCCGATGGCCATGAAAATCAACTCGGGAAACTGCGCCTGCAAGCGTTCCAGCAACGCCGCCACGTCGCCGTGCAAAGCAGCGAGATCGGCGATCAGGACGTCACAACGACCGCCGACCAGATAGTCGACGGCAGCGTCTGCGGAGGGGGCTTCCCAAAGGGCGTGCTCGGACCCTGCGGATGAGCGCAGGGCCTCGAGCAAACTCGTATCCGACGTCAGTACGACGACATCAACGACCTGTCCAGGGCGCGCCGCAGTGGTGCGCACCGTGGATAGGAAATCTTCAGACTTCGTACTCTGCACAGCATTCTCATCTTGTCGAAAGGGCCTCGGCCGCTTTCGACCATGAGACAAGTCCGCATCATTCGAGACACACGACCAGTTGCGCCGAATGACTGCGCCAGTTGATCGGAATGACGAAGGAACGGATGTTGTCTGGGGTAACGATTTTCTCGGGTTCGCCGGCTACCACCGTCGGCACCGAGATCATGAAGTCCTTGCCGAAATCCCGGCGCGCGTTGCCGGAGATCGTGTTGGCGACTTCGCCCACCAGGTCGCACATGTTTTCCTGGGTCAATTCCGTTTCGCCCATGCGCATCAGCATGACTGTGAGCATGGGCCGCGAAGCAGTGAAATAAACGATGCCACGACGCTTACCGGCGATCGAAATCAGACCGGTGAATTCCTGAATGGTGGGCTTGCCTTCCTGCACGATGTAGGGCGAGCCGACCGACGCGGGTTGATTGGCCGCGGTCGCGAAATAGTGCGTCGTGCCTTCGACGAATGTTTCCAACTCGACTTTAGTCATCATTGCCGGCGCCCCTCAGCAGCTCTTCGAGCGCTTCTGTCAGCTGGCGATCTGTGAATGGCTTGCACAGAAAGCCATTGGCGCCTTTCTTCAAAGCTTCGATGGCGGTGGCTTTGTCGGAGAGCGCCGAAATCACCAGGATGAGAACGTCCGGTTTGATCTTCACCAGATTCTCGACGCATTCGATGCCATCCATCTCAGGCATCGTAATGTCCATGGTGACGACGTCCGCCGGCTCTTTGCGGAAGGCCTCGACGGCCTGTTTGCCATTCGCCGCGGTGGCGATCACTTGCAGACGTTCAATCTGCAGTTCTCGCTCGATCTTGCGGCGAATTATGTTCGAATCGTCACAAATCATGAGCTTGAGCTTGCCGTTCGTCAACGGTGCAGCCTTGGCATTGGCGCTCGCCATTGCAGTCCCTCTTAGTCTTCAGTATTCCAGTAGAAGCTGTTGGTCCGTCACTCAAAGAGGCATCAGGCGGCCACTGCGCGTTCCGTCGCCGGCAGCCAGATCTTGAACTTGGAGAATTTCCCGCCGGCCGAGGCCAGTCCGACCCGGCCGCCCAGTTCGGCGACCAGGATGCGTACCAGGTCCATGCCGGCGCCGCGGCCCGCGTCGGTAGTGACCCGATCCGCCGTCGAGAATCCGGGGCGGAAAATCAGTGCCATGGTCTGGCGCGGGTCGAGCATCGCGGCTTGCGCCGGGGTGATCAGGCCGCGTTCCACCGCCACTTCCTTGATCCGATCCAGCTGCAGGCCACGGCCATCGTCTTGGACGATCAGCTCGTAACCGTCGGTGCCGCGTGGCGAGAACTCGACCGCCAGCGCACCGGTCTCGGCCTTGTTGGCCTTGGCGCGCTCGCTCGGTTCTTCGATGCCATGAACCACGGCATTACGAACCAATTGAATGGTGATGTCCTTGACCGCTCGGCGATAGGTCTCGGGCACGGCTTCCAGGCCGTTACAACGCAGATTCACTTGCTTGGACTGGCTGCTCGCCACACGGGCGGCCAGATCTTCGAGCGTACGTTCCAGGCCGGCTACCGCGCCGGTGGTTTCGCCCAGGTCGGCCGGGGCGTTGAGCGCGCGAGTGATTTGCGTCTGGTCCTGACCGGCCAACCACTGATCCACCTTCTCGGCGCCGACTTCGGTGCCGGCGTTGCGTTTGGTGGCGATGGCGTGATGCAGATCGACCAGTCGGCTCAACATCTCGCGCACCTGGGCGAGGTGGTTGAACAGGTCGTCCAGCTTCACCACCAGAGGCAGGAAGTCGCTGCCCGACAATGACTGGCGGCCCTTCAAATCGTTGAGCGATTCTTCGAACGCGTGGGCGCGCTGTTCGACGGTCTTGAGGCCCAGCGCCGCCGCTTCGCCCTTGACCGCATGCACCTGACGGTAGATGCCGTCGATCTTGGCGCGGAACGCGGATTCTTCGCGCGCCGGCTCTTTGAGAATCGAGTTGACCATCTTCAACGACACGTCGGCGTCGGTGAGGAAGCTGGTCAGGCTGTCCGGCTCCACGTGCAGGATACGTAACAACAGGTCGAGCTGGGCCTGGGCTTTTTCCTGCGAATCCAGCAGTTCGCGCGACAGCATCACGCGCTTGGTCACGTCGTTCACGGTGACCAGCAAATGTGACAGCGTGCCTTCGGATTTGACGCGGTTGAAGTCGAATTCCAGGAAGTGAGTGTCGAAGCCGCCGGCCGGATTGTCGAAATGCACTTCCACTTCGTTCAACGGATTGATGGTCTTCACCAACTTCTCGTTGACTCGTTCGCCCCACAACAGTGCCACGTAGTCCATGGCGGTGCGCAGGGTCTTTTCCGGCACGATGTCCTTCAACAATTTGTCGAAGGTCAGATCCAGAAAGTCTTCGCGACGGAAGATGTTGTTCAAGGCCATCGAGCGCTCGCTACCGAGCTTCAAGTCCTTGTCCAGCAGGAACAGGCCTTCGTTCACGGTGCGCAGAATGTCCTGCGTTTCCTTGCGCTGCCGGTTCGAGGACGCTTCTTCCTTACGCAAGTTGCGGGCGAAGAACAGGAAGATCGCGCCGAGCAGCAACAAGGCCGCGACCATGCCGCCGATCTGGATGTAACGCAGCGTGTCGGTCTCTTTGCGGCTGTGAGCTTCGACCTGAACTGACAAGTCGTTCAGCAGCTTGGCCAGCTGGCCGTGGGCGGCGTTGCCGTATTCAGTGAGATCGCTCAAAGCCGCCTGCAAGCGACGGCCGCGCGGGCTGAGCTGAATCGTCGGAGCGGCAGGCGGCGGCGCGGCCACCGCAGGCGCTGCATTCTTGCCATTGGCGGCCGGTGCAGGAGCCGGGGCGGGCGCCGGCTGGGCAGTCACATAGGGCGAGCCGGAGAAACGCAGGATGGGATCGAGCTTGGCCTTGTAGCCGTCCCACAGCTTGCTGCCGTTTTTCAGCTGTTCGACCGCGGTGGGCGCGGTCATGGATGGCAGCACCAGGATTTCACCGGCGCTGTCAGTGATCATGCCGCCGTTGGCTAGACCGTTCAGGGAACGATCGAAGGCGGTGGCGGCTTTGCGCAGGCTTTCCAGCGCGTCCTCGATCTTTTCGCCGTTTTGCAGGCGTTGTGCCAGCTGCACGCTGGCGTCGTACACCGCGCGGGGCTGTTGAGCCTGGTTTTCCAGGAAGCGGACGCCGGCGACGTTATCCGAGAACTGTCCGGCCTTGCCGTGGTTCAACGCCAGGATGATGGCGATGAACACCAGAAATCCGGTGATCGCGAAGACGATTCCCTTGTATCGACCCAGATCGAGAATTCCCATGTACCTTCCCCTTGGCCGCGCGCCACGAAGGCCGCGAACGGACCTACCCTCAAGCCGGAATGCGCGAAAAGCTGGCCCCGCGTCTTCCCAGACTGCAGCCTTCCGCTCCCTGTTGAACAAGTATGTAATCTGACAATAAGCACTTTGACTGTCGCTCGACTCAGTTCCCGTTTTTAAATGACGAAAACTTGCACCAGTTCAAAGTTTCGCGCAGTGGGCTGCGTGAATTGCCGTCGTCTAACTTCCGGAAAGGCTTAATTGCGATCGAGCCGATCGCGCCGCTGTATGTGACATCGTTGCAACAGCGCGCCGCCGATACTTTGCCGGAGGCGCTGCGGCAGACAGTTTTGCCTGCAACCCCGGGGGCAAGTCAATGGCGCGTTTATGCGACAAGCAGGCGTTTTCGACGCCGTTGCAAGCACTTACGCACCGTAAGAGGTCACTTGGGATGCTCGACAAGGCCGCGGTCGCCGCTCATAGTGCGCTCCTCGCGATAGGTTTACACCCTTTGGGCCGCCTCTTACCGACGCGTGGGTCATGAGCAAAATAGAATTCAAATCACATGTGCCCGTTGCCCAGAAGACGGCGCTGGAAGCGTTGTTGTTTTTCAATGCTTGCCAGGAGCGCGTCAGCGCCTGTATTGCCGATGCCATCGAGAAGTTTGGTGCGCCGGAGATCGTTGCCGATCGCGATCGGCTGCGTATTCATATGAAGGGCCTGCCGGAGGTGCAATCGCTGTTCGCCATCGACAGTGCGACCGGTCGGCCGGTCGGCGTCGCCGTTTATGCGCGCCAGGACATCGAGCATGTAACCGTCGTGCACATCGGCATCACATCGGAGTTCGCCAGCGGCGGTTATCGCGCCAACGAGCAGCTGTTGCTGAAGCTGTTGCGTGAAGTGCGTCGTTCCACTCGTCGCGTCAAAGGCGTGCGCAGTATGGATTTGTATTACGCCACCGGCACCGCGCGCACCGCGACTCCGCGTTGGCGAGCACCTGCCAAGGCGCTGATGTAACGGTTGATATCGTCGCGTTCCTTCCTTCTAATGCCTGCTCCGCGGCGGCAGGTTTGCTGAATTGTTCCAAGCAGCGTTCATTCGCATCACCAACAAGTTCGTCTTGCTGGGCACGGCGGTCGTTTGGCTATCGTTATTGGCCGGGCTGCTCGGCCGGCTGGCGTGGCCGTTCGATTTGTTTGCTCACTTCCGTGTGCAGTACGCGGTGTCGTTTGTTTTGCTGGCCGCCGTGGCCGCGATGTTGCGTCGGTATGGGCTCGCGCTGGCGGCCGCGTTCGGTTTCGTCATCAGCTCAGTCGCATTGTTTCCCTATGTGTCGACGGAGCCGGTCGCTACAGCAGCGGCCACGCCAAACGGTGCGACGTTTCGATTGCTGTCGTTCAATGTTTGGTTTCGCAATCCCGACATGGCGCGCGTCGCGGAGTACATCGAACAGTCACAAGCGGATGCCGTGGTGCTGTTGGAATTGACGCCGCCGCAAGCCGAAACGTTGCTACCGCTGCTGCCGAGTTATCCGCACTATCACATCGAGCCGAGCCGGATGGGCGCGGCCGTGTTCACCAAATGGCCCATGCTGTCAGCCGAGTCTGTGCCGCTGTCCCACAGTGGTGCCATTGCCGCGAGAATGACCGTCGATTGGCGAGGTACGCCGGTGAATGTATTGGGCGTGCATCTGAATTGGCCGCTCGGGCCGCGCAACTCGGAATTTCGTAATCAAGAACTGAGCGAGTTGGTGGAGTTCAGCAAAGCCCAGCAAGGGCCGTTGATCGTGGCGGGCGATTTCAATCTCACACCCTGGTCGGAATATTTCGCCGCTGCGCTGGAACGCTCGGGATTGCACGATGCCGCGGTCGGCTTCGGCTTAGCGCGCAGTTGGCCGGCGCAGTTCGCGCCAGTCGGTATGCGCATCGATCATTGTTGGCTGTCGCCGCAATGGCGCAGCCTCTCCGCCGCGATCGGGCCGTCGTTAGGTTCGGATCATCTGCCGCTGGTCGCGGATCTGTCTTTGCAGCCGTAGCTTACTCGGGGCGCGGCGCGCGACGAATGATATAGCCGCCGGATTTCTGATCGGGCTCCAAGGTCAGCAGCTTGCGAGTCTGCGCCTCTTCGAGCAGATCGCTGAAGGTGCGGAAACCGAAGTAACTTTCGTTGAAGCCGGGATTACGGCGCTTCAAGGTCTGTTTGACCATGGAGCCCCAGATTTTCTCGTCCTGATCGCGTTCTTCGGCGAGCGCATCGATGGTGTCCACCACCAAATCGAAGGCTTGTTGTTTACGATCTTCCTCCGTGGTCTCGGGCTTGGCTGCTTTGGGAGCCTCAGTGCCCTGCGCGCCTGCGGCGGCGGGTTTCGCAGCAGCAGCCGCCGGTTGCTTACGACGCGCGCGCTGCTTGTTCTTCTTTTCTTCCTGGCGCACCAAGTCATCGTAAAAGATGAACTCGTCGCAGTTGGCGATCAGCAAATCGGACGTGGAGCTTTTCACGCCGACGCCGATCACGGTCTTATTGTTTTCGCGCAGCTTGCTGACCAACGGCGAGAAGTCCGAGTCGCCGCTGATGATGACGAAGGTATCGACGTGCGCCTTGGTGTAACAAAGATCCAGCGCGTCCACCACCAAGCGAATGTCGGCGGAGTTCTTGCCCGAAATCTTCACATGCGGGATTTCGATCAGCTCGAACGATGCTTCATGCATCGGCTTCTTGAAATCCTTGTAGCGATCCCAGTCGCAGTACGCCTTCTTGACCACGATGCTGCCTTTGAGCAGCAAGCGTTCGAGCACGCGATCGATATCGAACTTGGCGTATTGAGCATCTCGCACACCGAGCGCGATGTTCTCGAAATCGCAGAACAGCGCCATGCTGGTGATGCTATGAGCCACTATAACCAACCCTTGCGTTTGAACAGCGCGTAAGTGACCACCATCGAAGCGATCATCAGTCCGATGGAAAAGAAGAAATTACTGTACTTGCCCGGCAGGTCCGGCAGCAGGTGATAGTTCATGCCGTAGATGCTGGCGATCAAGGTCGGCGGCAGGAACAACACCGCGGCCACCGAAAAGATCTTGATGATGTTGTTCTGTTCGACGTTGATCAGGCCGAGCGTGGCTTCCAACAGGAACGACACTTTGGAGCCGAGGAACGACGCGTGATCGGACAGCGACAACACGTCGCGACTGATGGAATGAAACCGATCGCGCTGCTCGCCGGTGATGCCCGAGACCGACTGCTGCACGAACATCAACAAGCGGCCCAAGCTGACCAAGCTTTCTCGGCCTTTGGAGTTGAGTTCGCCGTTGAAGCCGATGCGCTCGATCATGGCGCGCAGATCGCGGCTGGTCGGTTGACCGCTGCCGTTACGCGCGAAGATGTTGCCGGACACGTTGTCCAGATCGGAGCCGACGCGTTCGAGCACATCGGCGATGCGTTCGATGAAAGCTTCCATCAACCCCGCCAGAATGGTCACTGCGTTCTGGCACGAAGCCGGATGTTTGCCGGCGTAGCTGATGAATTGCTGAAACGGCTTGGTGTCGAGGTAGCGATTGGTGATGAGTCGATTGCCGGCGAGGATGAAGGTCACCGCCGTGCTGATCGGTCGATCGGTATCGAGTTGCGCGGCGACCGTCGTGGTCATGTAGAGCGCGCCGTTGTCCTCGTACAGCCGGTTCGAGGTCTCGATCTCCTTCATTTCCTCGCGCGTCGGCACTTCGATGCCGAACGAGGCTTCGACCAGCTTTTCTTCCTCGACGGTGGGCTCGAGCAAGTCGATCCAGACCGCCGGTGTTGGAATCGGCGGCCCGTCGTCGCCGTCACCCAGCGGGGCCTTGGCCAGGCCCTGAGCGGTTGGGACGAAGATGTTCAGCATGGCGGGAGTTCCGCCCGGCGTCAGCCGCCGTGCTCGTGAGCCGCCAGCTCGTCGATCAGGCCAAACAGCTGAGACTCGCCGCCGGCGGTGCTCACATCGGTGCTGTACTTGCCGTTGACGACCACCGTCGGCACGGACTGGATGCGATAGCGCTTGTTCAGGAAGTCCGCCCGCTGCAGCTTGGACTCCACCGCGAACGACGAGAATGCTTTGGTGAACTCATCCTTGTTGACGCCGTGCTGCTGGAAGAACGCGGCGATCTTGTCGACGCTGTTCAGCTGATTGCCGGTGACGTGGATCTCGCGAAAGATCAGCGAGTGCAGCTCGTCGAGCTTGCCGAGCAGTTCGGCGGTGTAGAAGACGCGAGCATGCAGCCGGGTGCCTTCGTTCCACATCGCCGGCACGCGCACGAACTCGACGTAGGCTGGCTTGTTCTTGCCGCGCCAGGATTCGATGGCCGGGTCGAGCGCGAAGCAATGGCCGCAGCCGTACCAGAACACTTCGGCCACTTCGACCTTGCCGGGGCCGGCATTGGTCGGCTGGGCCGGCACGATCTTCTGATAGTTGGCGCCTTCCTTGTACTTCGCCGAAGTCGCCGGGCCGCTGGCTGCGCCACCCAGCTTCAGCGCTGGCTGCGTGGTCGAGGCCTGCTGTTGTTCGGCTGGAGCCGGCGCGTCATCGAGCTCGCTGACCGTTTCGGCCGGAGCCGCGATCGCGGCCTGATCGGTCGCCGCCTGTTCGGCCGGAGCCGCAGCAGCGCCTTCTGTCGCCGGGGCCGCGGCTTGCTCAGCCGCCGGAGTGGCAGCTGGTGCCGGAGTTGTCGAAGCGGACTCTTGTTTGCCGCAAGCAGTCAGCAGCACCAGGGTCGATAGCAGGGCAGCGAGTTTGTTCATGGCGTTCCGAGCAATAGGTTCGCGAATGGCGCGCGCTATCGACCCAATGTGAGTGCGATCAGCGCAGGCCCTGGATGTAAGCAGCCACCGCGTCGATTTGTTCATCGCTGAGCGAAGCGGCGACATTGCGCATCATTTGATTCGGGTCGGTCTGCCGTGTTCCCGAGCGATACGCTTTCAGCTGCGCGACGGTGTAAACGGCGTGCTGACCCTTGATGTTGGCGTAGCCGGCGGCCGGATTGCCGGAGCCGTTCGGGCCGTGGCAAGAGGCACAGGCTGCGACACCCTTGGCCACATCGCCGCCGCGGAACAGCTTCTGGCCCAGCGCCACCTTCGAGGGTTCGGCTTCCAGCGTGCCGGTGGGCTTCTGGCTGGCGTAGAACGCGGCGAGATCGGCCACGTCCTCATCGGACAGCGGCTTGGCCATCGGGGTCATCAGCACGTTGCTGCGCTGGTCATTCTTGAACGCAGTCAGCTGGCGCTTGATGTAGGTTTCGTGCTGGCCGGCCAGGTTGGGCCATTCCGGGTTCACGCTGGTGCCTGTGACACCATGGCAAGCGACGCAGGTGCCGGCCTTGGCCTGGCCCTTTTCGGCGGAGCCGGCGACAGACGGTTCGGCTGCGAATCCAACACCCGCCTGCAGGCCGCACAGAACGGTGAGCAGGACCATCGACTGAAACTTCATTATTCGCAACTCCGGTAGCGGCGGCTGGCCAAAAGGCGCGGAATTGTACACTAGCGATACACCCCGCCTGCAGCCCCTATCCAATGCCACAGTTTCCTTCCGTCGAGTTCCTCACCAGCTCCTGGCAACCGCACCAGTTTCCCGCCGATCAGGGCGCGGAAGTGGCGTTTGCCGGGCGCTCCAATGCCGGCAAGTCCAGCGCCTTGAACGCCATCACCGGGCGCAAGGACCTGGCGCGCACCAGTAAGACGCCCGGGCGCACCCAGCTGATCAACTTTTTTACCTTGAATCCGCAGCAGCGCCTGGCCGACCTGCCCGGCTACGGCTACGCCAAAGTGCCCGAGAAAATGCGCGATCACTGGCGCAAGTTGATGGAGAACTACGTCGAGACGCGCGAATCGCTGGCCGGAGTGGTCCTGGTCATGGACTCACGCCACCCGCTCACCGACTTCGACCAACAGATGCTCGAGTGGACCAGCGCGCAGAACCTGCCTGTCCATATATTGCTGACCAAGGCCGACAAACTCGGCCGCGGCGAATCCATGGCCACCATCAAGAAGGTGCTCCAGACCGTCGGAGAAGCCGCTACCGCCCAGCTGTTCTCCGCCGTAAAGAAGACCGGCGTCGACGAAGCGCGCAAAGAGGTGCTCGGCATGCTCGCCGGCCGAAGAGCCGCGACACAGAGCGACGGCTAAATAAAAATCTGAGGGTAGTCACACCCACTCTGTGCGGGTACAGGACGTACCCCGCCGCTTTAGCGGCGGCTGCACGGAAAAAACCACGTTTTTTTCCGTAGCAACGGGCCCCGTCGTGGCAGGGATTGCCCGATCGGGCCCCATAAAAAAAGAACCCCGGGGGCTTCGAGAGCCTCCGGGGCAGTATTACCCGGCATGGGGATGGACCGGGTTACCGTTCACTCAGGGAGGTCAGCGAACGGGAGCGTCCTGGCCGACGCTCGGGAATTATGACGCCCGTGGGCCACGAAAGTTCCGGGAGTTTTTCATTGGTTCGGCGTGAAAAAATCTTTATTTTTTCATGCGGTTAACCACAACTTAATTGCGACGCACCCACCACAGCCGGAAGCGTTGTCCGGCGCCGTTTCCGTGGTTTTTGTGGCACATGCGCAACAAAGTGGCCTGACCAATTACTGCCCAGACCGCCCCAAAAAATATTTTCAAAATTTATAGGTGACGCCCAAAGAGACCATGTCGACCCAGTCATCGCCGTCCCGTTCGTCGTCATCGTCGTCGTCGAAACCGAGCTGGATCAGCTCGTACTCGACCCGGATGCCGAGGTGGGGCGTGGGCCGGTACTGCACCCCGACGCCGAACATGGGCTCGATGTTGTCGTCGCTGTCCGCGCCGCCCGGCAGGTTGACGATGCGGAAGTCGCCTTCGACGTTGGCCACGCCCAGCCGGCCGAACAGGTCGAAGTTGCCCAGCGGCAGCATGCCCAGCGCGCTCAACGACAGCGCGGTGAACTCGTTCTCCACCGTGAAGCCGAAGATCTCGTCCTGGGCCTCGCCGTATTGGGCGTAGTTCAATTCCACCGCCACCCAGTCGATGATCCGGTAGCCGAAGATGAACTTGTAGCCGGTGTCGTCGCCGTCGAAGTCGGCGAGGGAGTCGTTGTCCTCCAGCTCCACCGTGGCCTGGCCGATGCCGCCACCGATGTACCAGCCGCGCAGCGAGGGATCCATGGCCATCGCGGCGGGGCTCGCCGCGAGCAGTACCAGAGGCAATAAGAAGCGACGCATGGGTTTCATCCTGTGGGTGAGAGTTACAGGAACGTGTAGGTCACGCCGATGGACAGCATGTTGGCGTCTTTGACGTTGTCGATCTCGAACTTCTCGTACTCGGCGCGAATGCCCAGGCTCAGCAAGCGAAACTGCACGCCGACGCCGTACGCGAAGTCCGTGCCGTCCTTGCGATAAATGTCGCCGACGCCGTCGACCGAGATACTGCTGTCGAAGCTGATCAGGCCGCCTTTGACGAACACGTCGACCGGCCCGGCCGGCAGGAAGAACACACCGAAGCCGCTGATGCCGTCGGCGTCCGCGGCCAGCGAGCCATCTTTGGGCTTGCCGAAATTCACATAGCTGGCTTCGATGCCGAACCAGTCGAGCGGCCGGATGCCGGCAATGAATTTGTAGCCGGTGTCGTCGCTGTCTACTTGCGCCAGCCCTTGCTTGATGTCGATGTTGGCGTCGCCGATGCTCGCGCCCAGATAGATGCCGTTGTCGGCCGCCATCGTGGCGCCGCTCGCCACTAACAACAGCGTGGCCAGAATTGCTTTTCGCATGAGTAGTCCTTGGAAGGAATGGAAAGTGACGACGGATGAATCGTCGGAGCCGTCAATTGGTTGCATGAGGTGGCATCAGGATGCATGCGCAACCTGAATCGCAAATGAAATGTCGGCGCCGGGAGCCCGGCGCCGCGTGGTTCAGTGCGCTTGATCCCAGTTTTCGCCGATGCCGGCGTCGACTTTGAGGGGCACGCGCAGCTTGGCCGCGCCGCTCATCAGCTCACGAACGTGTGCAATCAGGTCTTCGGCGTGCTCGCGTCGCACTTCGAAGACAAGTTCGTCATGCACCTGCAGCAACAGACGGGCCTGCAGTTTGGACTCATACAACCAGCGATCGACCTCGATCATCGCGCGCTTGATGATGTCAGCGGCCGTGCCTTGCATTGGCGCGTTGATGGCCGCTCGCTCCGCGCCCTGGCGCAGGCCGGCGTTGCGTGAGTTGATATCGTTTAGATACAAACGGCGACCGAACACTGTTTCCACATAACCGCGCTCGTGCGCCAGTTGCCGTGTTTCGTCCATGTAACGGCGCACGCCGGGATAACGTTGAAAATACAAATCGACGTAACGTGCGGCGACGCTGCGCTCGATGCCCAGCCGCGACGCCAACCCGAATGCCGACATGCCATAGATCAAACCGAAGTTGATCATCTTAGCGGTGCGTCGCTGGTCGGCGGTGACCGTGTCGAGCGTCATGCCGAACACTTCGGCCGCAGTGGCCAGATGGATGTCGCGGTCTTCGCTGAAAGCCTTGAGCAAGCCTTCGTCGCCCGACAGGTGCGCCATGATGCGCAACTCGATCTGCGAATAGTCGGCGGCCACGATGCACCAGCCCGGCGGCGCTATGAACGCCTGGCGAATGCGTCGGCCTTCCGGGGTGCGGATCGGAATGTTTTGTAAATTGGGATCGGCAGAGGACAAGCGCCCGGTGGCGGCGATGGCTTGCTGATAACAAGTGTGTACGCGTTGCGTCGACCGATTGATCTGCAGCGGCAGCTTGTCGGTGTACGTGGACTTCAACTTGGCGAAGCCGCGGTAATCCATGATCAACTTCGGCAACTCGTAACTCACCGCGAGTTCTTCGAGCACGTCTTCGGCCGTCGAGGGTTGCCCAGTCGGCGTCTTGCGAATCACCGGCAAGCCCAACTTGTTGAACAACACTTCCTGCAATTGTTTGGGCGATTCCAGCGAGAAGGGCCCGCCGGCCGCAGCGTATGCCTGCGTCTCGATCTCACGCATGCGCGTGGCGAGTTCATTACTTTGTTTGCGTAGCAAGTCGCCATCGAGCAGCACGCCGGTTTGTTCCATCCGCGTCAGCACCGGCACCAACGGTTGTTCGATGGTGTTGTACAGCTCTTGCACTTGCGGCAGGCTTTCGAGCCGCGGCCACAGCAAGTCGTGTAGCTGCAAGGCCAGGTCGGTTTCTTCCGCGGCGAAATTGGTTGCGATGTCCAGCGAGACCTGACTGAACTCGATTTGCTTCGCGCCTTTGCCGGCGACACTCTCGTAAGCAATGGGATCGATACCGAGATACTTGCGCGCAATCGCCGGCAGCTCGTGTTTGGTCGCCGTGCTGTTCAACACATACGACTCGAGCATGATGTCGAATTGCTCGCCGCGCAGCTCGATGCCCGCACGCTTCAGCACGTGAGCTTTGAATTTCAGGTCGTGGCCGACCTTGAGCGGCCGTTCCGCTTCCAGCACCGGTCGCAGCGCTTGCAGTACCGTGTCGCGCGACAGTTGAGTCGGCGCGCCAGGAAAGTCGTGACTCACCGGGATGTAAGCGACCTTGCCCGGCTCGACGCTGACGGCGATGCCGACGATGTCGGCCTGCATATAGCTGCCGGACGTAGTCGAGAGGTTCAGCGAAATCACATCCGCTGTTTTCAGCTTCGCGACCCACGCATCGAGTGCCTCAGTGGTCAGCACGGTTTCGTAGGTGCGAGGCACCGGTGCGACAACCGGCGTTACAGCTTCTGAAGCAGGTGAATCGGACGGAGCAGCGCTCGGTGTCGCTGCCGTTTGAGCCGCGTCGGCGGCATCAGCTCCGACGAACTGTTTCAACAGTGCGCGAAACTCGAATCGGGTGAAGATCTCTTTCAGCTTCTCGCGATCCGGCTCGCCGACTCGCAGCGATTCGAACGGCTGATCCAGCTTGACGTTGGTTTCTAGCGTCGCGAGCTTGCGCGATAGCTCCAGCTCTTTCATGCCGGCGCGCAGATTCTCACCGACCTTGCCGGTGATGGCCGCGGCGTTTTCGACCAGCTTGTCGAGCGTGCCGTATTCGCCCAGCCATTTCGCGGCCGTCTTCGGGCCGACCTTGGGGATGCCGGGAATGTTGTCCGAGGTGTCGCCGACCAGCGCGAGATAGTCGACGATTTGTTCGGGATACACATCGAACTTCGTCTTCACGCCCGCGCGGTCGTAGCGTGAGCCGGTCATGGTGTTGACCAGCGTGATGCGCTCGTTCACCAGCTGCGACATGTCTTTGTCGCCGGTGGAGATGAGCACATCGAAACCTTGTGCCGCTGCTTGTAGCGCCAGCGTGCCGATGACGTCGTCGGCTT